>NZ_JBGGKT010000005.1:0-313622 GCF_041287115.1 Mycobacterium sp. pV006 | reverse complement strand
TGGACACACCCGCCCAACGCATGACCCAACTTCTTAGCCAAGCCGCCTAATCGTTGTCATAGCCACTTGACATCAAGGCCGTTTGACGCGCGTGGAATGCAATTTCGGCGGGATCAAAGAAGGGACTTTCGGCCCCTGCCGGGGACACGTCAGCTTCCATAACCTCGCAGTCATGACGTACGTGATCGGCAGCGCCTGTGTGGACATCGTGGACAAGTCCTGCGTGCAGGAGTGCCCGGCGGACTGCATCTACGAGGGTGACCGGGCGATGTACATCAACCCCAACGAGTGCGTCGACTGCGGTGCGTGCCGCATCGCGTGTCGCGTGGACGCCATCTACTACGAGACAGACTTACCTGATGAAGAAGCCGCGTTTCTGGGGGACAACGCCGCGTTCTTCACGATGGTCCTGCCTGGCCGTGACGCCCCTCTCGGAGATCCGGGCGGCGCGGCCAGGCTGGGCCGGGTGGGCGCCGACACCCCGCTGGTGGCGGCGCTGCCGCAATCAACGACTCCGCACCCCTGACCGGGCCCGCACGAATCGGCTGACGATCAGCCGCGTCACGCCGGGATGGGTGCCCAGCGGGGCGGTCACCAGGTCGGCGCCGCTGTCGTGCAACCGATCCTGGAACAGTCCGTCGGAGAGCAGATAGGACGCGACGACCACGCGCCGGCCGGTGCGGCGGGCGGCGGCCACCGCGTCGGCGACACATGGCTCACCGGTGGCGGCGAAGGCCAGTTCCACGCGCGACCCCAGTGTCGCCGACAACCAGGTCGCCGTGGTGTGAAGGTCGCGCTGTGCAACCCGATCCGAGGTTCCGGCCGCCGCGAGGATCACCGAATCGTCGGGCCGCCAACCGGATTCGACGAGACGATCGAGCAGCACCCGGGCCAGCTGAGGGTCGGGGCCCAGCGCCGGGGCGACGGTGACGTCGTCGTGGCCGCTGGCCTCGACATGGCCGGGGATGTCCACCCCGACGTGGTAGCCGCGCGCCAGGAACGCCGGCACCAGCACGGCCGGCTCGTCGCGTCGCACCGCGAGCACTTCTGCCGGAGTGGGTCCCAACACGTCGACGAACGCCACCCGGACCGGCGCGTCCAGGGCCCCGGACACGGCGTCGGCGATGTCGGCGATCAACGCGACACCGCGCTGCTTGCGGGTCCCGTGCGCGACCAGCACGTAGCTCACGACACACACGCCTCGTCGACCGGCAGCCGGTAGCCGCGTTTGACCACGGTGGACACCATCTTCTTGTCGCCCAGGGCATTCCGCAACCGCAGCACCGCGGTCTCGACGGCGTGGGTGTCGGTGCCGCTACCGGGCAGCGCCCGCAGCAGATCGACCCGGGAGACCACCGCGCCCGGCCGGTGGGCCAGCGCGCGGATGGTGGCCATCGCCGCGGGCGACATCGGCCGCACGGCGTCGTCGACCAGCACACAGGTGCCGCGGATCTCGAGCAGATGACCGGCCACCCGGATGGTGCGTGACTGCAGCAACGGAAGCTCGTCGGTGATGTGACGGGCCAACGCGCCCAACCGCATCCGCTCCGGCGACGACGTCGGAACCCCGAGCCGCACCAGCGGCCGCGCGGTCACCGGACCCACACACATCGCGTGCACGCTGGTGCGCAGCGCCGAGAGCACCTGCGCCTCCAATCCCATCTCGGTGGCTCGCAGCAGCACCGAGGCCACCGCCGGGGCGGAGGTGAAGCTGACCGCGTCGAACCGTTCCTCGGCGATGCCGGCCACCAGCTGATCGAACTCCCCGTTGCGGGGGGCGGGATGCCAGCGGTACACCCGGATCGGGACCACTTCCGCTCCGGCAGAACGTAATTCGTCGAGAAACTCGGGAAACGGGTCCCAGTCGGCGGTCGCGCCGTGCAACTGCACCGCGATCCTCGTGCCCGCGATGCCCCCCTCGAGCAGATAGTGCAGCAGCTCGCGGGAGGACTCCGACTCCGGGGACCATTCCTCGGGCAGTCCGGCCGCGCGCAGCGCCCCGGTGGCCTTGGGCCCCCGCGACACGATGCGGGCGCCGGCCAGCGCGTCGGTCAGGTCGCCGGCCATACCCCACCCGTCGGCGGCGGCCATCCAGCCGCGCAGTCCGATGCCGGTGGTGGCGATCACGATGTCCGGCGGGTCGGCGATCAGCGCCTGGGTGTGCTGGCGCAGTTCGTCGTCGTCGGGCAGCGGCACCATCTCGATGGCCGCGGCGCTGGTCACCGCGGCGCCGCGACGGCGCAGCAGCGTGGCCAGCTCGTCGGCTCGCCGCGCCGACGTCACCGCGACACGAAACCCGGTGAGCGGCGCCCATTCCGGCTCACTCATGCCCACCTGTCTATGCAGTGCGTGTTTCGCGCTGATTAACCGGTGATTGCCCGGCAGTATCGCTGCCGCTCAGGCGGTGAAATTCCGCTCACCCGACGGATCGGGCGCCGGTGAGATCACCACACATCTCCGTTGCGCCAGTCACACGCGATCGGCGCCGCGGGGTCGAGCACCAGTCCGTCGGGCAGCGCGCACGGCAGGACGTAGAGCGCGCCGTCGTCGTCGGGGGTGCGCACCGGCCCGTCGGGCCCGAGCACCGACGTGGGGCCGGTCCACGGAGTCCAACCGCGGCCCTCGTAGACCGGCTGGCCCAGCTCCGTGGTGCTCAACGCGCCCAGGTGGTAGGCGCCGCGCAGCACCTGCTCGACCCCGTCCATCAGCACCGTCGCCAGGCCCTGGCCGCGATGATCCGCGCGGACCGCCAGCCCCTCGACGTATCCGCACCGCAGGGCGACGTCGCCGACGTAGAGGCGGCGCTGTACGACGGCGGCGTGCCCGATCAGCGCGCCGTACCGGAAGATCAGCGCGTGCATACCGCCCAGGGCGTGTTCCCAGTCGGCAGGGCGGAACTCGCCGCCGAACGCCTCGACGACCATCGAGCGGGCATTGTCGAAGGTTTCGGCATCCAGATCGGAGGTGTGGACCAGACGTGCACGCACACCTGTGGTTCTACCAGCGCCCCTGTCAACGGTCCACTGTGTCAGGCGGGTGCCGCGGACGCGACCAGTGCAACCGGATGGTCTGACCGGGCCGGGCCTGGGCCAGCCGGTCGGCGTGGTCGTCGGTGAGCACGCCGATCACCGGATAGCCCCCGGTGACGGGATGGTCGGGGCCCAGGATGACGGGAAACCCGTTCGGCGGGACCTGGATCGAACCGCGGGTGGCGCCCTCGCTGGGCAGCTGACGGTCCGACGACCGGTACTCCAGTGGCATTCCGACCAGTCGCACTCCGACGCGGTCGCTGCGATCGGTGACCTGCCAGTTGGTGCGCACCAGGATGTCGGGGTCGACGAACCAGTCGTCGCGCGGCCCCGGCACCACGTCGAGGTCGAGTGGGTCGTCGGACAGGGCGGCCACCGGCGCCAACTCGACCTCGGGGAAGTCGTCGCTGTGGGCGCCGATCGGCAGCACGTCGCCGCGGCGCAGCGGCGCGGGACCGATCGCCGACAGCGCGTCGAAGCTGCGCGACCCGAGGACGACCTCCACGTCGATGCCGCCGCGCACCGCCAGGTAGGACCGCAGACCGGCGCGCGGGGTGTCCAGCGCGATCACCTGACCGTCATGCATGTGATGAATGCTGTTGCTGCCGAAAGGTTTACCGTCGACCGAGGGGTTGGCGTCGGCGCCGGTGACGGCGATCGCGATCCCTTCGCGTCCGCCGCCGTGCAGGCGCGCGGTGAAGCCGCCGAGGGTGATCTCGACGGTGGCGTGGCCGTCCGGGTTGGCCACCAGGCGGTTGGCCAGCGCGTGCGACCGCCGGTCGGCGGCCCCGGATCGGGTGACGCCGAGGTGGGACAGGCCCGGCCGGCCGAGGTCCTCCACCAGTGCCAGCGGGCCGGGCGCCAGCACCTCCAGGTATGCCCCGCCCGGGCTCACGCGTCCACCGCCCGGAACTGCACCCACAGGCCCGGCGTCAGCAGCGCCGGAGACGGACGCTGCACGTCCCACAGCACCGCGGAGGTGCGCCCGATCAGCTGCCACCCGCCCGGCGACTCGCGTGGGTACACACCGCTGAACTCGCCGGCCAACCCGACGGAACCGACCGGAACCCGGGTGCGGGGCTCGGTCTTGCGGGGCACCGCCAGTCGGTCGTCGCCGCCGATCAGGTAGGCGAACCCGGGAGCGAAACCGCTGAACCCGACCCGCCACGGCCGGCCCGTGTGCGCGGCGATCACCTCGTCAGGAGTCAGCCCGGTCAGCTCGGCCACCTCGTGGAGGTCCTCTCCGTCGTACCGGACGTCGATGACGACGTCGGCGCTCCCGGGCGCCGGGGCCGGGGCAGCGGCGAGGGCACCCGGACGGCCGACCAGGCCGGCCAGGTGCTTGCGCGTCGGGGCCACGGCGCTGCGGTCGGCGAGTTTGACCAGAACGGTCTGCGCGGCGGGCACGATGTCGACCACGCCGGGCACCGCGGCGGTACGCAGGGCCTCGTGAAACGCCAACACCTCAGCGGTGTCGGAGAATTCGACCAGCAGCGCGCAGTCGCCGTACTCACGGATGACACCGGACCGCATGGTGTCACGCTACCCGCGAGCGGCGCAGATCAAGCCGCCGCGAGGTAACTCGGTTCGCGGCGCTTGATGAACGCGATCACCCGGTAGGTGACCGGCAGCACCACGATCTCGACGGCGGTCTTGTACAGCCAGCCCAGCGCGGCATAGGTGACGAAGTCACCGATGCTGGTGATGCCGATCGCGCCCGCGGCGATCGCGCAGAACACCAAGGTGTCCCCGAGTTGGCCGACGAACGTCGAACCGATCAAGCGCGCCCACAGGTGCTTCTCCTTGGTGCGTTGCTTGATCCGCACCACCGCCCACGCATTGAGGGTCTGGCCGACCAGGAACCCGGCCAACCCGGCCACGATCAGCTGTGTGTAGGCGCCGACGACGTTGGCGAAATGCTCCTGGTTGGCGTAGAAGTCCGCGGCGGGCAGGTACACCGTGATCCAGAACGCCAATGCCGCAAGCGCATTCATCGCAAAGCCGGTGAGGATGGCGCGGCGCGCCGCACGGAAGCCGTAGACCTCGCTGAGCACGTCGCCGATCACGTAGGTCAGCGGGAAGACCAGGAACCCGCCGTCGGTGATGAGCGGCCCGAACGCCACGCCCTTGGTGGCGGTGACGTTGGAAATGATCACCAGTGCGGTGAACACCGCGACCAGCACCGGGTAGTACGCCGAGCCGACGCGCGCGAACGCGATGCGGTCGTCGGCGGCGGTCGTCTCGGTCACGCGCCCATTAGATCAGGACGCGGCGTTGACCTCGAAGTTGCCGAACAGCAGCAGCGCCAGGCCCAGGGCGACGACGATGTTGACCACCGTGGCCGAGGCGAACACCGCCACCGGGCGCCACCCGGCCTCCCGCAGGCCGTTCAGCGAGAACTCCAGTCCGATCGCGACGAACGCGAAGATCAGGAACCACGTGCGCAGGTCGTTGACGGTGCTGATGTCCGCTTTGTCCCCGCCCCACTGCAGGTAGAGGGTCCCGATGACGGACGCGGCGACGAAACCGAGCACGAACTTGGGGAACCGCTCCCAGAACTGGCCGACGGTGGGCCGTGCCGCCGCGTTGCGCTCCACCTTCAGCGCGAAGTACGCGGTCAACGCGATCGCGACGATGCCGATCAATGCGTTCTGGGTGGTCTTGACGATCGTGGCGATCTGCAGGGCATCCTCGCCGGCGATCGCACCGGAGGCGGCCACCGCCGCCGTGGTGTCGATGTTGCCGCCGATCCAGGCACCTGCCACCGCGTCGGAGAGTCCGAATACGCCGACCAGCCACGGCAGCAGGAAGATCGACGGCAGCGCAAACACAATCACCAGTGATGCCGCGTAGGCGAGCTGTTCGCGTCGGGCCTGCACCGCGCCCGCGGCCGCGATGGCCGCGCTGACACCGCAGATCGACACCGCCGAGGCCAGCAGCGCACGCAGCTTGTCCTCGATGCCCAGTCGGCCGCCGAGCCACCAGGTGAACCCGAACACGATCGTGATCAGCAGCAGCGCCTGCACGATCGCCGGCCCGGCCGCGGTGACCAACACCTTGAGGTTGATCGACGCGCCGAGCAGCACCAGACCGGTCTTGATGAAGAACTCGGTGCGGAAACCGGCGGCCAGCGCGTCGCGCAGGGCCAGCCGCGACAGCACCACGTTGCCGAGCAGTCCCAGCGCGATGGCGTAGACGGGGAACTCGATGGATTTGGCGACGCGCGCGAACCCGGTGCCGTCGGCCCACCGGGGAACCTGGGCTTCCAGGTAGCGGGTCAACGCGCCCAACACGAGCACGACGACGACACCGGCCACGGCGTACCCGATGCCCCTCGTCCGGGCGGGCGGCACCGATGCGGCGGTGTCGGCCGTCTGCTCGGTCACGGGATCACGCTGCCCGGGATGGCGCCGACGAGGACCAGCGCGAGCAAGGTCAATCCGACGACGACGGCCAGCCAGTCCTCGTCGAGACGGCGCGGCGGGGTGGCGTCCTGCTGATCAGCCATGGGACGCGACCGTACGGTCGGCCCGGGGTGAGGTCACCGGTTGCGCTCACCGAGAGCGCAACTCCACGGCGGGGGTCAGGGAACCAGGGTCGGCACCATCCCGGCCGGCGGCCAGACCGGTGGCGGGGCAGACGCCGGGGCGGGAGGCGCGCCGGGCGGCGGTGTGCCGTAAGGGGTCGGGGGCACCCAGGTGGCCGGGTCCATGGTGCCGGGCCCCACGGTCTGGAAGAGTTCCGGCGAGTTACGCATGTTCCACAGTTCACGCAGGAAGTCGAACTGCCCGGTGTTGCCGAAGTTCGCGTTCGGCACCGGCGGTACCGGGGGTGCGCCCACCGGCGGCGGGGCCGGCGGGGGGATCTCACCGGGAGCCAGCGGCGTGTAGACGAACACCGGGGGAGCTTCGGGCGCGGGCGCCCCGGGCGCGGGCGGCGGTTCGATCGGAGGCGCCGGTTGCGCTCCTGCCGGTCCGGCGCCCAGGAGGGCGACGCCGGCAGCGAGGGCCGCGGCGGCCGTCGCGACGCGCGAAGTCGCCGGGATGCGGGGCGAGAAGGCCATCAGGAGAGGCTAATGGTTCCGGGGTCGGGGTGCCGGGTTTCGGTCGCCTGGGCCGCGGTCAGCGGCAGGCCGGCGTCGAGGAAATCGAGTGCCTGGACCAGCCGTACGGGGTCCATCGGGGTGTTGTGCAGCGCGCCCATCAGGACGCCGGTGAGTGCGCTGGCGGTGACGCGCAGGCGAGGATCGGTTGCCGGCAGGCGCAGTCGCTGGGCCAGCGCGTCGGTGATGACCTCGATGACGTGGATGTATTCGTTGTACAGCGCGCCGGCGGCCTCGGGCAGGGTGTACATCAGCTGCTGGCGAGCGATCTCCTGCACCCAATGGGGGTCCGAGATGCCGGCGAACACCTGCTCGAGGGCGTAACGGTAGGCCGCGATGGGTGTCAGGTCGGCAGGAGCGTCGATGAAGGCGTCGATGATCGGGTCCATCATGTGGTCCGGGATCAGCAGCGCCGCCTTGTTGGGGAAGTAGCGGAAGAAGGTGCGCGGAGAGACCTCGGCCGCCTCGGCGATCTGCTCGACGGTGGTGTGGGCGTACCCGTTGCGTTCGAAGAGCTCGAAGGCCGCGGAGCGGACGGCCTCGCGGGTTTGGCGCTTCTTGCGCTCGCGCAACCCCATTCGGGCGGGGACCGGTGGATCGGCCATATCGGGATTCTTCCCCAGGTTGACCGCCCGCGCCGTGCTTATTGACGATGCCGACAAGGATTGCGTGTCGGTCAGCGCAGAATCAGCAAACCCGCCAGGACCAGCATCGTGACCGCGATCGCGGCGTCGAGCACCCGCCAGGTGGTCGGCGCGGCGAACAGGGCGCGCAGCCGGGTCGCGCCGAAGCCCAGTCCGGCGAACCAGGTGGCGCTGGCCGCCGCGGCGCCGGCGCCGAACCACCACCGCTGGCTGCCGTGGTCGTTGGCCAGCGCGCCCAGCAGGATCACAGTGTCCAGGTAGACGTGCGGATTGAGGAACGTCAACGCCAGACAGGTCAGCACCGCACCGGTCAGTCCCGCCGGCGCCGAGTCGGCCGGGGTCAGCGTGCCGGGACGCAGCGCGCGCCGGGCGGCCAGCACGGCGTAGCCGATCAGGAACGCGGCCCCACCGTATGTGGCGACCGTGAGGACGCCGGGGTGCGCGGCGATCAGGGCGCCGAGTCCGGCGATGCCCGCAAAGATCAGCGCCATGTCGGCGAAGATGCAGATCGCCACCACCGGCACGACGTACTCGCCGCGGATTCCCTGCCGGAGCACGAAAGCGTTCTGCGCGCCGATGGCCGCGATCAACGCGAGCGCGGTGGCGAAGCCCGTCGCGACGGTCAGCAGTCCGGGGTGCACCCGTTCACTTAAGCACGCCGGGCGGCCCGGGCGTCACGTCGGCGGATAGGGCAGACCGAACTCTTCGGCCAGCAGACTCTGCACGATGATCATCGCGGCCTGCGCGCCGCCGGCCGCGGCGCCGGCGACGTAGGGCTGCTCGGTGCAGACGTCACCGGCAGCGA
This sequence comes from Mycobacterium sp. pV006, assembly GCF_041287115.1. Classification (NCBI taxonomy): domain Bacteria; kingdom Bacillati; phylum Actinomycetota; class Actinomycetes; order Mycobacteriales; family Mycobacteriaceae; genus Mycobacterium; species Mycobacterium sp. pV006. The sequence goes on along the minus strand of NZ_JBGGKT010000005.1, from coordinate 305,042 downwards.
ACACCGTTGCACTGCTGGTGCGGTGCAACGGATCCACCCCGATGGTGTTGACCGACAACGGGCCCGGCGTGCACGCCGCACCCAGCTCCTCGGCCAACCGCGACCGCTGCTCCAGCGGGGCTTCGACCAGCAGCGCGTCGCGGGCGATGCGGTCACCGTCGGTGAACACGATCTCGGCGAGCCGACCGTCGCGGCCGATCAGTTCGGCAACCCGGCGCTCGTCGACTGTGACACCGGCTCCGGCCAGCAATCGCTGCTGGTCGCCGTCCAGGCCGGCCGGACCGTCGGTCAACAGCACGACGTCGTCACTCCATCCGCGCAGCATCAATGCGGCGTGCACGCCTTCCTCGCCGGCGGCCAAGGCGGCCAGGCGGGAATCGCGCACCTCCCAGCCGTGGCAGAACGGGCACTGGAACACCGAGGTGCCCCACAATTCCGGGAGCCCCGGCAGCGCGGGTGGCTGATAGGTCATGCCGGTGGCCAACAGGATCCGGCGACCGTAGACCGTCTGTCCGTCGTCCAGTTCGATCGCATGGCCACCGTCGACGACGGCGCCGCGCACTGCCACGGCGCGGCGGTACTCGACGCTGGGATAGGCCGCCAGTTCCCGCCGGCCCGCCGCGTACAACTCGGCAGGGGAGGTCCCGTCGTGGCCCAACAGGCCTCCGATGCCGGTGGCCGCGAGGTTGCTCTGCTCACCGGCGTCGAGCACCAGGGTGCGCCGCCGGGCCCGTCCCAGAACCAACGCGCCGCTGAGTCCGGCGGCGCCCGCACCGACGACGATGCACTCCCATTCGCTCATCGCTCTTGCATTTCCCGTCGCGATTCCCTCAAACCCCGGCACTGGCCCACCGGGGCCGCGTCTGCCTGTATAAGGAAGAACGTGGACGTGCGCGCACGCAACAACGTGCAGATCCTCGGGCCGCCGACCGGCCCGACGCTTCTGTTGTCGCACGGCTTCGGTTGCGATCAGACGCTGTTCCGGCGCATCACCGGCCCGCTCGCGCAGCGTTACCGCGTGGTGCTGTTCGACCACGTCGGCTCCGGCGGGGCCGACACCCGCTACTGGAACCCGGAACGCTATGCCCGTCTCGACGCCTACGCCGAGGACATCCTCGACCTGGTCGACGGGCTGGATCTCACCGACGTCGTCTACGTCGGCCATTCGGTCGGCGCGATGATGGGTGTGCTCGCAGTCAACCGACGTCCGGACGCGTTCTCCAAACTCGTGCTGCTTGCGCCGTCGCCCTGCTATCTCGACGACGAGGGGTACCGCGGCGGGTTCAGCCGCGAGGAGATCGAGGACCTGCTGGAATCGCTCGACAGCAACTACCTGGGGTGGGCGCGGGCCATCGCGCCCACCATCATGGGGGCGCCGGAGCAACCGGAACTCGCCGAGGAACTGACCGAGAGTTTCTGTCGCACGGATCCCGCATGCGCAAAAGTCTTCGCGCGCACCACCTTTCTGTCCGACAACCGTGCCGATTTGGCCACCGTCGGTGTGCCGACGCTGATCCTGGAGTGCGCCGACGACGCCATCGCCCCGGCAGGTGTCGGCGCGTTCGTCGCCGACCAGATCCCGGGCAGCGTGCTGCGCACCGTGGACACCAGTGGTCACTGCCCGCACGTGAGCGAACCCGAGGCAACGGTGGAGGCGATCGTCGCGTTCGTCGACGGGGCGTCGTGACCGGCGCGTACCCTCCCGGGCACGCCGAGGAATCGTTCGATCGGGCACCGTGTGGATTGCTGACCGCGACGGCCGACCGCCGCATCATCGCGGTCAACCGCACCCTGGCCGACTGGCTGCAGTACCGTCCCGACGATCTGCTCGGGAGGCCGTTCACCGAGCTGTTCAGTGCGGGTGCACGCATCCACTACGAGACCCACTTCGCGCCGCTGCTGAGGATCAACAGGCGCATCTCGGAGTTCGCCGTCGATCTGGTCGCGGCGGACCGGTCTCGGTTCCCGGTGTTGGTCAGCGCAGCGCTGGACGCCACCGGCGACGGCTCCGTTTCGTTGATCCGGATGGCGTTGCACGACGCCCGCGGCCGTCGGTCCTACGAGCGGGAACTGTTGGCCGAGCGCCGCCGCGCCGAAGAGCTGACCGCGACGCTGCGCCGATCCCTGCTGCCGCCGTCGGTGTCGGCCCCGGCGGGCGTGGAAGCCGCCGCGCACTACCACGCCGCGACCGACGATGTGACCGGGGACTTCTACGACCTCTATCCGCTCGCCGCGGATCTGTACGGCTTCTTCCTCGGCGACGTGGTCGGCAAAGGAGCGTCGGCGGCCATGCTGACCTCGCTGACCCGCTACACGCTGCGTGCGGCCGCCGTCGTCGACGACGACCCCGGGCTGGTGCTGCACACGCTGAACACGGTGCTGCTGCAACAGGCCATCGACGAAGGCTTCGTGCTCACCACGGTCATCGTGGGCACGCTGCGGATGACCGCCGACGGCGTCGAGGTCCGGCTGGCCGCCGGCGGCCACCCGCCGGCGCTGTTGTTGCGGGCCGACGGAGAGGTGACCGAAGTCGACACCCGAGGCGGGCAGGCCGTCGGCATCACCGCTGCAGCCTCGTTCGTCGAGGCGCATCTGGTGTTGCGGCCGGGGGACACCCTGTTGCTCTACACCGACGGGCTGACCGAGGCCCGCACCGGTGTGGGCACTGCACGCTTCGACGACGTCGGCGGGTTGCGGCGATTCGTCGCCGAGCACGCCCCGTCGTCGGCCGACGGGATCATCGCCGCGCTGGTGGAGCTGCTGGCCGATCTGGGCGCGTTCGTCGAGGACGATGTCGCGTTGCTCGCGTTCGGGATTCCGGCTCCGACGACCTGACCGAGCGCACGTGCCGGGCGATCGCCGCAGCGACCGGACCGGCCTGCCCGCGCAGTGCGCGCAACGGTCCGACGAGTGGTTCCTCGTACCCGAGGAACCACAGACCCGTTGCGGCACTGCGGGTTCCGTTGCGCACCGGAAGTCCATCGCCGGTGAGGACGCCGAGATGCCCGACCAACGGTTCGAGGCCCCTGCGGTACCCGGTGGCGGCGATCACGACGTCGGGCCGCACAGCGGTGCCGTCGCTGAGCAATACCCGGGCGCCGTCGAAACCCGTCACCGCGGAGACCACCTCGATGCTGCCGTCCCTGATGCGCGGCACCAGTCGGTCACCGAGGGTGGGGATGCGGTGTTCTTGCAGCAGCGCCGTGTAGATGCCGTCCCGCGGGCGCGGCAATCCGACATCGCGGAGGTCGCCGAAGCGCAACCGCTGCAGCACATCTGCCGCCCGGTCGAGCACCGGAGCCGGAAGGCGGCTGAACACCGGGCTGAATGTGTCGATCGGTATGCCGGCTGCAGCGCGCGGCACCAGGTGGGGCGGTGTGCGCACCGACATCCGTACGCGAGCCGCGCCGCCGTCGCACAACTGCAGCGCGATCTCGGTGGCCGAGTTCCCCGCGCCGACCACGAGCACGTCGCGGCCGGCGAACGGCGCGCTACAGCGGTAGTCGGCCGAATGCAATAGTTCTCCGGGGAAACCGGCGCGGCCGGGCCACGGCGGTACCCACGGCGTGTGGTAGTTGCTGGTGGCGACCAGAACCGCTGCCGCGAAATGGGTTTCGGTGTCGGTGTGCACGAGCCAACCCGGGCCCGCCCGGTCGATGCGCGTCACCGCGACACCGAGGCGGACGTGCAAGCGTTGACGACGGACATAGTCGTCGAAATAGGTGACCATGTCGTCGCGTCCCGGCCAGCGGCCGTGCCGCACAGGGATGGGCTGACCCGGCAGATGGGACCAGAAGCCGCAGGTGTTCAACCGGAAGCCGTCATAGCGGCTGCGCCACGCCGAGGCCGGTGTGTCGGCGCGGTCCAGGATCACCCCATCGATGCCCTGCTCGTGCCGGAGTTGGCGGGCCACCGCCAGCCCGCTCGGACCGGCGCCGACGACGACGACGTCTTCGCGCACCGTCACGGCAGATGACGCGTGGTCAGCAGACCCTCGGTCAGGTCGCGGCGCAGTTGTTCGAGCAGCGAACGCCGCCGCAGGGGCGGGCTGTCGGTATGCGCTTGCTGCGCAACGCCGATCAGCACGTCCGACAGCGCGGCCGTCGCCGACCATCGGGGCCGCCAGTCCAGTTCGGCGCGGGCACGCGTGCAGTTGAGCAGGGGCACCGTGAACGCCATGTCCAACCAGCCACGGTCGATCGGCTGCAACCGGGTCCGCCAGCTGAGATCCACCAGAGCGCCCAGCAGACCAGACGGCACATGAATTGCCTTGGCGTGCGTGATCTTCACGAGTTCAGCGCGGGTGATCGGGGGTTCGGCGGCCAGGTTGAACGCGCCGGTGGCCTTGCGTTCGAGCGCGGCCGTGTAGGCCGCGGCGACGTCGTCGGCGTGCACCAGCGGGATGCACAGGTCACGGTCGAGCGGAAGCACCGGCAGCAGCGGCACGACCATCATCGGGACGAACCCGGGCAGCGCGTAGCGCATCAGCCCGCTGGCGGCGGCGCGCTGCACGATGAACCCGGGCCGCATCCGGGTGATCGGCACTCCGGTGTCGGGGTGGCTGTGCTCGTAGTCGTCGAGAAGTGCCTCGGCTTCGGACTTGTGCCGGCTGTAGGGCGAGGACGGGATGCCGGAGGTGGGCCAGGACTCGTCGACGGGCGTGCCGTAGCTGCCGGCGGCGTAGGTGCCCACCGACGACATGTGCAACAGGTGCCCGACCGAGGCGGCATGCGCAGCCTCCAGCACCGCGGCCGTGCCGCCGACCCCGACACGGTGCAGATACTCGGTGTTGCGGGTGGGCTGGAATCCCCAGGCCAGATGGACCACGGCGTCGGCGCCGTCGAACACCGGGCGCAGTTGGGTCGCGGCGTCGTCGGCGGCCAGATCGATGCTGTGCCACCGCACGTGCTCGTAGACCCCGCTCGGAGGCGGTGGGCGACGCACCACCCCCACCACGTCGTGGACGCCCCGGTGTCGGGTCAGCCGGCGCAGCAGCGCCGTGCCGACGTTTCCGGACGCACCGGTGACGACGATGCGCACGACGGCTCAGCCCACGACGGCCGCGGGGTTGGCGGCCTGGTCGGGCGCGACGTCGCGGCGCCGGGCGAGCAGCACCCCGGCGCCGAGCAGGCCCGCGGCGCCGAGCACGGTCGGCCAGAACATCATCTGCGCCAACGCGACGCGGCGCTGGACCTTCAGTCCCTTACGGGTCCAGGAACGGGCTCGGCCTGTGACGCTCACGGAAGTGGGCTCCTTTCAACGCAATTGCACGGGCGTACCCGGGGTCTGAGGCCGGCAAACGCTGACACGTGAGGTTTCACCCGGCGCGGGTGGGTAATTAGCCCACCACAACTCTTGTGTTGCGAAAGGCTGGTGCGTCGATGTCGGCAGTGCTCTACCGGATCGGCCGGTTCGCGTTCGGTCACCGATTGCTCACCGTCGCGGTGTGGGTGCTGGTGCTGTTCGCCGCCGGCGCGTCGACGCTGCTGGCCAAGCCGTACCAGATGGACTTCTCGCTGCCGGGCACCGAAACCGAACGCGCCGCCGCGATGCTCGAGGAGCACTTTCCGGGACAGGGCGACATGGATCAGATGGCCGCGGCCAAGGTGGTGGTGCAGGCGCCGCCCGGGCAGCGGCTCGACGGCCCCGCGTCGACCGCGGCACTGGACGCATTGGTCGGACAACTGCGCGAACTCGACCACCTCGCGGCGCCGCAGGCGATCGTCAATCCGGTCACCACGCCACCCATGGCCGCGCAGGTCAATCCCGACCGCACGATCGCCTACGTCGACGTACCGTTCGACCAGGCGTTCACCGAGATCGACGCCGAGACGGTCGACGCGTTCGAGCAGGCGCTACAGGTCGGCCGCGACGGCGGGCTCACCGTGGAGGCGACCGGGACGCTGTTCAACGGCCAGCCGCCGCAACAGGGCCTCAGCGAGGCGATGGGTTTCGGGGTGGCGTTGATCGTGATGATCATCGCGTTCGCGTCGGTGGTCGCGGCGACGGTGCCGATCATCACCGCGATCGTCGGAGTGGGCACCTCGGTCGCGTTGATCACCGGCGCCACAGCGCTGGTGAACATGGACACCTCCGCGCTGTTGATCGCCTCGATGATCGGCATCGCGGTGTCGATCGACTACTCGCTGTTCATCATGTCCCGCTATCGCAGCGCACTCGACGACACCGACGACCGGGCCCACGCCGTCGGCACGGCGGTCGGCACCGCGGGGTCGTCGGTGGTGTTCGCCGGTCTGACCGTGGTGATCGCGCTGGTCGCGCTGCGCGTGGTCAACATTCCGTTCCTGTCGATCATGGGCTACACCGCGGCGGTCACCGTGATCATCGCCGTGCTGGTCGCGACGACGCTGCTGCCGGCGCTGCTGGGTTGGTTCGGCGGGCGGGTGTTCGCCGCGCGGGTGCCGGGGCTGCATCCGCGCGCGGCCGACACCGACACCTCGCGCGGCGCGCGGTGGGCGAAGCTGGTCGTCGCCCACCCGGTCGCGGTCCTCGTCGGCGCGGTCGTCGCGCTCGGGGTAGTGGCGCTGCCGGTGACCAAACTCGAACTCGGCATGGACTTCACCCCGGCCGACCAGAAGCGCGCCGTCGAGCTCATCGGCGAGGGCTTCGGTGAAGGCGTCCTGGGTCCGCTGGTGGTGGTCGTCGACGCGGCCGACGCCGCCAACCCGGGCGCGGCCTACAGCGAGCTGGCCGCGGCCATCGGCGGCCAGGACGACGTCGCGATGGTCATCCCGCCGCAACCCAACGACGACGGCTCCGGTGCCCTGATCACCGTGATCCCGCAGAGCGGGCCGACGAGCGCGGCGACACAGGACCTGGTGCACCAGATCCGGGATTTGGAAGCGGGTTTCACCGATCGGACGGGTATCGCGTTCGGCGTCACCGGGCAGACCGCCGTGTTGGCCGACCTGTCCGAGGCGCTGCTGAATTCGCTTCTGCCGTATCTGCTGGTGATCGTCGGGCTGGCCTATCTGGTGTTGATGACGGTGTTCCGGTCGCTGCTGGTGCCGCTGACCGCGACGCTGGGCTTCCTGTTGTCCATCGGTGCCACCTTCGGCGCCACCGTGGCGGTGTTCCAGCTGGGCTGGTTCGGCATCGTCGACGATCCCGGCCCGATCATCAGCTTCCTGCCGGTGTTCCTGATCGGCATCGTGTTCGGGCTGGCCATGGACTACCAGGTGTTCCTGGTGACCCGGATGCGGGAGGCCTACATCCACGGTCCGCAGACCCGCGAGGGCGCGCTGGACGCGGTCCGGGTCGGATTCCGGCACGGCGCCCGCGTCGTCACCGCGGCCGCAGTGATCATGATCTCGGTTTTCGCGGCGTTCATGCTTTCGCCGGAAACCGTGGCCAAGTCGGTCGGTTTCGCGATGGCCGTGGCCGTGCTGTTCGACGCGTTCCTGGTCCGCATGACGGCCATCCCGGCGCTGATGGCGCTGCTCGGGGAACGGGCCTGGTACCTGCCGGACTGGCTGGACCGGATCCTGCCCGACGTCGACATCGAGGGACGTCGCATCGAGCAGGTGGCCCACGTCGACACCGAATCGGTGGGGGCCGCGCGCTGACGGATCAGCCGCGCTTGCCGCGGGAGCGGCGCAGCAGCCGGCCGCGGGCGCGGTCCTTGCGGCCCTGCTCTTTGAGCTTGTCGATGGCGGTGGTGTCGCGCAGCGGCAACTTGAGGGTGTCCTCGGCCGGGATCCCGGCCTGCAGCTGACGTCCACGTTCGAGTTCGGCGTCGATCTCGGCGCCGAACAGCAACGCCAGATTGGTGATCCAGATCCACAGCAGGAACACGATCACCCCGGCCAGCGCCCCGAACGTGCGGTCATAGCTGCCGAAGTTCGCGACGTAGAAGCCGAAACCCAGCGACGCGACCACCCACGTCACGATCGCGACGGCCGCACCGACGCTGATCCACCGGAACCGCGGTTGCTTCACGTTGGGGCTGACCCGGTAGAGCATCGCGACACCGAGCACGACCAGCACCAGCACCACCGGCCACCGCGCGATGTTCCACACGGTCAGCCCGGTCGAGCCGAGCCCGATGTAGCCGCCGATGGCCTCGGCGATCGGCCCGCTGACCGCCAGCATGAGCGCGACCGCGGCGACGATGATCAGCCCGGCGAAGGTGATCAGCAGCTGCTGGATCCGCAGCTTGACCGCCGGCCGGCCCTCCTCGACCTCGTAGATGCGGTTCATCGCGCGCCCGAATGCGCCGACGAACCCCGACGCCGACCACAGGGCACCCAGGATGCCGATGATCAACGTCAACCCGGCCGCGGGCTGGTTGACGATCTGCTCGATCGGCTGGCGCAGGGTGTCGATGGCGGCGCCGGGGCTGACGTCGGCGACGATCTGCAGGATCGCGTCGACGGTGCGCTCGTCCTGGCCGACCACACCGAGCAGCGAGATCACCACGACCAGCGCCGGGAACAGGGACAGCACGGTGTAGTACGTGAGTGCGGCGGCGAGGTCCATGCACTGGTCACGGCTGAACTCGCCAATGGTCCGCCGCAGGACGAACATCGCCGACGGGCGGGTCAGATCGGTCGGGGACTCCGGCTTGGCCGGGTCGTCGGGCGGTGGCGCCGACTCCTTCGCATCGGCCGGCTCGTCGGGTACCCGCCCGTGGTCGCGGACCGGCGGTGGCGAATGCTGCGGCGCCGCCGGTGCGCTGCGGGTGCGCCGGGACGTCGTCACCGCGCCGGTGGCGAGTCCGGCCAGGAATGCGCCGATCAGGGCGCCCGGCCGGCGCCGCGGTGGCGGGGGGACCGGGGAGGCCGTCTGGTACTGCATGCGGCGTTGATGCCCCGCGGTACGTGCGGCGAAACCGTCAGCCGGCCAGCACGAAGGACAGGAAGAACCCCGCTGCGGTGGCGAACGCGTTGAGCGGGCGGCCGTGTTCGAACGCCTCGGGCATCAACGTGTCGGCGAGCGAGGCCAGGACCGCGCCGCCCGCGAACGACAGCGCCAGCGCCAACACGGGATCGCTGAGATCGGCGGCGACGGTCCGGCCCACCACCACCGCGACGGCCAACAGCACCGCGCAGACCGTCCAGGTCAGCACGACGGTGGCGGGCTTGGTGCCGGACTCCCGCATCGACACCGCGCCGACCAGCGACTCGGGCAGGTTCGAGAAGAAGATCGCGACGAGCAGGGACAGCGACGCGCCCCCGACCAGCGAGACTCCGAGCGCCATGTTCTCCGGTACGCCGTCGAGGGTCACCGCTGCCAGCAGCGCCAACCCGACCCCGCCGCGCGATCCGGCGGCGGCGACCTCCCGCCCGTCCGGGCTCGCCGAACCGGCGACATAACGGTCGAGCAGACTGTCGACGATCACGAACGTGGCGGCGCCTGCGAGCAGGCCCAGTCCGGAGTGCAGCGCACCGCCCATGTGGAACGCATCCTCGAACAGCTCGAACGCCAACGCCGAGATCAGTGCACCGCTGGCGAACGCGAGCAGCACGCCGGTGACCCGCCGCGGAGGACTCCAGCGGGCACCGATCAGACTGCCGATCACCAGCGAACTCGACGCGGCCGCGCCGAACAGGACAGCCGTCAGCACCTCATGTCGATGCCCGCGGGTGAGGGCGTCGAAACCCGCTCAGAACGCGTACCGGATGCGGCAGTCCGGCAACGTCGCACCGATCAGGTCGGTCAGCTGGGCGACCCAGCGGCCTTTCCACGGGGTCTTGTAGCGCACGTTCCACTGGCCGCTCTGGCTGCGCTTGGCCTGTTGCAGGTCGGGGCGCCACAACAGTTCCTCGCCGGCCGGATGCCAGCCCAGGTTCACCTCGTGCAGGGCTTCGTTGTGGGTCAGGAAGATGATCTCGGCCGCGAGCTGACGCTTGGTGCGCTCGCTGGTGTTGTCGGCGATCTGCTCGAGCAGCTCACTCCACTCGGCCAGCCAGTTCTCGTGCACGACGACCGGGCTGAAGTTCAGGTGCACCTCGTAGCCGGCGTCGACGAAATCGTCGAGTGCGGCGATGCGCTCGCTGATCTTCGAGGTCCGCACATCGACCACGCGGGAGGTCTGCTCGGGCATCAGGCTGAACCGCACCCGGGTGCCGCCGCGCGGTTCGTAGTCCAGCAGCGCCGGGTTGACCAGCTTGGTGGCGAAGCTGGCCTTGGCGTTGGGCAGCCGGGCGAAGAGCGCGACGAGGTCGGCGACGTTGTCGCTGACCATCGCGTCGGCCGAACAGTCGCTGTTCTCGCCGATGTCGTAGACCCAGTCGGTGGGGTCGCACTGGTTCGGTTCGGGTTTGACGCCCTGTCGCGCGGCGTGGCGTTCCAGGTATCCGGTGATGCGTTCGATGTTGGCGAACACCGTGATCGGGTTGGCGTAGCCCTTGCGGCGCGGGACGTAGCAGTACGAGCAGGCCATCGCGCAGCCGTTGGCCGTCGACGGCGCGATCCAGTCGCTGGAGCGTTCGTTGCGGCGCGCAGCCAGGCTCTTCTTCTCGCCCAGGACCAGCACCTCACGCTTGATCCGCACCCAGTCCCCGACGTTGCCGGCGTTGCCGTAGAGCCCGGGGATGGCCTGGTGGGAGGCCACTTCGATGCGCTCGGCGTGCGGGAACCGCGCCAGCACCTGCTGCGCGCGCGGGAAGCGTTCGATGTCGGGCTCGTGGTAGATGCGCCGGATGTCGAGCAGCCGGTCGGCCAGCGCGGTCGCGGTCCGGCGGGTCATGGCAGGACAACGAGTACCCGGGCATCACGGTTCCGGGGTCCTCGGGGATGACGGTGTTTGTCAGATTCGACAGTGGGCACCCGACCACGAAGCACCGCCGATGAGGAGGCACGACATGGCGAACGACACGGCGCATCGCAGCGCCGAACCCAGTGTCGGGGAATTGATGACCCAGCTGTCTGCGCAGACCTCACGTCTGGTGCGCGACGAGATGCGGCTGGCGCAGAAGGAGCTCCAGCAGTCGGCCAAGCACGCGGGTGTCGGCGCGGGACTCATCGGCGCAGCCGGCCTCCTGGCGGTGCTCGGCCTGGCCACGCTGATCGCTGCCGCGGTCGCGGCGCTGGCCCTGGTGTTGCCGGTGTGGGCCGCGGCGGTGATCGTCGCTGTCGTGCTGTTCGCGGCCGCGGGCATCGCCGCGATGGTGAGCAAGAAACAGGTCGAGCAGGTGCCGCCGCCGGCCGCCGAGTCGGTCGAGTCCGTCAAGCGTGACGTCACCGAGATCAAGGAGGCCCGTCATGGCCGGTCCTGACCAGCGCCCCGAGCCCGGCCCGGAGGCGGGCGTCGACGAGATCCAGGCCGACATCGAACGCACCCGAGAGGAGCTCGCCGACACCGTCGGTGCGCTGTCGGACAAGTTCGACGTCAAGGGCCGCGCCCAGCAGAAGGTCAATGACACCAAAGAGGCCGTCGCGCAACGCAGTCACCACGCGGTCGACACCGCCAAGGCCAAACCCGCCATTGCGGTGGGTGCGGTGGTCGCCGCGGTGGCCGCGGTCGCGCTGGTGATCTGGCTCCGCCGCCGCTGAGGCCGCCGCCGCTGAGACCGCCGCCGCTGAGCTTTCGCACCCCAATTTTCGGCGCGAACTTTCGCACCCCAATTTCGGCGCGAAAAGGGGGGACGAATCCCGCTACGAGAAGTGGCTCCGGAAGTGCCCACTGCGAGCGACTTTGTCGGCGCTTCGGTAGGTGTCCTACGTGCAGTCCGACTTTGTCGCTCGCGGTGGTCAGGTGCGAAGCGGTCGCGGCGGCGGGTCAGCTGTCGGGTTCGGTGAGCTCCGGAGCCAACTCGCGCGTGGCCATGCCGCCGTCGCGGCCGTGATCCTCCGGACCCGGACGGCCGCCCTCCGGCTCGTCGGTCTTCTTCTCGTCGGCGGTCTCGTTCTTGTCGGCCATCGTCACTCCTTCGGTCGTGACCGGCGGATACCCCGTGGCGCGTCAGTCCATCCGTCCGGCATCCACGAGTCGAACCACCGCGACACCGGCCTCGTCCGATGCGGACAGGTCGACCTCGACGTCGAAACCCCAGTCGTGGTCCCCGGCCGGGTCGTCGAGGATCTGACGCACCCGCCAGACCTCCGGGCCGCGGTCGAAGATCAACAGCGCGGGCCCGCGCGCGTCGGGACCGGTCCCGACCTCGGCGTGCTCGGCGAAGTACTCCGCACCCACGTCCTCCCAGCGCTGCGCCGACCAGCCCGCATCGCCGTCCAGTTCCCCGAGCTCCTCCCACCGCTGCCGGGCGAACAGCTCGACCCGTCGGAACAGCGCATTGCGGACCATCGCGGTGAAGGCGCGCTCGTTGCCGGTCAGCGGCCGCGGCCGCGCCGGCACGGTGACCGCGGCGACCTCCGGCTGCGGACTGGTCAGCTGTTCCCATTCGTCGAGCAGGCTGGAGTCCACCTGTCGCACGAGCTCGCCGAGCCACTCGACGATGTCGGCCAGCTCCTCGGTGCGGGCCGACGTGGGCACCCCCGAGCGCAGCGCCTTGACCGCATCCGACAGGTACCGCAGCACCGCGCCTTCCGAACGGGTCAACCCGTACAGACTGACGTACTCCTGGAAAGTGCTTGCCCGTTCCCACATCTCACGCACCACCGACTTCGGTGACGGATGGGTGTCCCCGGCCCAGGGGTTGCTGCGGCGGTAGACGTCGAACGCGTGCTCGAGCAGTTCGGCCAGCGGCTGCGGATAGGTGATGTCGTCGAGCAGCGCGATGCGTTCGTCGTACTCGATGCCCTCGGCCTTCATCTCGGCCACCGCCTCACCGCGCGCCTTCTTCAGCTGCGCGGCCAGGATCTGCCGGGGGTCCTCCAGCGTCGACTCCATCACCGACACCACATCGAGCGCATAGCTTTCCGAGTCCGCATCGAGCAACTCGATGGCAGCGAGCGCGAACGTCGAAAGCGGTTGATACAGGGCGAAATCCCGGGGCAGGTCGACGGTCAGTTGGTATGCTCGCCCCTCCGGACGGTCGACACGTTCCATCACCCCGGCCTGCAACAACGAGCGGGCGATCCCGACCGCCTCACGGATCAACGACAGTTGTCGTTTCCGGGGTTCATGGTTGTCGGTCAGCAGGCGCCGCATGGCAATGCACGGATCACCCGGTCGGGCAACTACATCCAAGACCATCGCCGTCGACACCCGCATCCTGCCGACCAGCGGCTCGGGCGTGGCATCGACCAGCTTCGTCATGGTGGATTCACTCCAGGGAACCATGCCCTCGGGAACCTTGCGCCGCACCAGCTTCCGGCGCTTCTTCGGGTCGTCCGCGACCTTCGCGAACTGTTTGAGGTTCTCCACCTCATGGTCAGGGGCTTGCACGACGACGGTGCCCGCGGTATCGAAGCCGGCCCGGCCCGCCCGGCCCGCGATCTGGTGGAATTCCCGGGCGTTGAGCAGCCGCATCCGGGTGCCGTCGTACTTCGACAGCGCAGAGAACACCACGGTGCGGATCGGCACGTTGATGCCCACGCCGAGGGTGTCGGTGCCGCAGATGACCTTGAGCAGACCGGCCTGCGCGAGCTGCTCGACCAGACGCCGATACTTGGGCAGCATGCCGGCGTGATGCACACCGATGCCGTGACGCACCAATCGCGACAACGTGTTCCCGAACGCCGACGAGAACCGGAAGTCGCCGATCGTGTCGCGGATCGCGGCCTTTTCCTCCTTGCTGCTGACGTTGACGCTCATCAACGCCTGTGCGCGCTCCAGGGCGGCGGCCTGGGTGAAGTGCACGACGTAGATCGGGGCCTGTCCGGTGTCGAGCAGATCACCGATGGTCTCGTGCATCGGGGTGGTGGCATACGAGTAGAACAGCGGGACCGGACGCACCGCGTTGGCCACCAGCGCGGTGGGACGGCCGGTGCGCCGGGTCAGGTCGGCGCGCAGGGTGCTGACGTCGCCGAGAGTCGCTGACATCAACAGGAACTGGGCGCGCGGCAACTCCAGCAGCGGGACCTGCCAGGCCCAGCCGCGGTCCGGATCGCCGTAGAAATGGAACTCGTCCATCACGACCGTCGCCTCTGCGGTCATCTCGTCCGCGCCGCGCAACGCGATGTTGGCCAACACCTCGGCGGTGCAGGTGATCACCGGGGCGTCGGCGTTGACGGCCGCATCGCCGGTCAGCATGCCGACGTTGTCCGCGCCGAACACGTCGCACAGCGCGAAGAACTTCTCGCTCACCAGGGCCTTGATCGGCGCGGTGTAGAAACTGCGCCGGCCCGCGGCCAACGCCGCGTAGATCGCGCCGGTCGCGACCAGAGACTTGCCGGAGCCCGTCGGCGTCGCCAGCACCACATGCGAGCCGCTGAGCAGTTCGATCAGCGCCTCTTCCTGCGCCGGGTACAAAGCGGTGCCGGCCGCGGCCGCCCACTCGCTGTAGGAGACGAACAGCGCGTCCGGGTCGTCGGCCGTCCCGGTCGGCACCTTCAAGTCCATCGGACCCACTAAACCATCGGGCCCCCAGCGACTTGTTCCGATGCCATTGGCACCGTAATGTGGGCGCGTCCGAGCAGAAGGAGGCGACGGTCGTGCGCATCGCGGTCACCGGCGGTACGGGATATCTGGGCGCGCATACCGTGCGGGCGCTGCTCGAAGCCGGCCACGACGTGAAACTGCTGGCGCTGCCCCACGAGGCGGACAGCCGCGTGGTCGCCGAGCTGCGGGCGCTGGGACGCGCCGACGTCCTCGTCGGCGATGTGCGGTCCGCCGAGACGGTGACCGAGCTGCTCCGTGACGTCGATTCGGTGCTGCACGCAGCCGGTGTCGTCGGCACCAGCGACCGCCAGGCCGCGCTGATGTGGGAGATCAACGCCCACGCCACCGAAACCGTCCTGACCCGCGCGGTCGAGGCCGGGCTGGACCCCGTCGTCTCGGTCAGCAGCTACAGCGCACTGTTCCCCCCACCCGACGGCGTCATCTCGGCCGACACCCCGACCGCACCCGGGCGCAGTGCCTACGGCAAGACCAAGGGCTACGCCGACAAGGTGGCGCGCCGCCTGCAGGAGGCCGGGGCGCCGGTGGTGGTGACCTACCCGTCGAGCGTGGTCGGGCCGCCGTTCCACACGGATCTCGGTGTCACCGAACGCGGTTGGGCCCCCATCCTGCGCGCCGGTGTCGCGCCGAGTGTGCGGGGCGGCATGCAGATGGTCGACGTGCGTGACGTCGCCGAGGTCCACACCCGGCTCATGGCGCCCAACCGCGGTCCCCACCGTTATGTCTGCGGCGGGCAGTTGCTGACGTTCGACGAGATGATCGACGCGCTCGAGGCCGGTCTGGGCCGGCGGGTGCGACGCGTGAAGATCGCGCCGGGCGCCCTGCGCACCTTCGCGCGCTTCGCCGACGCGGCCGGCCGCTTCCTGCCACTGACCGACGGGCTCAGCTACGAGGCGGCCTGGCTGCTGACCTCGGCGACACCGACCGACGACCACACCACCACCCGCGAGCTGGGAATCACTTGGCGCGACCCGCGGCAGACCATCGCCGAGTCCGTGCGCTTCCAGCTAGCTCACCGCAGCGGTGAGCAGCTCGGTGATCCGCGCACGTAGCCGCGCGGCGTCACTTCCGCCCGCGGTTCCGGCGATCGTGGCCGAGAACAGGGCGGCCCCGGCCGCCATCGTCAGCAGCGCCCGCGCGTCGAGCTCGGCACGTCGACGCTGCGCCTCGGTGTCCGCGCGCACGTGGGTGAGGTAGAGCTCGACGGCGGGACCGCTGAACGTCGACCACACCGCCGTACGCAACTGTGGGTTCTCGGTCAGCGCAAGCATCAATCCGGGCACCGCGGCTTGCACGTCCGGCCGCTCGAACAGCTCGTGGCTGCCGCGCACCACCCAGCTGATCCAGCCACGCAGATCGGTGCCCGAGAACGGGCCCATGTCCGGTGCATCGCCGAGGATCGCGTGTAACACCAACTCCGCCTTGGACTTCCATCGGCGACTCAAGCTGGCCCGGCCCACCCCGGCACGGCCGGCGACCAGGCGCAGGCTGAGTTCGTCCCAGCCCACCTCGAGTAGCAGGTCCCGCGTCACCTCCAGTACCCGCGCGTCGATCGACGAGTCGCGGGGCCGGCCGGGCGAGCGTCCCCGGACGTCTGAGGTCATGCGCGGGCCCCCACCGGACTACCGGTTGCGGAACCGGCGCAGATAGCGCACCAACTGCCGCGCCGGGACCGGCTTGGGCCAGTCGTCGGTACGGAAGTGGGCGTCGGTACCGCCGTCGACGAAAATGAGGCTGCCGCACAGGAATTCGGCAGCATCGGAGAGCATGAAGCAGACCCACTCGGCCAGCTGGTCCGGATCACCGAACCCGCCGACCGGGACCGGGAAACGGCGCACCGCCTTGCTCTGCTGCGGATCGGCCAGTTGCTGTTCGAGCAGGGGAGTCATGATCGCGCCGGGGGCCAGCGCGTTGAGCCGGATCCCGGCCCCGGCCCAGTCGGGCTGCACGGCATGGCGACGCACCCACCGGGTGAGCGCGATCTTGGACGCCGCGTACATCATCGCCGGGGCGGCGGGCCCGTACAGCCGGACCGCCCGTTCGGCGCGCTGGACGTCACCGGCCAGCAGTGCCCGGACGGCTCGCGCAGGCACCAGCGGTGTGGTGGAGGTCGAATTGCTCGAGATGACGACGACCTTGGCGTGACCGGTGGCGGCCAGCGCGGGTTGCCAGCGCTGGAGCAGTTCGACGGATCCGAGGTAGTTGACCGCGGCGATCCGGCCGACGTTCGGGCTGCGGTTGGGCCCGATCCCGGCCGCGAGCACGGCGCCGTCGAGCCGGCCTTCCGCGGCGGTGAGCACCCGCAGGGACGCCTCACGCCGACCGCTCTCGGTGGACAGATCGGCGACGACGTCAGCCTCTTTGACATCGACGCTGAGGACGCGATGACCGGCGGCCCGTAGCCGCTCCGCGGTCGCGGCTCCCATACCCGATGCTGCGCCGGTGACGGCGTAGGTGCCCATGGACCTGCCTTCCGGAGTCGTGTGTGCGCGCGTCCGCGGCGCTCGCCCAGCCTAGTTCCGACGCCAGTGGCACCGGAAGTCAGTCGGCGTCGGCCGCCAGATCGTCGGTGTCGACGAACTCCAGTCCGCCGTCATCGAGCGCGACCGCCCATCGGCGGCTGGGGTCGACGATGCGGGTCTCACCCACCTCGACGGGATATCCGGCCTCGGCGCCGAAGTCCTCGACGATCACGCCGCGCTTCTCCTCCGGGGTGCCCGGTCGAACGCGTACCCGCTGGTCGATCGAGAATTCGGCGGTCGCTGCGGCGACGGGATCGGCTGTGTCGCCTCCGTCGGTGTTGTCGTCCACACCATAGGTATACAAGACCGGGCCGCGGTCTTTGCTGATGACTGCCCAAAACCGTGGTTCGGTGCGAGATTCTCCTCATCTGAGCGGTCCCAGGATTAGCCCGACCCATCGTCCGGCGGGCATAATCGCCGTCAATAACGTCATCGCCGCGATGCGGCGGAATCTGGTTTGGAGTGGTGGTGGCCGAAACCGTACTCGTCGATGCTGACGACGTCGGTGAAGCCGAGGCGGCGCTCAGCGCGAGCTATTCGGCCATGCGCCTGATGAAGGTGCCCGAGAACGTCGCCGCACGCACCCGCGTCTTCCGCAGCCAGATCGGGCCGTTGACGCTCGACGACGCGGAGTTCACCTACCAGCTGGCCACCGACATGGACCCGACCGACGCGGTGATGCTCTGCCGCGTCCGGTCGGGGGTGCTCGGCGGTCGCCTGCCCGGCCAGGATCTCGAACTGAACGGCGCCGGTACGGTCCTCGCGTTCGGTGGTCAGGTGGGACAACGCATCGCCGCCCACATCGACCGGGCCCGCTACGACGTCGTGATGCTGGACCGCTCGCTGCTGGCCGAGGTGGCGCTCGGGAGAGACGGCAGCGAACCAGTGGAGCTGTTGTCGATGTCCCCGGTGACGCCGGAGGCGAACCGCCACCTGGTCGATACCCTCTCCCACCTGCGCATCGGCGTCGGGTCCAATCCCTACGCCCTCAACCAGCCCCTGGTCACCGGGCCGCTGGCCCGCTACGTGGCCGCATGTGTGCTGGCGGCGTTCCCCAACACCGCGACCACCGACGACCACCACGACACCAACCAGGCGCAGCTCGAGCGGGCGATCGCCTACATCGACGACCACGCCGATACGGACATCTCGCCGGCCGACATCGCGGCGGCGGCGCGCGTCGCACCGTCGGCCGTGCACGCGATGTTCACCGCCCACCTCGGCTGCACCCCGATGGACTATCTGCGCCAGGTCCGGTTGCATCACGCGCACCGCGAACTCGTCCGCAGCGACCCGACTGCCACGACGGTCGCCGAGGTGGCCGCGCGGTGGGGCTTCGGGATCGTCGAGGCGTTCGAGGTGTTCTACCGCCGCCGCTACGGTGTCGACCCCGTCCACACCCTGACCAGCTGACCAGGTCGGCGACTAGGCTGCCAAGGGTGATCGAGATCGCCCTGGATGAGATGACCGGTTGGTTCGGATTCGGCGTCGCGGGTAACTTCGCCGGGCACCTCGAACAGGCCGGTGAGGCCGCCGACTTCGTCAACGTCACCAGCCAGGGCGCCGCCCCGAAAGGCATCTTCCCGTGGTACGCCCCCGGCTCGGACACCTTCCTCGGCGAGTTCCCGCTGTCCAACGATGAGATCGTGCTGCCGCCGTCCGAGGACTCCGGACCGCTGAACCTGCAGATCGAGCCCGAGGTGGGTCTGGTCTGCGAGGTGGTCTGGAACGGCGACACGGTCTCGACGCTGAAGCCGTTCGCGCTGGGCGCCTTCAACGACTGCTCGATCCGGCGGCCCGGCGCTCCCAAGATCAGCCATAAGAAGAACTGGGGCCCGTCGTCGAAGGGGGTGTCCTCCACCTTCTTCGACATCAGCGACCTCACCCCGGACGGCCCGACCGCGACCATGCGTCTGGTTTGTCACCTGCACAGCGACGGCGAGGAACACGCCTACGGCGTCGATAGCCCGCTGATCGGCTACTCGTACTATGGCGAAGTCCTGCTGGACTGGATCGTCGAGCGGCTGGCCAACCAGAAGGGGTCCCCGGACACCCCGCTCGAAGACGTCGGCGCGCTGATGGTGGCCAGCGGGCATCCGACCACCGTGCTCATCGGCATCGGCGCCACCCGCTACACGGAAGTCGGCGAGTCCACCTTCCTCAAGCCCGGCGACCGGGCAGTCGTGCGGGTCTATGACACCGCGTCGGACGCGTCGGCCGAACTCAACCAGCTCGTTCGGTAGAACCGTCGCCATTACCGTAGCGACCTCGGTTACCATCCCTCGTCATGGCGGCAGGTGAACAGGTGACGGTGTCGGGACAGCGTGCGCTGGTGTTGGGGGCCAGCGGCAACGTGGGGGCCTGCGTCACCCGGCACCTGGTCGCCGGTGGTGCCGATGTCCGCGTGCTGTTGCGGAAGACCAGTTCCACCAAGGGAATCGACGGCGTCGACGTCGAGCGCTGCTACGGCGATCCGTTCGATGCGGCCACCGTCGCCGCCGCGATGGCCGATCGCGATGTGGTCTACTACTGCATCGTCGACACCCGCGCCGAGTTGCGCGATCCCGCACCGTTGTTCGCCACCAACGTCGAGGGACTGCGCACCGTCCTGGAGGTCGCGGCCGCAAAGGATCTGCAGCGCTTCGTGTTCCTGTCCACGATCGGCACCATCGCCGTCGGCGAGAACGGCGAGACCGTCAACGAGGACACGCCGTTCAACTGGGCGGACCGCGCCGGCAACTACATCGCATCCCGCCGCGCCGCGGAGGACCTCGCGTTGTCGTATGCCGCCGACCGTCGGGTGCCGGTGGTCGTCTGCAACGTGTCCAACCCGTACGGGCCGCCGGACTGGCAGCCGCGGCAAGGTGTGTTCGTGCAGATGGCCGCACTGGGCAAACTGCCGTTCTACGTTCGCGGAGTCGGGTCGGAGGTGGTCGGCATCGACGACGCCGCCGACGCGCTGTTGCGGGCCGGCGTGCGCGGGCGGATCGGGGAGCGCTACATCGTTTCCGAGCGCTTCATGACCCACCGCGAACTGCTCAGCACCGCGGCCGACGCGGTGGGTGCCCGCCGGCCGCGCTTCGGGATCCCGATGGCGGCGATCCGCGGGATGGCCTGGGTGTCGGAGATCGCTGGATCGGTTCTCCGCAAGGATCTTCCGATGAGCCGGCAGAGCGCGTTCCTGCTGGAGTTCACCTCGCCGGCCAGCCACGCCAAGGCCACCCACGAGTTGGGCTGGCAGCCCGCCCCGACCGAGCACTCGATCGCGCGCGCCGCGGAGAACTACGTGCAGCGCGCCCGGTCGGCCTAAGATTCACTGCTCGAACACCGGGCAGGGCGGCGGTGGGTCGGCCAGGATGGCCGGCAGGACGAACGTCCGCAGATAGCGCCGCGCCGTGTCAGGGTGGTCACTGCCCGGGATGATGCCCAGCAGCATGGTCAGTCCGGTGGTGATCAGGAACTGGGCCACGTCACCGGGCTGCAGGCCGACGCGCAGCTGGCTGGCGGCGGCGCCGGTGTGCAGAGCGCCGACGAGCTGTTCGACGAGGTCGGGCAACGAGCGATCGGTGGCGATCAGTTGGGCGACGCTGCCCTCCTCGGTGTTCTCCGACAGCGTCTGCAGCAGCGGGTCGTGGATCAGCTCGGTGGCGACCACGACCAGGCTCTCCACCAGCAGGTCGGCCAGCGTGCCGTCCGTGGGTAGCCGGGTCAGCATCTCGGCTTGGGCGCGACGGGTCCTGCGGTGCACCGAGGCCTCGAGCAGGCGCTGCCGGGTGGGGAAGTGCCGGTAGATGGCCGCGCGGGAGTACCCCGCCTCGCGGGCGATGACCTCCATCGTGGAGGCCGCGTAGCCGCGCTGCAGGATCGACCGCTCTGCGGCGTCGATCAACGCCGAGCGGGCTTGTTCTGCGGTGTTCCCACCGCCCGGCGGGCGCCCGCGGCGCCGGGCGGCCGGTTCGCGTGCGGCCATCACGCTCCTCTGTGGTGAGGGAATGGGCCAAAGTATGCCGCAGCGGAACCCTTGTCCTTCCGGCCCGGCGACCGCTATAAAGAGACATCCAATTACAGATGTCTATTTAGGACGTCGGCACGAAGGGACTCTCATGAGGCGTGGCGTAGCGACTCTCGTCGGGGCGGGCGTGCTCGCCGCGTCGTTGGCGGGCTTTACGGTCGGGTCGGCGCCGGTCGCCGCGGCGGACTCTGACGAGGGGTCGAGTGTGTCGGCGGACCGCAGTCAACCGCGCGCCCGCGACGCACACCGCGCGGCGCAGCGCGAACAGCGGCGACCCGCCCGGATCGAACGGGAGGAGCCCGAGGTGCGGGCCGCGGAGGCGGACGACGAGTCGCTCGCGGGGGAGACCGAACCCGGCACCGGAACCAACTTTGAAACCAACTTCGAGACCGGCATCGGAACCGGCGTCGCCGAGCCCGTATCCGAGGTTCGTCGCGCGGTGACCGTCAACGTCGAACCGGACGCGCCGGGCCCTGTTGCCGAAAGGCCTGCTGCGACAACCGACGACGAACCGGCCGAAACCGCTGCTGCGGCAACGGACGATGAACCGGCCCAACCGCCCGCACAACCCGTCGGCGACGCCGCCGCGGCGGTGGCCGCGACGCCCCCGGCAGCCGACCGGGCACAGGCGGCGTCGCTGCACGCCCGAACCGAGGCGGCAGCCGCAACCCACACGACCGCGGTCACCACACTGCGCACACCTCCGCGGGCCGAACCGCAACGGCGGGCCACGCTGGTCAACGTCGTCGGCTCGATGGTGCTCAACCTGATCGGAGCCGTGGTCCGGCTCATCGACGGTCCTCCGATGGTCCCCGCCAACAGCACCGTGACGGTGCGGACGTCGTCGCTGACGTTGCCGATCGGCAAAGGCCGTACGGTGCAGGCGGACTGGTACTTCCCCGAAACCGTCACCGACACTACGCGACTGGTCTACCTGCAGCACGGTTTCCTGGCCAGTGCGCCGATGTACAGCTACACCGCGGCAGAACTCGCCGAACGCACCAACAGCATCGTGGTCGCGCCGACATTGTCGTCGAACTTCTTCGCCCCCGACGCCGCCTGGGTCGGCGGGTCGACCATGCATCGCGCGATGGCCGAACTGTTCGCGGGCGAACGCGCCGCGCTGAACGAAAGTGCCAGCGCAGCAGCAGGTTACGACGTCATTCTGCCCACTGAGTTCGTCATGGTCGGACACTCGGCCGGGGGCACGATGGTCACCAGCACCGCGGGCTTCATGGCCGACAACGGCGCCATCGATGACCTGATCGGCATCGTCATGCTCGACGGGGTGGAACCGGCCGGCTCCCGCCTGGTGTCCGATGCGCTGGCCAAACTCACCGGCGAGGCGCACCGGCCGATCTACCTGATCTCCTCGCAGCGGTACTTCTGGAGCCGTGGCGGCGACATGGCCGACAAGTTGTCGCTGGCCCGGCCGCACGAGTTCACCGGCGTCGGGCTCGAAGGTGGGATGCATATCGACTACATGACCGGCGGCAACCGGCTGATCAAGTTCGCGCAGTACGTTGTCGGCGGATTCAGCCAACCGCGAAACATCCACGCCGCCGGCCTGATCACCGCGGGCTGGGTGAACGACCTGTTCTCCGGAACCCGCGTCGACGGAGTCTACGGGGAGCCGCACGAGGTGATCCCAGTCGAGACATCAGCAGGCACCGCCACAGCTGTCGTGCTGCCGTTGGGCTACCCGTCCCGGCCGGTGTGGCCGATATGGCTGGACACGGTGCTGACCGCCGTCTTCGAGTTTCTCGGAGAGTACGTCTTCGTGTACGAGCCATTGCGGGGCCACGAGGTGGGAGTCGGTTACCCCGCCGCCACCTCGGCCAGCAGCTCCAGCACGCGCGGCAGCGACGGCGCCGGGTTGGCGGTTGCGTGAGCCGCCAGCAGGTCCACCGTCAACGACGCCGGCGACAACGGCACATACCCCACCCCGAGGATGTCCAGCTCGGCGGTCGGCGCCGGCACGATCGCGACACCCAGACCGGCGGCCACCAGCGTCACCAGCGTCGAGGTCTCGGCGACCTCATGCCGCACCGTCGGGACGAAACCGGCCTCGCTGCACAGGCCGGCCACCACGGTGCTCATGGTCGAACGTCCGTGACCGGCGTGCACCACGAACGGCTCGTCGCGCAGGTCGGTGACGCGGACGTGACGACGACTGCCGAGCCGGTGATCGCTCGGCACCGCCACCAGTAACCGGTCCCGGCGCACCGTCACCGTCGCGATGCCGGGCTGGTCGACGGGCGGACGCAGCAGCGCCAGGTCGATGTCGCCGGCGGCCAACGCGGAAAGCTGTGCGGGAGCCAGCATCTCGCCTCGGACATTGACCTCCAGACCGGGCAGCGCCTCACCCAGCGCGCGCACCAGCCGCGGCAACAGTGAGTAGGTCGCCGACCCGACGCAGCCGATGGTCAGCTGTCCCTCCACGCCGTCGGAGATGCGCCGCGCCTCCTGCCCGGCCGAATCGACGTCGTCGATAATCCGCACCACACGTCGCAGATAGGCCGCACCGGCGCGGGTGAGTTCCACCGACCGCGTGGTCCGGGTCAGCAGCTGGGCGCCGAGTTCCGTTTCGAGTTGCCGGATCTGCTGGGACAACGGCGGCTGCGCGATGTGCAGCCGGTCCGCGGCACGGCCGAAGTGCAGTTCCTCGGCGACGGCCCGGAAATAGCGCAGGTGACGCAGCTCGGGCATTGAAACTCCTGAAGTATCAACCAACGCATAATAGGTATTTCACGATATCGGATTCCGTCCCTAACCTGGAGACATGTCCGAGAACTCCGCCGCCGCTGTCCACGCGATCGACAGCGGCCGCCGGGATGGCCCGGTGGTGGTGCTGTCCAACTCGCTCGGGTCCACCCATCGGATGTGGGATCCGCAGCTCGCCGCGCTCGAGGAGCGATTCCGGGTGATCCGGTACGACACTCGCGGTCACGGATCGTCCCCGGTCCCGGCGGGTCCGTACTCCATCGACGACCTCGCCGACGACCTTCTGGCTGTTCTGGACCGATTCGACGTACCCCGGGCACATCTGGTCGGTCTGTCGCTGGGCGGCATGACCGCGATGCGGCTGGCCGCGCGCGAGCCCGCGCGGGTCGACCGCATGGTGGTGCTGTGCACGGCGACCCGGCTTCCGCCGGCCGACGGGTGGCGCCAGCGCGCTGCGACCGTGCGCGCCGAGGGGACCGTCGCGGTGGCCGAGGCCGTGGTCGCCCGCTGGTTCACCCCCGACTACCTGCAGAACCACCCGGACGCGCGGCGCCACTACGAGGACATGGTCGCGAGCACGCCCGCCGAGGGGTACGCCGGCTGCTGCGAAGCCATCGCCGAACTCGACCTGCGGACCGCGCTGCCGGACATCAAATCACCGACACTGGCGATTGCGGGGGCAGACGACCCGGCCACCCCGGTGCCCACCCTCGCCGAGATCGCCGATCTGATCCCGGATTCCGGCTTGCGGGTGATCGACCACGCCGCGCATCTGGCCAATGCCGAACAACCGGCGCAGATCACCGCTGCCCTCATCAATCACCTGGAGAAATCATGACCTGCGACAAAGTGATCGACTCGGCCGCGACCGCGGTCGCCGACATCCGCTCGGGTTCCAGCCTGGCCGTCGGCGGCTTCGGGCTGGCCGGCATCCCGTGGTTCCTCATCGAAGCGGTCCTCGACCAGGGCGCCGACGACCTGACCATCGTCAGCAACAACTGCGGCGTCGACGGCGCCGGCCTGGGCCTGCTCCTGGAGGCACGGCGTATCAGCCGGGTCATCGCGTCCTACGTCGGTGACAACAAGGAGTTCGCACGCCAGTACCTCGCCGGTGAACTCACCGTCGAGCTGACCCCGCAGGGCACGCTGGCCGAACGGCTACGCGCCGGCGGCAGCGGAATCGGGGCCTTCTTCACCCCCACCGGCGTCGGCACGCTGGTCGCCGACGGTGGGCTGCCGTGGCGCTACCACGCCGACGGCACGGTGGCGGTGGCCTCGCCGCCGAAGGAGGTCCGCACCTTCGGTGGCCGCGAGATGCTCCTCGAAGAATCCATCGTCACCGACTTCGCGCTCGTCCGCGCCGCAGTGGCCGACCGTGCGGGCAACTGCGTCTTCCACGCCGCGGCCCGCAACTTCAACCCGCCGGCCGCGATGGCCGGGCGCGTCACGGTCGTCGAGGCCGAGCGGGTGGTCGAGGTCGGCGAGATCCATCCCGACGAGGTGCACCTGCCCGGTGTCTTCGTCCAACGGGTCGTCGAGCTCAGCCCGCAGCAAGCCGTCCGCAAGGGCATCGAAAAGCGAACCACGCGGCCTCGGATCCCGCACCGCGACAAGGCAACGCAGGAGGCACTGACATGAGCTGGAGTCGACACGAGATGGCTGCGCGCGCCGCACAGGAGCTGAGCCCCGGCGACTACGTCAACCTCGGAATCGGACTGCCGACCCTGATCCCCGACTACCTGCCGGAAGGCTCGGGGGTCACCCTGCACGCCGAGAACGGCATCCTCGGCGTTGGCCCGTTCCCCTTCGACGACGAGGTCGACCCCGACTTGATCAACGCCGGTAAGCAGACGGTGTCGGTGGTCCCGGGTGCCTCCTACTTCGACTCGGCCACCAGCTTCGCGATGATCCGCGGCTGTCACATCGACGTGGCGGTGCTGGGCGGCATGCAGGTCGCGGTCAACGGCGATCTGGCCAACTGGATGGTCCCGGGTTCGATGGTCAAGGGCATGGGCGGTGCGATGGACCTGGTCAACGGGGCCCGCAAGGTCATCGTCCTGATGGACCACGTCACCAAAGACGGTTCCCCGAAGCTGGTTTCGCGCTGTGATCTGCCGCTGACCGGCAAGGGTGCGGTCAGCCGCGTCATCACCGACCTGGGTGTGCTCGACGTCGCCGGCACCGAGTTCGCGCTCGTCGAGCTTGCACCGGGTGTCAGCTACGACGACGTCGTCGCCGCCACCGGCGCGCCGGTCAACGACCTCCGTCAGCGCCGCAGCGCGGCCAGTTCCGAGCGGGAGCGCACGCCGAGTTTGGCGTAGATGCGCGTGAGGTGATACTGCACCGTCTTCTGCGACACGTACAGCTCGGCAGCGACCTCGCGGTTCGAAAGCCCCTGGGCCACCAGGTTACTCACCGCTTCCTCCTGAGGCGTGAGTGCGACGTCGCCGTCGCGTTGCGGGTTGAGTCCACCGGCTTTGAGTTCGCGGTCACAGCGGGCCACCAACGTGGCGGCACCCAGCGACAGGTACAGCTCGCGGGCCACGCTGATCACCGTGTCGGCCGCCCGGCGCTTACCGGCTCGGCGCAACGTCTGTCCGTAGGCGAAATTGATGCGGGCCAGGTCGTAGCGCAGCGGGAGACCGTCGAGGCGCTCCAACGCTTCGTCGAAAGCCCTTCGGGCAGCGTTGATGTCACCCCGCGCGCCGAGCAACCGGCCCCGGGCGTAGGCCAGCCGCGCGGCGGCGCTGCGGTGCCCCCGCGACTTCGCCCGCTGCTCGTGGGGACGCAGGAAGGCCTCCGCGCCGTCGAGGTCCCCGTCGAGCACCATGGCGTTGGCCAGCAGATCCGGCCAAGGCCAGTAACCCGGTTCCTGCAGGGAGGTGCCCGCGGCGATGGTGCGCAGCGGGGTGACGATCCGGCGTACCGCAGCGTAATCAGCCTGTGCTTCGGCGATCTGACCCTGCAGCAGCACCGTCGGGATGCGCATCATCGCGTACTCACCGGGTGCCGACCCCGCCGCGCGCGCCGCGTCCTCGGCGTCACCCCAGTGCCCACGCAGCGCCGCGATCTGGCCGGCGGTCCATTCGAGAAGCGGTGTCACCAAAGTGATCCCGCTGTCCGCGGCGATCCTGCGGCCGTGCGCGACGCTGACCAACGCGTCGTCCCAGTCGCCGGCGGCGAACTGGACCCGCGCCAGCCAACCGTAGGCCCACAGCGTGATCCGCCGGGAGCCGCCCAGTGCTGCGGCCGTGACCGCGCTCTCCAAACTCGCTCGCGCGCCGTCGATGTCGTCGCGGACTAGCTGCACCCAGCCGCGGCCCATGACCACCCGTTGGGCCTGGGCGCCGTGCCGCACCCGCGCAGAGAGGTCGTCGTAGGCCGCGGCCGCCCGCTTGGCATGCCCGGCCGCCAGCAGACCCAGGCCGCGGATCGCTTCGGCTTCGATCGCCGCGGGGGAGTCCTCGTCGGCCAGGCCGAGGGCGCGATCGGCCCAGTGCACCAGCGCTTCGCCTTCGCCGCGCACCAGGGTGTGCAGGACGTGGCGTTGGGCGATGAACGCGGCGACGGCGGGGTCCCGATCGGGATGGACGATGTCCCACGCCCGGGACAGCCGCATCTCGGCTTCGGTGGCGCGGCCGCGCAGGATGGCCAGATAGGCCAGAACCGCGTTGCGCAGCGGGGTTTCGCGCAGACTCTCGATGGTCGGCACGTAGGCGGCCGCGCCCCGGCAGTCACCCGCGGCCACCAGCGCATCCACCGAACGGGTCAGACGTTCGTCGCGCAGCAGCGGGTCGGTGGTCAGTCGGGCGGCGTCGCGGAACAACGAGGCGGCGTGCGCCCAGGCCCCGTCGGCGCCGCATGCGTGCGCCAAGGCGTCGACCTCGTCGGCCAGCGCCGCGTCCGGCAACGGGGTGGCGGCGACCCGGTGACGCAACCTGCGCGTCGGGTCGGTGACGACGTCGGCGGCGCGGCGGTGGGCCGCCGCCACGGCGCTCGGTCCGGTCACGTCGAGCACGGCGGCGGCGGTGAGTCTGTCGTGCAGTCGCGGAGCCAGGGCGTCGCCGGACGGGATCAGCCCGGCCTGGACGGCCGATTCCACCGCGGCCAGCGGGTCCTCGAGGGCGGCCAGTGCCGCGGCCTCGCTCAACGTGGCGTCCTCGGCGAGTACCGCGAGCGCGACACACAGAGCCCGCCCGTGCGGGCCGGCGAGCTCGAGTGCCTCGGCGACCCGCTCGGCGACGCGGCGCGGTGCGGGCAACGGAGCGTCGGGCTGATTCCAGGTCTGGGGGGTCACCTCGTCGAGCAGAGCCAGGATGTGGCCGGGGTGGCCGTCGGTGTGGCGGGTCAGCGCCGCGGCCATCGTCGGATGCAGGATGTGCCCGCGTGCAGACGCCAGCGAGGTGACGTCGTCCGCGGTGAGTCCCGTCAGCCGCACCGACGTGGCCACGGCGTCGCGGAGCTCGACCGGCAGTTCGACGGCGACGCCGCAGAGGATCAGGACCGGTAGGTGACGGTGGTGGCGTGCCAGCGTCGAAAGCGCTTGCAAGGACACCTGATCGGCCAGATCGCTGTCGTCGACGACGATCAGCGTCGGAGCGTCGGGGGTCAGTGTCTGCGACAGTTGGCCGGCCGCGGCCACCGGGTCGGTCGGTGCGGGACGCTGCAGCAGCTGGGATACCACCCCGCCGGGGAGTTCGGTTTCCCACGGGGTCGCGGTCGCCCACCGGCTGCCGTCGCTGCGCGCAGCCATCCGGCGCAGCAACGCGGACTTGCCGATGCCGGCCGGGCCGGTCACGGTGACGACGTCGATACCAGCGGACCCGGTGGCCGCCAATCGACGCTCGAGCTCGCCGATTTCGCGTGCGCGACCCACGAACGGGGCGGGCGCCGGGCTCACGGCACCCATCGTAGGCCCGGTCTACCCCAGATCGCCGCCGGCGACCGGCAACACCGTGCCGGTGATGAACGACGCCTCGTCGGAGGCCAGGAAGCAGATCGCGGCGGCCTGCTCATCCAGCGTCGCGTACCGCTTGAACAACGACGAGGCCAGGGTCTGCTCGATGTGGGCATCGAACCAGGCCTGCTCGGTCTCGGTGGTCGGCGTCGGCGTGCCGCGGGAGATACGCCGCGGTGGGGCGGCGGTGCCGCCCGGCGCGGTGGCGACCACGCGGATTCCGGCGTCGGCGTATTCCATTGCCAGCGAGGCGGTCAACGCGTTGACGCCACCCTTGGCCGCCGAGTACGGGATGCGGTGGATCCCGCGGGTGGCCACCGACGACACGTTGACGATGACGCCGGTGCCCCGCTCGACCATGCCCGGCAGCACGGCGTGGCACGAGTACAGCGTGGTCATCAGGGACCGGTCGATCTCGGCGCGGACCTGCTCGGCGCTGAACTCGATGAACGGTTTGAAGTTGATGGCGCCGCCGACGTTGTTGATCAGCACATCGACCGTGCGGAACGTCGAAAGTGTCTGCCGTACCAGGCTCTCGGCACCTTCGGCGTGTTCCAGGTCGACGGTGACCGCCAGCACCGGCGGTTTGCCGGGTGCCGACAGTTCGTCGGCGAGTTCCTTGACCAGCTCGGAACGGTCGGCCAGCACCACCGTTCCGCCCTCGGCGTGGATGCGCCGGGCGGTGTGCTCGCCGATGCCCTGCGCCGCGCCGGTGACGATGACGACCTTGCCGCCGAACCGGCCGGGGCTGACGAACGCCGGCTGGTTCTCCGACGCCGAATCCGACATCGCCCGCCGCATGGTCTGCATGGACCGTTGGGCGTGGTCGGCGATCAGCCGGCGGGCAGCGTCGCGGTCGCCGGCCTCGATGGCATCGACGATCTCGACGTGGTCGGTGGCGCACCGCGGATGGCACCAGGTGGCGCGACGCAGGACCTCACTCATCCGGCCTTTGACGTCGAGGGCCTGATAGGCGTGCAGCAGGTGCTCGTTGCCGGTCATGGTGAACAGGTAATCGTGGAAGGCGGCGTTGGTCTCGGTGTACTGCGCGGGGTCGGTGAACCGCTCGCCGTCGACGTACGGCAGCGTCGACTCGGCCAGCAGGCGGTACCCGGCCAGCTGGGCGCTCGTCAGCCGGCCCACCGTCAGCTCCAGGGCGCCGAGTTCCAGTGCCGCGCGGGCCTCGAACAGTGCGTCGGAGGTCCGCATGTCGGGATGTTCCTCACCGATCTGGTAGCCGTCGGGGCTGACGACCGGCGCCTCGACGGGCGGTAGCTCCGGCCACAGCGCCTGACCGGCGATCAGACGGATGGTCTCGTCGTCCCCGGTGGTCGCCGGATACACCGTCAGCGGCGCGATGCTCTGCTGCGGCAGCATCACCTGGCCCGCGACAGCGCGGGCCTCGGGTGCGGTGATGAGGTTCTCCAGCTGCGCGGGGGCGGGCCGGGCGGCCACCGCGGCGGGCGGGGCGTCGTGTGCTGGGGCGGTGGGCGCTGGAGGGCGGGTAGCGGACGTGGCCAGGCCGAACTTCTCGTAGTAGAAGCCGCTCGGTTCGATGCCGGCGCCGGACAGGTGGGTGCGGACCGATTCGACCATCGGCGGCGGACCGCACAGGT
The DNA here is from genome assembly GCF_041287115.1 of Mycobacterium sp. pV006. NCBI lineage: Bacteria > Bacillati > Actinomycetota > Actinomycetes > Mycobacteriales > Mycobacteriaceae > Mycobacterium > Mycobacterium sp. pV006. The sequence continues at coordinate 274,726 of NZ_JBGGKT010000005.1, read as the reverse complement.
AGATGGCGACCTCGCCGTCGTGCAGGTGATCTGTCTCGATCAGGTTGGTGACGTAGGCGCGGTCGGGTCCCCGGTTGAGCGCTGTGCTGTTCGGATCCGACACGCAGTGATCCCAGGTGAAGTCCTCCAGATCAGCGGCGACGGCGGTGATCTCGTCGAGGGCGACCAGGTCCGCGTCGGTGCTGACGCCGTAGATCAGGTGGGCGCGGCGGTCGCTCTTCTTGGCTGCCATGGCGCGCAGCATCGACAGCACCGGCGCCAGACCGGTGCCGCCGGCCAGCAGCAACACCGGACGATCGGCATCACGCAGGAAGAAGGACCCGTTCGGACCGGTGAAGGTGATCGCGTCACCGACGGTCGCGCGGTGGGCCAGGTAGTCCGACATCGCACCGCCGGGGCTGAGTTTGACCAGGAAGGTCAGGCGTTCCTCGTGCGGCGCATTGGCGAACGAGTACGAGCGGCTCTGGTCGGTGCCGGGCACCTTGATGTTGACGTATTGGCCGGGCAGGAACGCCAACTCGCCGCGGTTGGGAATGTCGATGCCGATCTTGACGGTGGTCGGGGACAACCGTTCCAACTCGGTCAGGGTGCCCGAGTAGTCGGTGGCCTGCGTCTTGGCCGACTCCGAGGTGCCGGCGATCTGCAACACCAAGTCCGAACGCGGCCGCATACTGCACGGCAACACGTAACCCTGCTCGGCCTCGTCGGCCGAGAGCGCGTCGTCGATGTAGGTGCCGCCGTCGTAGGTTCCGGACTCGCACAACGCTTTACAGGTGCCGCAGGCGCCGTCGCGGCAGTCCAGCGGGATGTTGATGCGCGACCGGTAGGACGCATCGGCGACGGTCTGGTCGCCGCGGCACGTCACGAAGCGCGTCACACCGTCCTCGAAGGACAGCGCGACGGAATAGGTGTCGGTGGGTGCAGACACGGCGGTCTCCTCTAGAAGTGGTAGACGTCCACCACGTGGTGGATGTAGTCGTTCTTGAGCACGACCGTCTTACGCCGGATCAACGGTTGCGGACCGCCGAAATCGATGGTGTAGAACGAGGTCCCGTAGTAGGGATCGATCGTGTTGTAGCGGAAGTACATGGTGTGCCAGTTGAATCGGACGTCGACGAGGTTGCCGCGCTGTTCGATGATCTCGACGTTGGTGATGTTGTGGCTGGTGCGCGGTTCGGGGATCGAGGTGGCCGACGACCGTTCCGTGCGGATGCGGAACACCCGGTCCTCGAGGCCGCCCTTGTTCGCGTAGTAGATCAGCGAGATGTCGCGTTGTGGGTCCTCGACCAGACGGTCGTCGTCGGTCCAGGCCGGCATCCAGTAGACGACGTCGTCGGCGTAACAGTCCAACCACTTCTCGAACTCGCGGTCGTCGAGGTGACGCGCTTCGCGGTACAGGAACTGCTCGATCGCGTGCTGGCTGATGGTGACCGCGCCGGGGGCGGGGTCGATCACTGCGTGGTGGGTCATGGTCACTTCTCCGATTCCGTTGCCAGGGCTTGCTTCATCGCCGACAGCCAGTAGCCGTGCTGCACGGGGTAGAGCCCCTCGTCCTCGTTCTTGAGACCCGAGGACAGCACGTCGTGCATGCCGAGCGACTCGGCGACCTCGTCGGGTCCGGACAGCCAATGCTGCGCGCCGCGGCTCATGTCGTTCCAGGGCGCGGCCTGCGCGCGGAACGTCAACTGGCAGGACCGGAATTCCTCCAGGTCGTCTGGGGTGGCCATGCCCGAGGCGTTGAAGAAGTCCTCGTACTGGCGGATCCGCGCCGCCCGCGCGGAGTCGCTCTCCCCCTTGGGGGCGATGCAGTAGATGGTGACCTCGGTCTTGTCCGGGGCGATCGGCCGGAAATGCCGGATCTGCGTCGAGAACTGGTCCATCACATACACATTCGGGTACACGCACAGGTTGCGTGAGCCCTTCACCATGAACTCGCCCTTGGCCTCCCCGTGGACGGCCTTGAGCTCGTCGAGCTTGTCCCACAGCGGACGGTCCTGAGGATTGGCCGCCCACGTCCACAGGCAGAGGTGCCCGTTCGGGAAGGACCAGTAGCCGCCGCCGGACTTGCCCCAGCCGCCGGCGTCGAGGGCCTTGGTGGCGTTGGTGGATTCGCCGGTGTTGCGCCGGCTGGTGGTTGCGGCGTAGTTCCAGTGCGTCGCGGTGACGTGATAACCGTCGGCGCCGTTCTCGGCCTGCACCTTCCAGTTGCCGTCGTAGGTGTAGGTCGAGGAGCCCCGCAGGACCTCGAGTCCGTCGGGGGACTGGTCGACGAGCATGTCGATGACCTTGGTGGCGTCGCCGAGGTGCTCGGCCAGCGGCACCACGTCGGGGTTGAGGCTGCCGAACAGGAACCCTCGGTAGCTGTCGAACCGGGCGACCTTGGTCATGTTGTGCGAGCCGCCGACGTCGAAGGAGTCCGGATAGCCGGCTCCTTCGGGGTCCTTGACCTTGAGCAGGCTGCCGTCGTTGCGGAACGTCCAGCCGTGGAACGGGCACGTCAGCGTCATGCGGTTGTCGGTCTTGCGGCGGCAGATCATGGCGCCGCGGTGCGCGCACGCGTTGATCAGGCAGTTCAGGGTGCCGTCCTTGGACCGGGTGATCACGACGGGCTGGCGGCCCATGTAGGTGGTGAAGTAGTCACCGGGATTGGCCACCTGGCTCTCGTGGGCGAGGTAGATCCAGTTGCCCTCGAACAGGTGCTTCATCTCCAGCTCGAAGATCTCCTCGTCGGTGAAGATCCGGCGGTTGGCGCGGTACACACCGGCTTCGGGATCGTCGACGACGGCGTCGGCCAGCACGGCGGCGACGTGGTTCACGGGGTCGGTCGCGAATGCGGTCACGGGCGTCTCCTTGCGGTGCGGTGTGAGGTCTACTTGCACACTGGCACGCAGTGTCGGCCGTCACACTAGGCATATCCCCAGTCCTGACCTAGGTGCTCATTGATCAACTGGGTCAATCAATAAGGGCAAACTAGGTCTTTGTGATCTATTTATCGCGGGTCTAGCGTCAACGGTGTCGGCCGTCACATCCGGCCGGAAAACCGGGAGGATCACATGGAGCTGCGTCACCTGCGCTATTTCGTCGCAGTGGCCGAGACCTGCCACTTCGGGCAGGCCGCCGAGCAGTTGCACATCGCGCAGCCCGCGCTGTCCTACGCCATCCGCCAGCTGGAGAACGAACTGGACGCGGTGCTGCTGACCCGCACCACCCGGCAGGTGTCGCTGACGCCGGCCGGTGAGTTCCTGCGCGGGGAGGCCACCCGCATCCTGGCCGCCGTCGACGAGGCGCAGCAGGGCGTCCGACGGATCGCAGCCGGGCGCAGCGGGCTGGTGCGGCTCGGTCTGACCGGTACCGCGGCGTTCTCGCACCTCCCCCGCATCGCGCGCATCCTCGGCCGCGAACTGCCCGCGGTCGCCTTGGACATCCAGTCCGACATGCTGACCCCGCAACAGTGCGACGGGCTGCGCGTCAACGCGCTCGACATCGGCGTGCTGCGTCCACCGGCCGTCGGCGAGGACATCGAAGTCCGCACGATCGACGACGAACCGCTCGTGCTCGCCGTGTCGGCCGATCATCGCCTCGCCGTGGAGCCGGTGGTGTCGCTGGCCGACCTGCGCAGCGAGGCGTTCGTCGGATACGCCAGCCCCGACTCCGCGGTCAACCAGGCCGTGCTGCGCAGCTGCCGGCGCGCCGGTTTCGTGCCGCACCGCGAGCACAGTGCCCCCACCACCGCGGTGCTGCTGGCGCTGGTGGCCGCGGGCATGGGCGTGGCGGTGCTGCCCGCGTCGGTCCGGGCGCTCCCGTTGAGTGGCGTGGTGTTTCGCGATCTCGTCGACGGAGGTTCCGTCGAACTGGCGCTGGCCTGGCGCCGCGGTACCGACAACCCCGTCGTCGACGCCGTCGTGGCGGTCCTCTCGGACGCGCTGGCACCCCGCTCCGACTTCGTCACCACCGAGGAAACCTCATGAAAATCACTGCCATCGAAGCCATCCCGTTCTCCATCCCCTACACCAAGCCGCTGAAGTTCGCGTCGGGGGAGGTGCACATCGCCGACCACGTGCTGGTGCGCGTGCACACCGACGAAGGCGTCGTCGGCGTCGCCGAAGCACCGCCGCGGCCCTATACCTACGGCGAGACGCAGGACGGCATCCTCGCGGTGATCCGCAACATCTTCGCGCCGCAACTGGTCGGTCTGACCCTGACCGAACGCGAGGTCGTGACCGCGCGGCTGTCCCGCACGGTCGGCAACCCGACCGCCAAAGCCGCTGTGGACATGGCGATCTGGGATGCACTCGGCCGCACTCTCGGCCTTTCGGTCACCGCGCTGCTCGGCGGCTACACCGACCGGATGCAGGTGAGCCACATGCTCGGCTTCGATACCCCGGAGCGGATGGTCGTCGAAGCCGAGCGCATGGTCGACACCTACGGAATCCGGACGTTCAAGGTCAAGGTGGGACGCCGGCCGGTCCACCTCGACACCGCGGTGGTGCGCGCGCTGCGCGAACGCTTCGGCGACACCGTCGACCTGTACGTCGACGGCAACCGCGGCTGGACGGCCGCCGAATCAGCGCGAGCCATGCGCGAAATGGCCGACCTGGACCTGCTGTTCGCCGAGGAACTCTGCCCCGCCGACGACGTGCTCGGCCGCCGGTGGTTGGTGTCGCAGGTCGACGTGCCGTTCATCGCCGACGAATCGGTCGTCACCCCCGCCGATGTGACCCGCGAGGTACTCGGCGGCTCGGCCACCGCGATCAGCATCAAGACCGCCCGCACCGGGTTCACCGGATCCCGGCGGGTGCACCATCTGGCCGAAGGCCTGGGTGTCGAGGTCGTCATGGGCAACCAGATCGACGGGCAACTCGGCACCGCCTGCGCCGTGTCCTTCGGCGCAGCCTACGAGTCGACCTCGCGGCGGGCCGGGGAGCTGTCCAACTTCCTCGACATGTCCGACGACCTGCTGACCGTCCCGCTGTGCATCCGCGACGGTGCGCTGCAGGTGCCCCCGGGTCCGGGACTCGGCGTCGAGATCGACACCGACAAGCTCGCGCGCTACCGCACCGACAACTGAATCTCGCCCGGACGCAGCCACGCCCGGGACCGTAAAGATCACCACACCCTGAGAAAAGAGAGCATCATGACCACATTGGAGACCCCGGTCGACGTCGCTTCTGCCGCCGCGTCAGGCGCCTCGGCCACCGCACGCTTCTACGCCGACAAGTCACCGTTCGAAGCGGTTGCCGGCACCCCGTGTGAACGGGTGAGCACCCTTGCCCGCGAGGTCCTTTCGGCCGTACACGACACGATCCGTCGGCACCGCGTCACCTACGACGAGTACAACGCCCTCAAAGCGTGGCTGATCAGTGTCGGCGAGGACGGGGAATGGCCGCTGTTCCTCGACGTCTGGGTCGAGCACGTCGTCGAAGAGGTCGCCACCGACCACCGGGCGGGCAACAAGGGCACGATCGAGGGTCCGTACTATGTGCCGGGATCGCCGGAATGCTGTGCGCGCGGCACGATTCCGATGCGTGACGGCGAACAGGGCACGCCGCTGGTGTGGGACGGCACCATCACCTCCATCGATGGCACGCCGCTGCAGGGCAAGGTCGAGCTGTGGCACGCCGACGCCGACGGCTTCTACTCGCAGTTCGCCCCGAACCTGCCCGAGTGGAACCTGCGGGGCACCTTCAGCACCGGACCCGACGGGGCTTTCCAGATCAGCACGATCCGGCCTGCTCCGTACCAGATCCCCACCGACGGAGCCTGCGGCAAGCTGATCGCCGCGGCCGACTGGCACGCGTGGCGGCCCGCGCACCTGCACGTCAAGGTGTCCGCGCCCGGCCACGAGCTGCTCACCGCCCAGCTGTACTTCCCGGGCGACCCGCACAACGACGACGACATCGCCGGCGCGGTCAAACCCGAGCTGGTCCTGGATCCGCAGCCCAACAGCGACGGCACCCAGTCCGTCACGTACGACTTCGTCCTCGACCCCGTGAAGGCCTGAGCGGCATGCTGTTTCACGTACGCATGGATGTCGCGATCCCGCACGACCTCGATCCGCAGCAGCGCACCGAGCTCATCGCGCGGGAGAAGGAGTACAGCCAGCAGTTGCAGCGTGCCGGGAAGTGGCCGCACATCTGGCGCATCGTCGGCGAGTACGCCAACTACTCGATCTTCGACGTCGAATCGACCGACGAGCTGCACGATCTGCTGGCGGGTCTCCCGCTGTTCCCGTACATGAAGATCCACGTGACACCGCTGGCGGCGCATCCGTCGGACATCTCGGTGCAGGACTGAGGAAGAACCGTGACCATATTCGCCACCCGCGCCGTCGACGTCGGCCGCCTGGCCGACACCGCGGCGATGACACCGCGCCGCTGGGGAGTCATCGCGCTGTGCTTCGTCATCGCGCTGCTCGACGGTTTCGACACGCAGTCGATCGCGTTCATCGGCACGTCGATCAAGAACGACTTCGGTCTGAGCACCGCGCAGATGACCTGGGTCATCACCGCGAGCACCATCGGCATGTGCCTGGGCGCCATGAGCCTGGGCGCGCTCAGCGACCGGTTCGGTCGTCGGCCCACCGTCCTGCTGGCACTGCTGGTGTTCGGGGGGTTCTCGATCCTGGGCAGCATCGCCCAGACACCCGAACAGATCATCGCCTTGCGGTTCTTGATCGGTATCGGAATGGGCGGCGCCACACCGGCACTGCTGGCGCTGACCGCCGAGTACAGCTCCCGCGAACGCCGGGGCACCTTCATGACGCTGGTGCTGCTGGGTCTGCCCGGCGGTGCGCTGCTCGGCGGCCTGGTCGCCGCGGCCTGGCTGCCGATCGTCGGGTGGCGGGGCATCTTCCTGATCGGCGGCCTGCTGCCGATCGTGCTCGCCGTGGTGTGCTACCTGGTGCTGCCCGAATCGCCATCCCTGTTGGCGGCCAAGGGAACCGAGAGCGGCCAACGACGCATCCGGGTGCTGGCCGAGCGCTACTTCGGCACCCGCTTCGACGAGAACACCACCTTCGTGCTGTCGGAGGTCAAGACCTCGCGCGGCTCGGTACGCGAACTGTTCTCCGAGCGGTTCCGGTCGGTGACCACCGCGGTGTTCAGCATCTACTTCCTCAACTGGATCGCGTGGTTCCTGCTGCTGCTGTGGATGCCGACCGCGCTGAACATGCTCGGTCTGTCGCCGGCGGCCGCAGCGATGGGCACGGTCACCGTCAACGGCGCCTTCATCCTGTTCGCGCTGCCGCTGTCGGTGCTGCTCCCGCGGGTCAACGCCCGCGACCTGCTGCTGGTGATGTTCGGTTGCGGCATCGCGGTGGCCGTCGGATTGGCGATGGCGGGATCGTCGTTCGCGATCGTGTTCGTGCTGATCGGGCTGGCGGGCTTCGGCATCGGCGGTCAGCAGCTGGCGCTGAACTACCTGATCGCCACCGCCTACCCGACCCAGCTGCGCGCCACCGCCACCGGCTGGGGCATCGGCATCGGACGGATGGGCACCATCGTCGGGTCGGCACTCGGCGGGGTCCTACTGAGCAGCCTGGGCGTCAGTGGCTACTTCATGGTCCTGGCGCTGCCGCTGGTGCTGGCCGCACTGACCACGCTGCTGGTCAAGAAGAGCTACGGCGAACCGGTGACCGAAACGGTCTGACTACCCGCCGAATTCGACGGGCAGGGTCGTCGGCCCGGTCATCCCCAGGATCGGATCCCACGGCGCGTCCCCGGCGATCCGCAGGCCGGGGAGCCGCCGGGCCAGGATCACGAGCGCGTGGGCCAACTCGAGGCGAGCAAGATTGGCGCCGAGGCAGTAATGCGCCCCGCCACCGAAGGTCAGGATCGGTGGTGGGGCGCTGCGGCGCAGGTCCAGCCGCTCCGGGTCGTCGTAGCAGGCCGGGTCGCGATTGGCCGCGAAGGTGTTGACCAGCACGAATGTTCCTGCAGGAAACCGCAGCCCGGCGATCTCGGCGTCCTGCAGGACCGTGCGCGGGGTCCCGCACACCGCCGGGGAGTGGCGCATGGTCTCCTCGACGGCCGACATCGCCAACTCCGGGTCGTCACGCAGCTGCGCCCACTGCTCCGGGTGCTCGCAGAGCGCCTGCACCGACGCCGCGAGCTGGTGGCGGGTGGTGTCGGTGCCGGCCATCAGCAGACCCGCGGCGAGCATGCGCAGCTCGGCGGTGCTCAACCGGTCGCCGTCCTCCTCGGCGCGGATCAGGTCGGACAGCAGGTCGTCGGTCAGTGTGCGGCGACGGCGGGCGATCATGTCGTCGATGAAGTCGTCGAGTTCGTTCCACGCCGCCATCACGACGTCCTGGTTCTCGACGATGTTGGTGCTGAAGCTGAACGCCTGGAACACCGTGTGGGTCCAGTCGGAGAACCGCTGCCAGTCCTCGCGCGGAGCGCCCAGCAGCGCACAGATGATCGGCACCGGATACGGGCGGGCGATGTCGGTGACGACGTCACACCGCCCGGCCTCGACAACGTCGTCGACGAGCCCGTTGACCACCTCGTCGACGGTGGGTCGCAGGCGCGCGACGGCGCGCGGGGTGAACTCCCGGCTGACGAGCCGACGCAGCCGCTGGTGCTCTTCGCCGTGCAGGCACAGCAGCGAGCCCATCACCTTGTCGAACAACGGACCCGAGGTGACGCCCACCATCGTGAGATTGATGCCCGGCGGCGGCGCGAACCGGGTGTCCCGCAGGACGTGCCGGGCCAGTTCGTAGGACAGCACCTCCGGGCCGGCCGGTCCGATCGCCACGGGGGCCTGCTGCTGCGCGGCGTACAGGTCCGCACGGACGTCAGCCGGGGTCGCGGTCAGGTCGTAGTCGAGGGTCGGAAGTCCGGCGTCGAACACGTTGCGCACACCCGTCTGCACGGTCACGACCTGAATGTAGGGCGTCCCCGGCGTCGACGACGTGCGAATCAGGCGGACCGGGACCGCTTCTGTTCGTAGAGATCACGGTCGGCGGCGGCCAGGATGTCCTCGAACGCAGCGGTCTCTGCTGATCCCACGGCCACTCCACAGCTGACCTTGACGGGGTGGCCGTCGGCGAGGGTGGTTGCCAGTCTCCGCGCTTGCGGCTCGGTGTAGCCGCTGAGCACGATCACGAACTCGTCGCCGCCGAGCCGGCCGACCACGCTGGACCGCGGTGCCCGGAGACGCCAGCGCCGGGCCAGTTCGCTGAGCACGAGATCACCGGCGGCATGGCCGCTCTGATCGTTGACACCCTTGAAGTCGTCGACGTCGAACACCAGCACCGCGACCGGGTGACGGCGCCGCCGCGCCTGCGCCAACAGCCGTCGGACCTGCCGGTTGACGCCGGCGCGGTTCCACACCGAGGTGAGCGGATCCCGGAACGCCGCCTCGAGCAGGACGGCGTTGGCCAGGCCGAAGACCTCGCAGGCGCCGATGATGCTGGCGGCGTACATGATCAGGTACAGCGCGGGGACCGGTGCGGGTGCGACGACGAGCGCGGCCACCGCCGCGAGCGTCATCACCGCGGTGACCGTGCGCGCGGTCGTCGGGTCGTGCCAGGTCCGGACGAAGATCGCGACGAAGATCAGCGGCACCACCGACCACACCTGCGCGACCAGTTGCTCGTGGAACAGCACGGCCGCGACCGGCGCCGTCGCCAGGCACGTCACCGCGGCGACGTACCGCGCACCGCACAGCGGGGCCCGCAGGCAGAGCAGGAGACCGACACCGGTCAGCAAGGTCGCCAGGATCTCGCCGCGCCCGTCGGTGGGCACCACGTCGAACACCTGCGCATGCACCACCGCCGAGAGGTACAACAGCAGCAGCACGGCCAGGTAGGACATCAGCATCCGGCGTCGCAGCGCATCGTCGAGATGCAGAGCCGCGCCGCCACCGCGATGGCTTCGCCACCCCGCCGGTATGGAACGGTTCATCGAAATTGCTCTGGTCCTCTCGGGCCGATTCAGTATGACCGACCGGCGAAAGGAACAATCGCGGGTATGAGTGGGTCGGTCAGGGTGCGGATCCTCGGTGTGGGGATGGGACCGCAGCACGTCACCGCCGAGGTGGCCGACGCGTTGCGGGGCGCCGATTACGTGCTGGCTGCGCAGAAATCGGATGGCGACCCGTTGCTGGCGCTGCGCCGAGAGATCCTGCGCCGGCACGGCGACCCCGAGTTGGTCGCGGTGCCCGACCCGCCGCGCGACCGCTCGGAAAGCCTGACCACCCGCGGCTACGAGGGCGCGGTCGCCGACTGGCACGACGCGCGCGCGGCCCGGTACGCCGATGTGCTGCGGGCCCGCGGCGGCACCGCGGCGTTCCTGGTGTGGGGTGATCCGTCGCTCTACGACTCGACCATTCGGATCGTGGAGAAGGTCCGCGCGCTCGGCCTCGATCTGGACTACGACGTGCTGCCCGGCATCAGCGCCCCGCAGCTGCTGGCCGCCCGGCACCGCATCGTGCTGCACGAGGTCGGCCGCCCGGTCCACCTCACCACCGGCCGGCGTCTGCAGGAAGCCGTCGCGGCGGGCCTGGACAACATCCTCGCGATGCTCAACCCGCCTCCGCATCGTCTCGACTTCACCGGCCTCGACGGCTGGACGATCTGGTGGGGTGCCAACCTGGGGGCACCCGGGGAACAGCTGCTGGACGGACCGTTGGCTGAGGTGCTGCCCCGGATCGCGGACGCGCGTGCCGCTGCCGAGCGTCGCGACGGCTGGGTGATGGACCTGTTCCTGGTCAGGCGCACCTGATGGCGGGGCTGCTGATCGCGGGCACCACCAGCGACGCCGGCAAGAGCGTGGTCACCACCGGGCTGTGCCGGGTGCTCGCGCGCCGCGGCGTGAAAGTGGCGCCGTACAAGGCGCAGAACATGTCGAACAACTCGATGGTGTGCGCCGAGGGTATCGAGATCGGCCGGGCGCAGTGGGTGCAGGCGCTAGCCGCCCGCGCGACGCCGGAAGCCGCGATGAACCCGGTGCTGCTCAAACCCGGCAGCGACCGACGCAGTCATGTCGTGCTGATGGGTCAGCCGTGGGGGCACGTCGACTCCGCAGACTGGCTGGAGGGCCGACGCGCGCTGGGGAGGGCCGCACACGCCGCCTACGACGACCTGGCCGCACGTTATGACGTCGTCGTCGCCGAGGGCGCCGGCAGTCCCGCCGAGATCAACCTGCGCGCAGGCGATTACGTCAACCTCGGGCTGGCCCGGCACGCGGGCCTGCCGACCGTCGTCGTCGGCGACATCGACCGCGGCGGGGTGTTCGCGGCGTTCCTCGGCACCGTCGCGCTGCTGAGTCCTGAAGATCAGGCACTGATCGCCGGGTTCGTGGTCAACAAGTTCCGCGGCGATCGGGCGCTGCTCGACCCCGGTCTGCGTGATCTCGAACGCCTTACCGGCCGAACCGTTTACGGGACGTTGCCGTGGCATCCCGACATCTGGCTGGACTCCGAGGACGCGCTCGAACTCGCCGGGCGCCGCTCCACTCGGTCGGGTGCGCACCGTGTCGCGGTGGTGCGCCTGCCGCGGATCAGCAACTTCACCGACGTCGATGCGCTCGGCCTGGAGCCCGACCTTGATGTCGTATTCGCCTCGCACCCAAGTGCTCTCGCCGACGCCGACCTGATCGTCCTGCCCGGAACGCGGTCCACGATCGCCGATCTGGCGTGGCTGCGCTCCCGAGGCCTGGACCGCGCACTGCTCGCCCACGCCGCCGCGGGCAAGCCGCTCCTGGGTATCTGCGGCGGATTCCAGATGCTGGGTCGGGTGATCCGCGATCCGGACGGCATCGAGGGTAGCGTTGCCGAGGTCGACGGTCTGGGATTGCTCGATGTGGAGACGGATTTCGTTGCCACCAAGACGCTTCGGCTGCCCGAAGGGGTATGGCGGGGGGCCGCGGCGTCCGGGTACGAGATCCACCATGGCCGCATCACCCGCGGCGCCGGTGTCGAGGATTTCCTCGGCGGCGCCCGGTCCGGCGCGGTGTTCGGCACCATGTGGCACGGCTCGCTGGAAGGTGATGCGCTGCGAACCAGGTTCCTGTCCGAGACCCTGGGTTTGGCGCCTTCCGGGGTGTCCTTCCCCGCTGCGCGGGAGCGTCGTCTCGATCTGCTCGGTGACCTCGTCGAAACCCACATCGACGTCGACGCGCTGCTCGCCCTCGCGGAAAACGGTGCACCCGAGGGTCTTCCGTTCCTACCCCCCGGAGCGCCGTGATGCGGATCCTGTTGCTGGGCGGCACCAGCGAAGCCCGCGCGCTGGCCGAACTGCTGATCGACGACGGCATCGAGGTGACATCGTCGTTGGCCGGGCGCGTCACCGATCCGCGGTTACCGGTCGGGGAGGTGCGCATCGGGGGCTTCGGCGGTGTCGACGGCCTGCGCGCCGTGCTGGGGGATTACGACGCCGTCGTCGACGCGACCCATCCGTTCGCGAAGAACATCTCGGCCAACGCCGCCGCCGCATGTGGGCCGCAGACGCCGCTGCTGCGCCTGGAGCGTCCGGGCTGGGGGTCGCGCAGCCGCGACTCCTGGCACTGGGTCGACACCCACGAAGAGGCCGCCGACACCGCGGCCGGTCTGGGCCGGCGGCCGTTCCTGACGGTCGGGCGTCAGGAGATCGGGCGCTTCATCCCGGCGTTGCGCGCCCACGCCGTGCTGGCGCGCGTCGTGCAGGCCCCCGACGTCGCGCTGCCCCCGGCGTGGCGGCTGATCACCAGCCGCGGCCCCTACGAGCTGGCCGGTGAACTCGCACTGATGCGCGAACACCGCGCCGACGTACTGATCACCAAGGACTCCGGCGGTGACCACACCTGGCCGAAGATGGACGCGGCCGAACAGCTGGGCGTGCCCGTCGTCGTCGTCCGCCGCCCGGCCCGCGCCGCCGAGGTGCCCACCGTCAACGACGTCGCCGAGGCGCTGGCCTGGGTACGCGCCTCCCTACGATGACGACGTGAGGATCCTGGTCACCGGCGGCGTGCGCTCCGGGAAATCCCGGCACGCCGAAAGGCTGCTGGCCAGTGCCGGCGTCGTCACCTACCTGGCGCCGGGACGTCCCGCCGACGGCAGCGACCCGGACTGGGACGTCCGCGTTGCGCAGCACCGCGCCCGTCGGCCCGCGCACTGGGACACCGTGGAGAGCGCCGACGTGGCCGCCGCATTGCGTGGCGCCGATGGGGCGGTGCTCGTCGACTGCCTGGGCACCTGGTTGACCGCGCTTCTCGACGAGGGTCTCTGGGAGGCGAGTTCTGCGGAGGCCGCTCGGGTCGTCGACGCGCGACTTGAGGCGTTGTGCGAGGCGCTGGCCGCGGTGCCGGACGCGGTGGTGGTCACCAACGAGGTCGGCCTCGGGGTGGTGCCGTCGCACCGCTCCGGGGTGCTGTTCCGCGACCTGCTCGGCATCGTCAACCAACGCGTCGCCGACGTGTGCGACGAGGTGCACTTGGTGATCGCGGGCCGCGTGCTGCGGCTCTGAGGGGGCGTTGCCCTTCGTCGAGTGTGCGGTAGGGGCGGGATTTGGCGTGTTTTTCCGCCACCAGCGCACGTTCGGCGGGGCGCGTCGCCTCGAGCGGGCGGTCCGACGGGGTACTCGTTCGTCGAGTGTGCGGTAGGGGCGGGATTTGGCGCGTTTTTCCGCCACCAGCGCACATTCGGCGAGACGCGTCGCCACCAGCGCACGTTGGGCGAGCGTCGGCCCGAGCGCGCGCAAGGTGCCCCTTCGTCGAGTGTGCGGTAGGGGCGGGATTTGGCGCGTTTTTCCGCCACCAGCGCACGCTCGGCGAGACGCATCGCCACCAGCGCACGTTCGGCGAGTGCGTCGCCGCCAGCGCACGTTGGGCGAGCGTCGGCCCGAGCGCGCGCAAGGTTCTCGTTCGTCGAGTGTGCGGTAGGGGCGGGATTTGGCGCGTTTTTCCGCCACCAGCGCACGCTCGGCGAAGCGCGTCGCCGCCAGCGCACGTACGAGCGTCTCAGGACCCGTAGCGCTCCGAGTGCAGCACCGTGGCCAGCGACGAGCGGGCGCGCCAGCCGAAGCGCTCCAGGTCCGGCACGTCGGGCAGGTCGGCGACCGCGCCGACGCACAGCCACGCCACCGGGCGCACATGCTCGGGCATGCCCACCAGCGAACGCAGGAAGTCCTCCCGGTAGAACGACACCCACCCGACGCCGAGGCCCTCGTAAGTGGCTGCCAGCCACAGGTTCTGGATCGCACACACCACCGAGTACAGACCCGCGTCGGGTATCGCGTGCCGGCCCAGGACCGAAGGCCCGCCTCGCGAAGGGTCGTAGCCGACGACGATGCCCAGCCCCGATTCGCAGATGCCTTCGATCTTGATGCGCTCGAACGTCTCCGCCCGCTCACCCGACAGGGTGGCGGCGAACGCCGCACGCTCGGCGGCCACGTGATCGCGGAACGCGCGCAACGTCTCCGGCGCGCGCACCAGCACGAAGTCCCACGGCTGCGACATTCCGACCGACGGCGCCGCGTGCGCGGCCAGCAGCACCCGCTCGAGCACGTCGTCGGGCACGGGATCGCCGGTGAACTCCCGGCGGGTGTCGCGGCGGCGGTTGATCACGTCGTAGAGCGTCACGGGCGCCGCCGTTCCCGCGCCGGGTCGTAGAGGAAGCTCTCGCCGGCCTCGGGGTCGGGTCGCCCGGCCAGCGCCCGCCCGACCAGGATGACCGCCGCCTGACGCAGACCGGCGGCTTCCACGGCGTCGGCGATGTCGGCGACGGTCCCGCGCAGGATCTGCTCGGTCGGCTGCGACGCACGGTAGACCACGACCACCGGGCAGTCCGGGCCGTAGTCGGGTGCGATCTCGGCCATCAGTTCCCGTATCCGGGTGATGGCCAGGTGCAAAACCAGGGTGGCGCGGGTGGCGCTGAACGCGGTCAGCGACTCGGTCTCCGGCATCGCCGTCGACCGCTGCTGGGTGCGGGTCAACACCACTGACTGCGCGACCAGCGGCACGGTCAGCTCGCGACCCACGGCGGCGGCGGCCGCGGCGTACGCCGGGACCCCAGGCGTCACCTGCCACGGCACCCCGAGACGGTCCAGGCGGCGCGTCTGCTCGGACACCGCCGAGTACAGCGACGGGTCCCCGGAGACCAGCCGCACCACCCGCCGGCCCGCTCGGTGCGCGCCGACCAACCGGTCGACGATCTGATCGAGGTCGAGGTGTTCGGTGTCGACGAGTTCGGCGTCGGGAGAGCAGTGCGCCAGGACGTCGGGATCGAGGTAGGTGCCGGGGTAGAGCACCACCTCGGCGTCGGCGAGCAGTCGCGCGGCGCGCACCGTCAGCAGATCGGCAGCACCGGGACCGGCGCCGACGAACTGGACCGCGCGCTCGGGCATGGAACGGCAGTCTAGATACCGCGCCCGGTCCGCTCAGGCGGTGGCCAGCTCCGGCGGTTGCGCGGCCGCCGGGTCCGGGTTCGCGATCGGCATGCCCATGAAGCGCCGGGCGTTGTCGCCCATGAAGTCATAGGTGCGTCGGACGTCCATGCCCTCGGCGTACTTCCAGTAGCCCTTCGGTTCGGGCAGCCCCTCCGGGTGCGGGTAGTCCGAGCCGAACAGCACCTTGTCCCAGCCGACGGTGTTGACGACGTCGGAGACGCAGCCCTCCCAGAACGGGCTGACCCAAATGTTGCGACGGAACACGTCGAGCGGATGCTCGGGGAAGTTCTGCGGCATCTTCTTGGCCAGCTCTTCGAAGTCGTTGAACAGCGGGAAGATCCACGAGCTGCCGTTCTCCACCGATGCGATCCGCAGCTTCGGGAAGCGGGTCAGGGTGCCGTGACAGATCAGGCTGGTGATCATGTCGGAGATCTCGCGGTGACCGAGCACCATCCACCGGAATGCGCTCTGCGCCATGAAGTTCTGGGTGTGGGGTGGTTCCCACGAGTTGACGTAGGAGTCCAGCGGCGGGTAACTGGCGTGCAACACGATCGGCAGGCCCGCGGCTTCGACGTCGCGCCAGAACGGGTCGAACTCGGGAAGCGCCGGGGAGCGCCAGCCGCGCAGGCCGTTGACCGGGCCGGGTTTGATCAGCGCGACCTTGGCGCCGTTGTCCAGGATGTATTCGAGCTCGCGCTGGGCGGCGTCGACCTCGGAGAGGTTGATGATCGGTGTGGAGAACACCCGGCCCTGGTAGTCGAACGTCCAGTGCTCGAGCATCCACTGGTTCAAGGCGTGGATGACCGCCAGTGTCAGCTCGGGGTCGTCGGCGGTGGCGTGTTCGATGAGGCTGGCCAGCGTTGGGTAGTTCAGCGCCTCGCGCACACCCTGCCGATCCAGTTCGGCGACGCGGTCGACGGGGTTGCGGGTGGCCGGCGGCGCTTCGATGGCCGGTCCCTGCATCTCGCGCAGGGTCAGGCCTTCGGTGTTCTCACCGGCGAAGAACTTCTCGTGGGCACCGGGCGCGGCGACACGCTCGAAGGTCGGGTTCGGGATGAAGTCGCTGACGCGGTTGTTGATCACGATGCGCGTGTGCCGACCGAACTGCGCGTACTGCACCGCCCGCGAGTACCGCTCGGGCAGGTACTTCGTCAGCGCGTCGGCCGTCTCGTACATGTGTTGGTCGGCGTCGAAGATCGGCGCATCCCGAAACTGGGCGCTCTCACTCATAGGCATTACTGTAATACCAACGGTAAATAAGGCAACGCCGAGATTGCGTCTGCTGCGCGAAATGCCGCTAGTTGACGCGCGTGGAATGCAATTTCGGCGCAGGTCACACGCCGAGGACCGACTCCAGCGGGGTGCGGGCGAAGTAGAGCGCGAACCCGGCGGCCACGATCCACAGCAGCGGGCTGATCTCGCGCACCTTGCCGGCTGCGGTGCGCATCACCACCCACGCGATGAACCCCACGCCGATACCGTTGGCGATCGAATAGGAGAACGGCATCACCGCCACGGTCAGCACCACGGGCAATGCGATCGAAAACTCGGTCAGCTCGATGTGGCGCAGCTGCGACGCCATCAGCGCGCCGACCACCACGAGCGCGGCGGCCGCAACCTCGGTTGGCACGATCGACGCCAGCGGCGAGACGAACATCGCCGCCAGGAACAGCACGCCGGTGACCAGGTTCGCCAGGCCCGTCCGGGCGCCTTCCTCGATGCCGGCCCCGGATTCGATGAACACCGTGTTCGACGACGACGACGTCGCACCGCCGACGACCGCACCGGCACCCTCGACGATCAGCGCGGACTTCAACCGCGGAAAGGTGCCCTTCTCGTCGGACAGGCCCGCCTCCCGGGACAGCCCGGTCATGGTGCCCATGGCGTCGAAGAAGTTCGCGAACACCAGCGTGAACACCAACATGACGGCAGCGACGATGCCGATGCGGGAGAAGCTGTTCAGGCTGAACTCACCGACCAGCGACAGGTCCGGCAGGGCGAACGGCGACCCCGACAGCGCCGGCACCGACAGGCTCCACCCGCCGGGGTTCTCCTGCGCCGAACCCAGATGCCAGATCGCCTCGATCACCACCGCCGCGACCGTGCCGACGGCCAAACCGATCAGGATGCCGCCGCGCACCTTGCGCACCACCAGGACTCCGGTGAGCAGCAGGGTGCCGACGAACACCAACGTCGGCACGGTACTGATCGAACCGCTGCCCTCACCGCCCAGCCCGACCGGTGGCGACGCCACACCGGTGGATCCGATGAACCCGGCGTCGACCAACCCGATGAACAGGATGAACAATCCGATACCGGCCGTGATCGCGAGCTTGAGCTGCATCGGTACCGCGTCGAACACCAACCGGCGCAGCCCGGTCGCGGCCAGCAACACGATGATCAGACCGTTGATCACCACCAGGCCCATGGCTTCGGCCCACGTCAAAGACCCGACGACGGTGGTGGCCAGAAACGAGTTGATGCCCAGCCCCGCGGCGAACGCGAACGGCAGCTTGGCGATGAACCCGAACAGGATCGTCATGACGCCGGCGGCCAGCGCGGTGGTCGCGGAGACCTGCGCGAAGTCCAGTCGCCCGCCGGTCACATCGGTCGAGCCCGACAGGATGATCGGGTTCAACACGATGATGTAGGCCATCGCGATGAAGGTCACGACGCCGCCGCGCACCTCGGTGCCCACGGTGGACTGGCGGGCCGAGATCTCGAAGAAACGGTCCACGAAGTTCATGCGCGGCCTCAGGCCCGGGGCGGGGGCGGCGGCGGGGCCGCGACGGGCAGGCACAGACCGGTCTGCGTGTCGAGGTACTTGCCCGGGACGCAGAACGGTGAGCACCCGTAGATCACGCCGGTCTCACCCGGCGGGCACTGGGCCGTGGTGGTGCTCGCGGGTGTACCGACCCATGCGGTCAGCGGTGCGGCCACCAGCGCCGCGGCGGCCAGATAACGCACGAGGCGTTGCGTCGATCGGCCCACGTCGTTCCCCTCAGCTCGATGTTCCGGTGGCGACGCGCGGAGCGTCCTTCTCGGGAGCGACGTCGAGAACGAACTCGGCGATCCGCGCCCGGTGTTGTTCGGCGCTGCCCAGCAGGGCGGCGTCGGTGTACGCCCGCTTGTAGTACAGGTGCGCCTGGTGTTCCCAGGTGAAACCGATTCCACCGTGGACCTGAATGGTGTCGCCCGCAACTCGAACGAACGCCGCCGAGCACGTCGCCTGCGCGATACTCACCGACAGTGCGGCGTCGTCGGAGGCGTGGGTGAGCGCCCACACCGCGTGGTAGGCCGTGGATCTGGCGTGCTCGACGGCCACCAGGTCGTCGGCCAGCCGGTGCTTGACGGCCTGGAACGAACCGATCGGACGACCGAACTGCAGGCGGGTTTTGGCGTACTCGGTGCTCAGGTTCAGCAGGTGCTGGGCGGCGCCGACCTGTTCGACGGCCAGCAGCGCCGCGCCGACGTGCAACGCGTGGGTGATGACGCGTTCGGCCTCCTCAGGCCCGGCGATCAGCTCGGCGGCCGCATCGGTGAAGGTGACGTCGGCCTGCGGTCGGGTCAGGTCCAGCGTGCCCAACGGCTTCCGTTGCACCCCAGCCGAATCCGCTTCGACGGCGAAGAGGCCGACGCCGCCGTCGGTCTTCGCGGCGACGAGGATCAGGTCCGCTGCGCCGGCGTCCACCACGCGCGGCACGGTGCCGCTGACGGACCAGGACTTCCCGTCACCGGACGCGTCGACGGAGACGGCATCGGGATCGAAGGCGCCGGCCACGTCGGTGACGGCGAACGCCGCGGTGCGGCTGCCATCGACCAGTCCGTCCAGCAGCGGGCTGGGTTGCGACGCCGCGACCAGCGCCGGCACGGCGAGATAGACGGTGCCGAACAGCGGGCCCGGCGCCAATGCCGCACCGAGTTCCTCGACCGCCACGGCCTGGTCGACCAGCGTGCCGCCGACCCCGCCAGCGGCTTCGGGCACCGACAGGCCGAGCACACCGAGCTCCGAACCCAAGCGCTGCCAGACCTTGCGGTCGAACGGCGGGTCGGACTCCATCGCCGCGCGCACCGCGGCCTCGCCGACATGGTCGGCGCAGAACTTGCGCACGCCCGACCGCAGCGCACCCTGCTCCTCGGTGAACACGAACTCGCGATCCGCACGCTCCTCAGCCACGCGGGATCTCCTTCCACGCCATGCCCGCGTCCGCCCGCAGATCTCCCGGCAACCCGAGCACCCGCTCGGCCAGAATGTTGCGCATCACCTCAGAGGTACCGCCTTCGATCGTGTTGGCCCGGCTGCGCAGGAACCGCTGCTGGAGAGGTCCGCGGTAATCCTCGGGATCGCCCTGGTCCATGGCGTAGCCGTCGTAGAGGATGCCCTCCGGACCGAGCAGATCCATGCAGAACTCGTAGATGTGCTGGTTGAGTTCGGCGCCGACGAGCTTGCCGACCGACGCCTCCGGACCCGGGCCACCGGTGGTGGTCGCCGCAGCCCGGGAGCGCTCCGAGGTCAGACGCTGCGCTTCGGAGCGCAGCCACAGCGAGGTCAGCCGGTCGCGCAGCACCGGGGTGTGCAGATCGGGCCGCGACGCCCACAGCGCGACCGCATCGGAGATGGTGCCCGCGCCGCGCCGGCTGCCACTGCCGCCGAGGGCGCTGCGTTCGTTCATCAGCGTCGTCATCGCCACGCGCCATCCGTCGCCGACCTCGCCCAGGCGGAACGCATCGGGGATGCGCGCGTCGGTCATGTAGACCTCGTTGAACTCCGCGTGCCCGGTCAGCTGACGCAGCGGCCGGGTCTCGACGCCCTCGCCGTGCATGTCGATGACGAAGTAGGTCAGGCCCTTGTGCTTCGGGACGTCGGGGTTGGTGCGCGCCAGCAGCAGACCCCACTTCGCGCGGTGGGCCAGGCTGGTCCACACCTTCTGGCCGTTGACCACCCAGGTGTCGCCGTCGAGGACCGCCGAGGTCGCCAGACCCGCGAGGTCCGAGCCGGCCCCGGGCTCGGAGAACAGCTGGCACCAGATGTGTTCGGTGGTCGCCAGCGGACGCAGCAGCTGCCGGCGCACGTCGTCGGTCTGGGCGTGCTCGCGCACCGTCGGGGCTGCCATGCCGTAACCCATCGGGTTCAGGCCCAGCGGGACGGGACCCCCGGCGCCCTGCAGGATGCGGTCGGCGACGGCCTGCAACCCCCGGGAAACGCCGAGGCCGCCGAAACCTTCGGGGAAATGGACCCAGGACAGACCCGCGTCGAAACAGGCACCCAGGAACTCTTGGACAGGAACTTTCTTGGGGTCGTGTTCCTCGACCACGCGGCGCGCGGCGTCGGCGACCCTTTCGGCGTCAGTGGCCATAGCTGCACACTAAATCAAGGTGTGCGTGGCCTGCGGACGCAGTCCGATCCGGCTCGGGACCGGACTCAGCCGGCGGTCAGTGCCAGCCGGTCGGCGTGGGAACGATGACGGCGCTGCAGGAGGTACCGGAGCCAACGAACATCAAGTAACACGGGTGATCCTTACGCAGTCTTGGTGAGCAGGGGAAGCAGTTGACGGCGCGCGACCATCGCGTCGGCGAACTCGTTGAGCGCCTCGGGAACCGAGCCGGCCGATTCGAATTCGATGCCCAGGTCGTACAGCGCCTGTTCGACGGCGCGGCTGGGCACCATCGACCACTGCACGCCCGCGGCAACGCAGACGTCGTCAATGGTGAACAGCAGCGAAACTGCGCTCTCGGCAAATGAAGTAATTTCGCTCAGATCCAGCACGAACGGCTTTTCGGCGATGACGAAACGTCGCGTGTACGCCGTCGCCCGTTCGATGTTGAACGCGTCGAGCTCGCCGCGGATCCGGACCACCGTGGCCAGCTGGCGACAGTGTGCACGGATATCGGCACCACCACCACAGTCGAACGTCGGATTGCCGTACATGGCGACCTCCTCGAGTCCAGTCCTGACGTGGCCCACCTTCGGGCGATACAAGACTCAAGGTAATGAGCCAATTTAAGGCCGCTGGGAGTAACGACTAATACTTCGGTAAGAAGTGTGGGCGATCCCGGCAGCAAACTCACCGGAATTCAGTCGCGCGGCGGCTGCTGAGCTCCGGTGTAATTGCGCCACGGACTGTAATCGGCCAGCAGTTCCTCCTGCGGGGGCCTGTCGCCCTCAGGGACGTGCTGAAGGTTGATCCGGATGCGGTACCAGATGGAACTGGGCCCGCGCATGCCGTCGACGAGAACATCTGCGGGATCCAATTTTTCGGAAGCCCCCGGATACTTGTCGCGCCACTGCTGCAGCGCGGCCATCGCTTCGTCCTTGGTCTTGGTGCGCGCGATCTCGATCAACGGCATCGTCGACTGCCGGCGGCCGTCGGTGGTGCGGCGCGCACCTTTGGGCGCCTTCTCGGCCGGCCCCAACCGGTCGGCGAGTTCGAGCAACGCGTCCAGTGAGCCCGGGTGGTCGTCGATGCCCTCCCACGGATCGCCGAGGCGCTCCAGACGCTGCGGCACGGTCGCGATCGTGAACTCCTCGGGCCGGCAGTCGGCGACCTCCGACCACAACAACGGGGTCGACACCCGCGCGTCCGGCGTCGCGCGCACCGAGTAGGCCGAGGCCACCGTCCGGTCCTTGGCGTTCTGGTTGAAGTCGACGAACACGCCGTGACGTTCCTCCTTCCACCAGCGTGCGGTCGCCGACTCCGGTGCACGTCGCTCGACCTCGCGGGCGACGGCCTCGGCGGCCAGGCGCACCGCCTTGAACGGCCAGCGGCGGTGGATGCGCGCGTAGATGTGGAAGCCGCGCGACCCCGACGTCTTGGGCCAGGCGGTCAGGCCGTGGTCCTCGAGGACTTCGCGGGCGACGAACGCGACGTCGAGGATCTGCCGCCAACCCACACCGGGCATCGGGTCCAGATCGACGCGCAGTTCGTCGGGGTGGTCGAGGTCGTCGTCACGCACCGGGTGGGGGTTGAGATCCACACACCCCAGGTTCACCGCCCACACCAGACCGGCGGCGTTGCGCAGTACCGCCTCCTTGGCCGAGGTTCCCGACGCGTACTTCAACTCGGCCACGTCGACGAAGTCGGGACGCTTCTGCGGTGCGCGTTTCTGGAACACCGCCTCGACGTCGATGCCCTTGACGAAGCGCTTGAGGATCATCGGACGGTCCCGCACACCGCGCAGCGCACCGTCGGCGACCGCGATGTAGTAGTCCATCAGGTCGCCCTTGGTGATGCCGAGGTCGCCGAAGACCACCTTGTCGGGATTGGTGATCGGCACCGCGATGCCGTCGACGTCGTACTCCTGCGCCGCGGCCATGGTTTCGATGGTAGGTGCCGGCGCCGGGCAGTCGCCCGTTCCGGGAATGACCGCACGTGTCGTCCCCTAGAGTTGTCGCATGTCAAAGCTCGCTGATCTCTCCGCGCAGACCGCAGCCAAGCTTGCCCAGTCGCTGAGTACCTACGTCGACCGTGGATCGGCGGAATTGCACTACGCGCGCAAGATGTTCGAGGCGGGCGCGCTCAAACTCGAACCGCCGCAGGACATCGCCGCGCTGCTCGCCGACATCCGCCGCTGGGGCGAGATCGGGATGATCCCGGCGCTCAACGCGCGCCGCTATCCCGATCGTGCCGCGGTCATCGACGAAGAGGGCGAGATGACCTTCGCCGAACTCAACGACGCCGCCAACGCCGTGGCCAACGCGCTGCGCGCCAAAGGCGTCAAAGGCGGTGACGGGGTAGCGATCCTCGCGCGCAACCATCGATGGTTTCTGGTCGCGCTGTACGGCGCCGCGCGGGTGGGCGCTCGGATCATCATGCTCAACAGTGAGTTCTCCGGTCCGCAGATCAAGGAGGTCACCGAACGCGAGGGTGGCAAGCTGATCATCTACGACGACGAGTACACCGCGGCGGTCTCGCAGGCCGAGCCGGAGTTGGGCAAGCTGCGCGCCCTCGGCGTCAACCCCGACAAGGACGAGCCGTCGGGCAGCACCGACGAGACCCTCCAAGAACTGGTCGCCCGCACCAACGCCGCACCGGCGCCGAAGGTCAGCAAGCACGCCTCGATCATCATCCTGACCAGCGGCACCACCGGCACCCCCAAGGGCGCCAACCGCAGCGCGCCGCCGTCGCTGGCGCCGATCGGCGGCATCGTGTCCTCGGTGCCGTTCAAGGCCAACGAGGTCACGTCACTACCCGCGCCGATGTTCCACGCGCTGGGCTTCCTGCACGCCACCATCGCGATGATGCTGGGCACCACGCTGGTGCTGCGTCGCCGGTTCAAGCCGGCCCACGTGCTGGCCGACATCGAGAAACACCGGGTCACCGCGATCGTCGTAGTGCCGGTGATGCTGTCGCGCATGCTCGACGAACTGGAGAAGACCACTCCCAAGCCGGACCTGTCATCGCTGCGCATCGTGTTCGTGTCGGGGTCGCAGCTCGGTGCCGAGCTGGCCACCCGGGCACTGAAGGACCTGGGCCCGGTGGTCTACAACCTGTACGGCTCCACCGAGGTCGCCTTCGCGACCATCGCTGGGCCGCAACATCTTTCGAAGAACCCCGCGACGGTCGGTCCGGTGGTCAAGGGCATGAAGGTCAAGATCCTCGACGACAACGGCAAGGAGTTGCCGCGCGGCGAGGTGGGTCGCATCTTCGTCGGCAACTTCTTCCCGTTCGAGGGCTACACCGGCGGCGGCCACAAGCAGATCATCGACGGGCTGATGTCGTCGGGCGACGTCGGATACTTCGACGAGGACGGTCTGCTCTACGTCAGCGGCCGCGACGACGAGATGATCGTCTCCGGTGGAGAGAACGTGTTCCCCGCCGAGATCGAGGACCTCATCAGCGGGCACCCCGAGGTCGTCGAGGCGACCGCGCTGGGTGTCGACGACAAGGAGTGGGGTCAGCGGCTGCGGGCGTTCGTCGTCAAGGCCGAGGGCGCGACCATCACCGAGGACGACATCAAGACCTACGTGCGGGAGAACCTCGCACGCTACAAGGTGCCGCGCGAGGTGGTCTTCCTCGACGAACTGCCGCGTAACCCGACCGGCAAGATCCTCAAGCGCGAACTGCGCGAGATCGACGTGGACTAGCGTCGAACTCGCATTCCACGCGCGTCAAGTAGCGAGTTGACGCGCGTGGAATGCAATTTCGGCGGGATTACTCGACGGCGCCGGCCAGCGTCGCCATGCCGGGAACGGCCAGCGTCACCAGCACGAGCAACAGCAGGAACCAGCCCGCGCCCTGCCATGCCGCCCAGCCGCGGTCGGCCCTCCACTCGCGGTAGGTCTTGACGAACGCGCCGATGCCGCCGAACAGGAACACCGCGGGCACCAGCCACGCGGTGAACTCCGAGTCGCGTGCGGCGACGAGGAAGAACACGAACACCGCGGCGCCCACCGCGACGACGGCACCGACGTAGGTGATCGCCGCGCGGGCCACCCCGGGCTTCGACAGGCGCTTCTCGACGAAGTCACGGTCATTGGTCATAGACCGTGTGTTCCCGAGTTGCCGCCGAAAAAACGCCTACGGATACGAGGCCGCCGCCGGCTCGGTGGTCAAGAGTTCAGCGACCGAGAGGTCGCGGTCCGGGACTGCTCGAGCGCCTTCAGCTCATATCCCTGGGTCACCCAGTACACCGTCCGATCCAGAGTGCTCAAGATGTCGGTGACGGCGATCTCCCCCGCACAGAAGCGCCCGAGCAATCCGTAGATCAGACTCGAGATGATCGAGTCGAGGTGCGCAACGAATTCGTCGTCGACATCGTCGAGCATCATCAGACCGGCGGGGGCGACGATGTCCAACCCGAATCGGAAGAGCTCATTCCCTTTTGGCGACGAACGTACCCGGAAGTAGGCCGTCAGCATATGCGGATGGCGCTCCCACGGTTCGAAGATCGTGCGTAGCAGTCCCATCAGTCCCTCGTGCAGCGTCGCTCCCGCCTCCCGTGGCCGGACGGTGATCCCGGCGTAGCGGTGCTGCTGCATCCAGTACTCCAGCGCGGCGGTGATCAAGTCGTCGCGGGTCGCGTAGCGCTTGTAGATGGTCGCGAGCGAACTGCGTGCCCGGCGGGCGACTTCACGAAGCTGCACTGCCTCGTAGCCCTCCGACTCCAATATGTCGACGACAGCATCGAGTAGTCGGTCACCGTCGCGTTGCGGTGCAAAACCCGCGGCCATGCCTTGCCTTCCCTTGGGTAACACGGTTACCTTACCTCGAGTAATTCGGTTACTCTGACACCCGCGGCCGCCGATGTGGCGTCTCTGCAACGAAGCGAGGAGCAAATGGGTTCACTGGAGGGCAAGGTCGCCTTCATCACCGGTGTGGCTCGAGGGCAAGGACGAAGCCATGCCGTCCGGCTCGCCTCCGAGGGTGTGGACATCATCGGCGTGGACATCTGCGCCGACATCGAGGCCAACGGATACCCGATGGCCTCGCGCGACGAACTCGACGAGACGATCGCCCTGGTTGAAGCAGCGGGCGGCAAGATGCTGGGGTCTGTCGCCGACGTCCGCGACTTTCGCGCGCTCAAGTCGGCACTCGACACCGCAGTGGAGCATTTCGGCCGCTTGGACATCGTGTGCGCCAACGCCGGCATTGCCGCGATGGCGTTTCGTGAGCTGACCATCGACGAAGACCTGCAGATGTGGACCGACGTGGTCGATGTGAATCTGGTGGGATCGTTCCACACCGCCAAAGCCGCGATACCGCATCTGATCGCCGGCGCGCGGGGCGGGTCGATCGTGTTCACCAGCTCCACCGCCGGTTTGAAGGGTTTCGGCGGAATGCAGGGCGGCGGGCTCGGGTACGCGGCGTCCAAGCACGGCATCGTCGGACTGATGCGAACCCTGGCCAATGCCCTTGCGCCGCAGAATATCCGGGTCAACACCGTGCACCCGACAGCGGTCAACACGATGATGGCCGTCAACCCGGCCATGACGGCATTCCTGGAGAACTACCCCGACGGCGGCCCACACCTGCAGAATCCGATGCCGGTCGCGTTGCTCGAACCCGAGGACATCAGCGCGGCAGTCGCGTACCTGGTCTCCGACGCGGCGAAGTACGTCACCGGGGTAACCTTCCCCGTCGACGCCGGCTTCTGCAACAAGCTATGAGCGGGCGCGTCGAGGGTAAGCGCGTCCTGGTCACCGGGGCCGCTCGGGGCATGGGCCGCAGCCACGCCGTACGCCTGGCCGAGGAGGGGGCCGACCTGGTTCTGGTCGACATCTGCAGCCCCATACCGGCGATCGAATATCCGCTGGCCACAACAGAAGAACTTGCGCAGACCGCACGCCTTGTAGAAGCGCACGGCCGGCGAGCCGTCGCGCACGTGGTCGACGTACGTGACGAGGAGGCACTGAAAGCGGCGGTCGATGACGGTGCTGCCCGGTTGGGTGGCCTGGACGCCGCAGTGGCCAACGCCGGAGTGCTGACCGGGGGCACGTGGGACACCACGACGGCGCAGCAATGGCGCACCGTCGTCGACGTCAACCTGATCGGCACCTGGAACACCTGCCGAGCCGCCATCCCGCATCTGGCCGACCGTGGCGGCAGCCTCGTCAACATCAGCTCGGCTGCCGGAATCAAGGGCTCACCCCTGCACACGCCATACACCGCATCTAAGGCGGGCGTCGTCGGAATGAGCAGAGCGCTGGCCAACGAGCTTGCGGCGATGAACATTCGGGTCAACACGGTGCATCCGACGGGTGTGCCCACCGGGATGCAGCCCGCGTCGTTGCACACCCTTCTGCACGACCGGCGCGCGGACTTGGCGCCGATCTTCCAGAACGCTCTACCGATCGTGATGGCAGAGTCAGTCGACATCAGCAACGCGGTGCTGTTCCTGGTGTCCGACGAGGCACGCTACGTCACCGGCCTGGAGTTCAAGGTCGATGCCGGCGTCACGATCCGCTGATCTTGAACCAACGACACAGATGAAAGAGCCAGACGTGAGCACAGTTGTTTCCGAGCGCGATGAACGTGGCAGACGGGCCTACGCCGACATCATGACGGTGCCGGCGCCCGAGGACGGATCGCCGGCGACAGCGCATCTGCTGGACTTCGTGTTCGCCGAGGTGTGGCGACGTCCTGGTTTGACCCGTCGGGAGCGCCGGTTCGTCACACTGCCCTGTGCTGCCGCAGCCGACGCCGAGGGGCCGCTGCGCGACCACGTGTATGCGGCGCTCAACAGCGGAGATATCAGCATCGGCGAGATGCGAGAAACTGTCCTGCATTTCGCGGTGTATGGCGGATGGCCAAAGGCGTCGCGCTTCAACATGGTCGTCGATGAGCAGTGGGAGCGCATCCATCGTGAACGTGGTCTGCCGGTGCCTCCGCCCGAGCCGCTGTTGCCGTTGAGCACACCGAGTGACCCCGAAGCGCGTCTGGCGATCGGTGAGCAGGCCTTCAAGGACATCAACTGCCTGCCGTACGCCCCGACTCGGGACAATCCCTTCCAGGGTGCGGGAATCCTGAACTTCGTGTTCGGTGAGATGTGGTTGCGGCCGGGACTGGGCATGAAGGAGCGGCGTCTGATCACAGTGGCCTGTGTGGCGTTCCAGGACGCCCCCTACCCGATCGTCAGTCACGTCTACGCCGCCTTGAAGAGCAGGGAAGTTTCGTTCGGCGAAATGGACGAGGTGGTCTTGCATTTCGCGGCTCACTACGGCTGGCCCAAAGGTTCACATCTCAACCAGGTCGTCGCCGAGCAGAAGCAACGGGTCGCTCGAGAATGGGCCGACGAGGGGACCGGTCAGTCGTGACGTCCATTCTGCCGGATGGGGTCGCTGGGTTGCTCATCGGGGCGGACCGCATCACCTCGACGTCGGTCGCCTGGCACTCACATATCTATCCCGGGACGGGTGAGTGCAACGCCACCGTGGCACTGGCCGGGCCCGAGGAAATGGATCTGGCCGTCGCGACCGCACGAGAGGCTCAGCGGCGATGGGCGGCGATGGGCGTGGATCGACGACGCGACGCGCTGATCGACCTCGCTGAGGTCGTGCACGACCACCTCGACGAGCTTGCCGAATTGAACACCCACGACTACGGGGTTCCGATTTCCTATGCCGGCAACGCCATCATGGTCGAACAGTTCCTGCGCCACTTCGCCGGTTACGTCGACAAGCCGCACGGGTCCAGCACGCCGGTCAGCGGCAGCACCGACCTCAATTTCATCGAACGTGAGCCCTATGGGGTCGTGGGCGTCATCGCCCCGTGGAACGGCTCTCTGGTGGTCGCTGCGTCCTGCGTCGCGCCGGCGCTGGCCGCGGGCAACGCCGTAGTGTTCAAACCGTCCGAGATGGCGCCATTGGCTGCGCTCCGACTCGGCGAACTTTGTCTCGAAGCGGGGCTGCCGCCGGGGCTGGTGAACATCGTGCCCGCAGCTGCCGCCGGGGCGCAGGCGCTGGTGCGGCAACCGGACATCGGCAAGATCCACTTCACGGGCGGCGGACACACCGCCCGCGCCGTACTGAAGGCAGCGGCCGAGAACCTCACCCCGGTTGTCACCGAACTAGGCGGGAAATCGGCCAACATCATTTTCGCCGATGCCGACCTTGACATCGCTGCAGTACGGTCGGCGCACCAGGGCCCGTTGATGCAGGCCGGTCAAAGCTGCGCATGCGCGAGTCGCATCTTGATTCACGACGACATCTACGACGCCTTCGTCGAGCGGTTCCTCGCCGTCATCGGCGCGGCGCGCATGGGTGATCCACTTGACCCGACCACTACCTTCGGCCCGGTCATATCCGGCTCGGCCCTCGAGCGCATCCTCTCTGCGGTCGACCGGTCCGTCGATGAAGGAGCTGGCGTGTTACTGACGGGCGGGCGTCGGGTTACCGACGGTGCCCTTGCCGGCGGTTACTACCTCGAGCCTACGGTGCTGGGCGATGTCGACAACCGCTGCCTGCTGGCGCAGACCGAGACTTTCGGACCAGTTGTCTCCCTGATCCGGTTCAGTGACGACGCCGAGGCGGTGCGCATCGCCAACGACACGCGCTACGGGCTGAACGCCTTCGTCCATACCCGTGACCTGAATCGCGCGCACACGGCCGCACGGCAGCTGCAGTCCGGTTCGGTATGGATCAATCAGGGCAGTTTGATCTCCCCGCAGGGACCTTACGGCGGCTACAAACAGAGCGGGTCCGGCCGCACCGGCGGCCGCGAAGGCCTGCAGGAGTTCCAACAGGTCAAGAACATCCGCATCGGGTTGAGCTGACGATCGCGGCGAGCTTGCGGGTATGTGCCGCCGAAAAACGCCTACGGGTCGCGGGGCAGCCCGAGCAGACGCTCGGCGATGATGTTGAGCTGCACCTCGGAGGTCCCGCCGTAGATCGTGGTGGCGCGGCTGGCCAGCAGATAGTCGGCCCACACCCCGGTGGGTTGCCCGGGGTCGCCGACGACCGCGTCGGTGCCGAACGACGCCACCGCGAACTCCGCGTAGCCCTGCCCGGTCTTCATCGACAGCAGTTTGGAGATCGCCGCGGCCGGCATCGGGTCGCCCCCGGCGAGTGTCAGCAGCGTCGAACGCATGTTGAGCACCTTGGCGGCGTGGCCCTCGGCGATCAGGACACCGGCCTGGTGGTGGGCCACCTGATCGAAATGCCCCTCGGCGACGAACTCGACGAACTTGTCCAGGCTGGGCAAAAACGGCGGCTCGCTGCTGCCGATCGAGACGCGCTCGTTGGTCAACGTGTTGCGGCTGACCTCCCAGCCGCGGTTGACGTCGCCGAGCACCATGCTGTCGGGCACGAACACGTCGTCGATGAACACGGTGTTGAACATCGCGTTGCCGGTGAGCTCACGCAGCGGCTTGACCTCGACGCCCTCGCTGGCCATGTCGAGCAGGAAGTAGGTGATGCCGTTGTGTTTCGGAGCCGACGGATCCGTGCGCGCCAGCAGCGCGCCCCACTGCGAGAACTGGGCACCGGTGGTCCAGATCTTCTGACCGGTGATGCGCCAGCCACCCTCGACCTTGGTGGCCTTGGTCGACAGCGCCGCGAGGTCCGAGCCGGCGCCGGGCTCGGAAAACAGCTGGCACCAGATCATCTCGCCACGGAAGGTGGGCGGTAGGAACCGCTCCTTCTGCTCGTCGGTGCCGAACGCCACGATCGACGGGATGATCCACGCCGCGATGCCCATCTGCGGACGCTTGACCCGACCGGCCGCGAACTCCTGGGCGATGATGATCTGCTCGATCGGGTTGGCCGCACGTCCCCACGGCACCGGCAGGTGGGGCTGCACCCAGCCGCCCTCGGCGATCGCGGCGTTGCGCTGCTCCCGCGGAATCTCCTTGAGCGCAGTGACTTCCGCGCGGATCTCGTCGCGCAGCTTCTCGGTCTCGGGATCCAGGTCGATGGTCAGGGTGCGCATCCCGCGGCTGGTGGCGAGGTCGACGACCTGCTGCGGGTAGTCCGAGCCGCGCCCGAACGACGCGACGAGCACCAGCGCGCGCCGGTAGTAGACGTTGGTGTCGTGCTCCCAGGTGAAGCCGATACCGCCGTGGACCTGGATGCAGTCCTGGGTGCAGTGTTGCGCGGCGGCCGGGGCCAAAGTGGCCGCGACGGCGGCGGCGAACTCGTAGGCGCTGTCGGAAGCACGGTCAGCCAGGTGTTCGTCGATGGCGCGCGCGGCGTCCCACACCGCGGAGGTGGCCCGTTCGGTCTCGGCGATCATGCCGGCGCACTTGTGCTTGATGGCCTGGAACTGGCCGATGGGCCGGCCGAACTGCTCGCGGATCTTGGCGTAGGCGGCGGCGGTGTCGGTGGCCCAGCGGGCCACGCCGATCGCCTCCGCGGACAGCAGCGTCGTGATCAGTGCGCGCGCCAACTCGCGGCTCAGCCCGCTCAGCACACGGTCGTCGGTGACCTCGACGGCGTTGGCCCGCACGTGGGCGACGGGGCGCAGGGGGTCGACGCTGCGGACCGGTTCGATCTCGAGTTGATCGGCGTCGAAGACGATCCATTCCTCGCCGGACTCGATCGCCACGGGCAGCACCAGCAGCGCCGCCTGCGCGGCGGCGGGCACCGCGCGCACCTCGCCGCGGATGACCAGCCGGTCACCGTGCCGGGTTGCGGTCAGCCCCGAGTCGATGGCGTAGGCGGCGATGACGTCTCCGGCGGCCAGACCGGGTAGCAGCGACGACTCGGGATCGTGGGCGGAGATCAGCGCGCTCGCGATGATCGACGGGACGAACGGGCCGGGGACCGCCCCGTATCCGAATTCGGCGGCCACGATGGCGGATTCGAGAATGCCGAAGCCCTGCCCGCCGACCGCCTCGGACAGGTGCACACCGGGCAGACCCTGCTCGGCCGCGGACTTCCAGTACGGCGGCGGGT
The DNA here is from genome assembly GCF_041287115.1 of Mycobacterium sp. pV006. Taxonomy (NCBI): domain Bacteria; kingdom Bacillati; phylum Actinomycetota; class Actinomycetes; order Mycobacteriales; family Mycobacteriaceae; genus Mycobacterium; species Mycobacterium sp. pV006. The sequence continues at coordinate 243,032 of NZ_JBGGKT010000005.1, read as the reverse complement.
TGGGGATCGGGTTCTCGAGGGCGTCGTGCAGGACCTCCGACGGTGCCACCCGCTCGACGAACGAGCGGACCGAGTCGGCGAGGTCGTTGTGCTCCTCAAGGATCGCGATGGGCATAGCTGTTGCGCCTTTCCACTTCGTCGTGGGGTCGTCCCAACCAGTTGGTTGGTGCCGAGATTACCCCGCCGGAGCGTTGACGAGATTGACGAGTGGGTGACGATCTCGCAACCGCGCGCAGTTGTCGACGGCCAGCTCCAGATAGCGGGCCATGGTGTCGGCGGTGTACCAGGTGACGTGCGGGGTCAGGACCACGTTGTCGAGGTCGAGCAGCGGGTTGTCCGCGGTGACGGGCTCGGTGGCGAACACGTCCAGACCGGCTGCGGCCAGCTGTCCGCGCCGCAGCGCGTCGGCCAACGCCGCCTCGTCGACGATCGGTCCGCGGGCGGTGTTGACCAGCACGGCGCCGGGTTTCATGAGTGCCAGGGTCTCGGCGTCCAGCAGCGCGTGCGTGTCGTCGGTCAGCGGCACGTGGATCGACACGAGGTCGCTGGCGGCCAGCAGGTCGGGCAGCGTGCGCCAGCCGGGGTGGCCGTCGTCGCGGGTGCGGGTGTGCAGCACGGTCGCGCCCATCGCGGCGACGATCTGCTCGACCCGCTGGGCGACGTTGCCGTAGCCGATCAGGCCGACGGTGCAGCTCCCGATGTCGCGGACGGTCTCACCCAGGGTGGGGTCCGACGGCCACCCCCGCCCGTCGCGGGTGGCGCGGTCCAGCTCGGGCAGCCGGCGCAGCGCGGCCAGCATGAGCAGCACGGTGCCTTCGGCGACCGACGGTGCGTTCGCGCCGGGCATGTTGGCCACCGCGATGCCCGCGGCCGTGGCGGCCTCGACGTCGATGGTGTTGACCCCGGCCCCGAGCTTGTGGACCAGCTTCAGGCCGGGCGCCCGGGCCAGGTCGTCACCCGACAGGGGCCGCAGGACATGCCAGATCACCTCGGCGGCAGGAAGTTCGGCGTAGAACGTGTCGTCGTCGTCCTCGGCGCAGAACCGGACATCCAGCCAATCTTGGTGCGGTGCCAGCAATTCCGTGACCTTCGGGGTGGCAACGAAATGCGCGAGGACCCTCACCACCGCGCGCTGATCCAGTCGGCGATCAGGTCGGCCTTCTCGGCCCGCGCGCCCGGGGTTGTGAAGTAGTGGTCGGTGGCCATCGAACGCATCATCTTGTCCGAACTGGCCAGCGCGTCGTGGATGCGCCGCGCGTCGGACGGGTAGACGCCGGTGTCCTGCTCGGCGTTGACCACCAGCGCCGGGCAGTCGATACGCGACAGGTGCGGTTCGGCGCGGGTTTGCGCGTGGCGCAGACTCCACATGCCCAGCCAGTTGCGCAGCGTGGTGGCTGAGGCGATGCCGTACGTGGACCGGTTGGCCTTGGCGGGCACCCCGGCGTAACACATGTTGGCGACTCGGTCGGTCGGCTCCAGGGTCGGGTCGACCATGCGGGGGTCGGCCCACGTGCGCATCACGGTGAACGGCCGGTCGGAGAACCCGGCCGCCCGCACCCGGGACAACTCGGCCTCCACCCAGTCGGTGATCGCCTCGTTACGGGCGACCTGCGCGGCGCGGTAGCGCGTGACGAACTCCGCGTCATACGGTGGGCCGTTGCGTTCGTTGAACAGGTCAAGGTCGGAATCGGTTGCCACCGCGTCGTTTTCGTCGACCATCGACGCGTCCATCCAGGCGGTCAGGACGTCGGGCCGGCCGGGATGCGCGGCGGTGGCGATGTAACCGTCGGCCGGCGGCAGATTCTCCAGCCCCGCGGCGGGACGCAGCCCGGTCAGCGGGGTGACATGCCGGTGCACGGCGTTGGCCTGATAGGCCGCCATCAGTGACCCGCCGCCCGAATTGCCCAGCAGGATCACGGTTTCCACCTCGGCGACCTCGCGCAGCCACCGCACCCCGACACCGATGTCGACCAGCGCGTGGTCGAGCAGGAAGCTGCTCTCGAAGCCCCGGTAGCGGGTGTTCCAGCCGAGGAAACCGATACCACGGGCGGCCATGTACTCGGCGAGGTAGTGCTCGGAGAAATCGATCTGGTAGTGCGTGGCGATCAGCGCGACCTTCGGCCGCCCGCCGAGCGGGCGATGGTAGAGACCCTGGCAGGGATGACCCCCCGAACCCGCCTGATGCGCGGTGGGGGAATCCAGACCGATGAACTCCCGGCTGATGTCGGTCATGGAATGCTCCGGCCTTCTCGTCGGTGGGTGGCTCGTTCAACAGTCTGATCGGTTACCCCGATGTTAGATTCGTTCCCTGCGTGGAGGAGGCGGGATCGTGATCAAGCCGCACAACACCAACCCGGAGTTCGAGCTCGGCGGCATCAACCACGTCGCACTGGTGTGCTCGGACATGCGCAAGACCGTCGACTTCTACAGCGGTGTTCTCGGCATGCCGCTGATCAAGTCGCTGGATCTGCCCGGCGGGATGGGCCAGCACTTCTTCTTCGACGCCGGAAACGGTGATTGCGTCGCGTTCTTCTGGTTCGCCGACGCCCCCGACCGGGTGCCGGGCATCTCGTCGCCCGCGGCGATCCCCGGCATCGGGGACATCGTCAGCGCCGTGAGCACCATGAACCACCTGGCTTTCCACGTCCCCGAGGAGAAGTTCGACGAGTATCGCCGGCGCCTCAAAGAAAAGGGCGTGCGGGTGGGTCCGGTGCTCAACCACGACGAGAGCGAGATGCAGGTCTCGGCAGCGGTGCATCCCGGGGTGTACGTGCGGTCGTTCTACTTCTTCGACCCCGACGGCATCACACTGGAATTCGCCTGCTGGACCAAGGAATTCGGCGAGAGCGACACCGCGACCACGCCGAAGACCGCAGCCGACCGCCGCGTGCCGGCCGCGAACTAACCCCGCGTCACGTACAGCGCCGGATCGGCCAGCCGGTCGATCAGCGCCGCCAGCTGCGCGGCGAGCTGCTCGCCGCTGAAGGTGACCTCCCCGGCCAGCCAGGCGCTCAGCGTCTGGCCCACCCCGCCGACGACGAAATGCGCCGCGGCCTTGATCTGTTCACTGGGAGCCACCTGCAGCGCCTGGCCGGCGTGCTGTCCCGACAGCAGGGCGAATAGAGCCCCGGACTCGGCGCGTTTACGCACCACCACCGGGTTGGTGAGGTGGATGTTGAACAGCAGCCGGCCCACCCGGACGTCCTCGGAGATCGTGCGCACGATGTTGGCCATGCCCTGCAGACTCTGCTCGCGCGCCGGAGCGGCGGCCACCGCGGCCTGGGTGGTGGCGGCGATGTCGGCGACCACCCAGTCGAACACCGCGCTGACGAAGGCGTCCTTGTCCTCGAAGCTCTCGTAGAAGTAGCGCGCCGCCAACCCGGCCTGGGCGCAGATGGCCCGCACGGTCAGGTCCGCGGGCGCCGACACTCCTCCGAGCAGGTCCAGGCCGGCTTGCAGCAGCTTCTGCTTGCGGTCGGCGGTGCGCTGGGGCGCGCCGACCCCGCGGTACGGACGGGCCTGGGCCATGAGTCCATATTGACAGCCGCGGCAATGGGGAGCAATATCAGGAAACACGCGTTCGCAAATTTAGATGAACGGTTCTGAGAGGAGTGCCGTGACGGTCAACGAGGCAGCGCAGCCCGAGACCACACCGGAGATCCGCCCGACGGAGTCGGACGACCTTCCCGTGGTGGAACGGCCGATGAGCGACCTGACCGGCCAGGTGCGGCCCAGCAGGTGGCGCCGACGCAGCGTCGACGGGATGCTCGGACTCGGTCTGCTGGCCGGGCCGGCGAACGTGATCATGCAGCTCGCGCGTCCGGAGGTCGGCTACGGCGTCGCCGAGAGCCGCGTCGAGAGCGGGCGCATCGACCGACACCCAATCAAACGGGCCCGCACCACCTTCACCTACCTCGCCGTCTCCACCGGCGGCACCGACGCGCAGAAGCTCGCGTTCCGCCGCGCCGTCAACGGCGCCCACAAGCAGGTGTTCTCCACCGAGGAGAGCCCGGTGAAGTACCACGCGTTCGACAAGGACCTGCAGATGTGGGTCGGGGCCTGCCTGTACAAGGGCGTGGTCGACGTGCACCGCCTGTTCGGTGGCGACCTCAGCGAGGAACAGGCCGATCAGCTCTTCGAGCAGGGCCGAGCACTGGGGACGATGCTGCAGGTCGACGACGAGATGTGGCCGGCCGACCGCGCGGCCTTCGACCGGTACTGGGCGGCCCAGCTCGAGAAGGTCCACATCGACGACACCGTGCGCGAGTTCCTGACCCCGATCGCGGCCACCCGGCTGCGCGGTCTGACGCTGCCCGGGCCGCTGCAACGACGCACCGAGGCGCTGGCCCTGCTGATCACCACGGGCTTCCTGCCGCAGCGGTTCCGCGACGAGATGCGGCTGCCCTGGGATGCCGAGCGGCAGAAGCGATTCGATCGGCTGATGGGTGTCCTGCGCTTCGTCAACACCATCTCGCCGAAGTTCATCCGTGAGTTCCCGTTCAACGTGCTGCTCAAGGAGCTCGACTGGCGCATGCGCACCGGCCGCCCGCTGGTCTGACGGACTTCCGGCGATCGGGCTGCGCGCCGAGTTCGCCGGTGTGACGATTGACCGATGGCGGGAGCGGTCATCGCGCGTGTCGACGCGGAAGACGCCGTTGCCGAGCTGATCCGCCGCGCCGCCGACGGTCCGGCCGGCCTGCTGCTGGAAGGCGACGCCGGGATAGGCAAGACCACCCAATGGTGGGCGGGGGTGGAACAGGCCCGGCGGTGCGGCTTCGCGGTGCTCGCGGCGCGCGTCGGGCAGGCTGAGTCGGCGCTGGCCTACGCCGCGGTCGCCGATCTGCTGGCCGACGTCTCCGACGAGGTCTTCGACGCCCTCCCCGACCTGCAGCGCCTGGCACTGAACCGCGTGCTGTTCCGCGCCGGCTCCGACGGACCGCCCACCGATCAGTGGGTGGTGGCCGCCGGCCTGGTCTCGGTGATCGAGACCCTCGGCGCGCGTGCGCCGGTGCTGCTCGGGATCGACGACGTGCAGTGGCTCGATCCGTGCAGCGTCGTGGTGCTGACCTCCGCGGTGCGGCGGCTGCGGGGCCGGGTCGCGGTGCTGGCCACCGAGCGCTGCGAACCGGGCGCGGCCACCGCGGAGTCCTGGATGCAGTTCGGTACGGGCCGGCTGACGCGGATCCGGCTGGGCCCCCTCCCCGCCGCAGCGCTGCACGCCGTGATCGCCGAACGGCTGGGCCGACGGTTCTCCGCGCCCAGCCTGGCCCGGATTGCCGAGGTGTCCGCCGGGAACCCGATGTTCGCCCTCGAGCTGGCCCGCACCATGAACGAAGACACCCCCGGCGCCGAGGTGCACCTGCCCGGCACGTTGACCGAACTGGTGCGCCGACGCACCGGCGGCCTCGACGACGACGCGGGCGAGGTCCTGCTGACCGCCGCGTGCGCGCCGCGACCGACGGTGGCGCTGCTGTCGCGCGCCTGCGGCCGCTCACCCGAGGACGTGGCGGCCTGTCTGGCCACCGCGGAACGCGACGGCGTCGTCAGCGTCGACGACGCCGGGCGGGTGCAGTTCACCCATCCGCTGCTGGCGCACGGTCTGTACTCCGACACCGCGCCGGCCCGGCGCCGTCAGATCCACCGGACCCTGGCGCAGGTGGAGGACCGACCGGACGTGCAGGCCCGTCACCTGGCGCTGGCACTCACCTCCGCCGACGACGCGACGCTGGCCGTCCTCGATGCGGCCGCCGAATCCGCCCGCAGCCGGGGCGCCCCCGCCGCGGCCGCCGAACTCACCGAGCTCGCGATCGGCCTGGGCGGCGACAAACCCTGGCGCCGGGTGCGCGCGGCCGGCGATCACTTCCAGGCCGGCGCCACCGCCCGCGCACTGACCTTGCTGCAGGACACCGTCGGCGATCTGCGTCCGGGGCTGCTGCGTGCGATCGCGTTGAACCTGCTGGCCGGCATCCTGATGTTCGACAACCGGTTCACCGAAGCGCGGGACGCCCTCGAGAACGCCGCGCAGGACGCCGAGGCCTCGCCCGCGGTGCTCGTGCAGACGCTGATGAGCCTGTCGTTCGCCCAGGGCATGGGCTCATTCGCCGAAGGCACCTCCGAGGTCGGGCTGTTCGACGACTCGTTGCGCAACGCCCGCCGCGCCGCCGAGATCGCCGAACAGACCGGCATCCCGGGCGTGATCAGCAAGGCCCTGGCCCTGTGGGTGCACGCGAACTTCCTCTTCGGCAACGGCGTGGACGAACCGGCGCTCGCGCGCGCCCTCGCGATGGAGGACCACGACGACGACGTTCCCGTCCCGTTCCGTGCGTCGGCCGTGTCGGCGCTGGTGCGCGCCTGGACCGGCCACCTCGACGAGGCCCGCCGGCAGCTGGCCGCCGTCCGGGCGAACTGCCTGGAGCGCGGCTCGGAACGCAACATGATGGCGGTCGCGTCCTACGCCGCACTGATCGAGCTGTGGGCGGGTGAGCTCGACACGGCCAGGCTGCTCGCCGACGAAGCCGTCGAACGAGCGGTGCAGCTCGGCGGTGACACGGTCGCGATCATCCCGCTCAGCGTGCGCGCGGCGGTGCTGGCCCACCTCGGCCAGGTGGAGTCCGCCCACGCCGACGCGACCGCCGCGCGCGCCGCGGCCCGCCTCGCCGGTTCACCCCGGATGGAGGAGTGGCCCATCAAGACGCTCGGCTTCCTCGAGGTCTCGCGTGAAGAGCACGCTGCCGCCCACGAGGTCTTCACCCCGCTGATCGAACGCCTCGAACTGGTTCCCGAGATCGAGATCATGGGCGCCGGGTACCTGCCCGACGCGGCCGAGGCAATGATCGCGATCGGTCGGCTCGACGAAGCCGAACCGCTGATCAAGATGCTGGAGAACAACGGACGGCGCCTGGACCGCGCCTGGATGCTCGCCGCCAGCCTGCGCTGCCGCGCCATGCTGCTGGCAGCCCAGGGCGACCTGGACGCCGCACACGCGGCCGTCAACGCTGCGCTGGCCCAGCACGAGCGGCTACCCATGCCGTTCGAGCGCGCTCGCACGCTGCTGCTGTCCGGCCGGCTGCACCGGCGGTGCCGCCGCAAGGAGGCGGCGGTGACGGCGTTGACCGCGGCGCACGACGAGTTCGAGCGAATGGGGGCGGTGCTGTGGGCGCATCGGGCCCGGACCGAACTCACCCGGGCGGGCGGTGAACCCGGGGCGCACCTCCTGACCCCGTCGGAGCGGCGGGTCGCCGAGCTCGCCGCGGCCGGCGTCGCGACCAAGGACATCGCCGCCCGGCTGTTCATCAGCCCCAAGACCGTGGAGCACAATCTCGGCAGGATCTACCGCAAGTTGGGGATCCGCTCCCGTGCCGAACTCGGCCGTCGCCTCGACGCCCTCACCAGCGACTGAGCCGCCCCGCAGGGTGCGTCTCGACAGTTTGCTCAGACGGTGCTAATTTTCAGCGCGAGTTAGCTTAGCCATACATAACAGATGTTGAGGGAGTTGGGCGGGGACCCGGGATTCTGGCAAATCGGCCGGAACACCCGCACCGCGACTATTTCATGGAAATGCGAAGTGACACGCTGATGCCTCCTGCGACCGCGGCGACCCGGGTGGACCCCGACATCGTGAGTAGGTTCGCCACGTGCTGCCGCACGCTCGGCCTGTCCGTGCACGACCGACGCCGACCTGCCGACATTCCCGCCGCGCGCGCAGGCTTCGCCGCGCTGACCCGGGTGGCGCACGACCAGTGCGACGCCTGGATCGGCCTGGCCGCCGCCGGGGACGTCTCCCCGGCGGTGATCGATGCCATCTGGCAAACATCGGCGACCGCCGGGACGCTGCAGCGCGAGATCGAGCTGGAGCCCGAGGCACTCGGGTTCGTCTACGACACCGGGCTGTATCTGCAATTTCGCGCGACCCACCCCGACGACTTCGCGTTGGCCTACGCGGTGTCGCGCTGTGACGTAGCCGACAGTCCCACGTCGTGGGCGGCGTCGGACAAGCTGGTCGGGGACCTGCTCGACCGTCGCCCCGGCTGGCTGCAGGCGCGGTGGGTGCGGGCCGCGATCCATTACCGGGCCGGCCGCTGGTCGGACGTCGTCCGCATGCTGACGCCGGTGGTGGCTGACGAGTCGATCGACCCGTCGTACGCGCACGCCGCCCGCATCACCCTGGGGCTCGCGTTGGCGCGGCTCGGGATGTTCGCCCCCGCACTGTCGCACCTGGAAAAGCCCGAGGGCCCGGTCGCGGTCGCCGCGGTCGACGGCGCCCTGACCAAGGCGTTGGCGCTGCGCGCCCAGGGCGAGGACGAGGACGCCCAGGAACTGCTGCAGGAGCTCTACGCGGCCAACCCGGAGAACGCCCAGATCGAAGAGGCGTTGTCGGACACCAGCTTCGGCATCCCGACCACCACCGCCGCGCGCATCGAGGCGCGCTCGGATCCGTGGGATCCGAACACCGAGCCCGGCGAGGCCGACTTCGTCGACCCCGGCGCCAAGGACCGCAAGGCCCACCTGCTCATCGAGGCCGAAGCCGAACTGGCCGAGTTCATCGGCCTCGACGAGGTGAAGTATCAGGTTGCGCGGCTGAAGAGTTCGGTCGCGATGGCCATCCGGCGTCAGGAACGCGGCCTGACCGTCGCGCAGCGCACCAACCACCTGGTGTTCGCCGGGCCGCCCGGCACCGGTAAGACCACCATCGCCCGCGTCGTCGCCAAGATCTACTGCGGGCTCGGACTTCTGAAGAAAGAAACCGTCCGCGAAGTGCACCGCGCCGACCTGATCGGGCAGCACATCGGCGAGACCGAAGCCAAGACCAACGCCATCATCGACAGCGCGCTCGACGGCGTGCTGTTCCTCGACGAGGCCTACGCGCTGGTGTCCACAGGCGCCAAGAACGACTTCGGCCTGGTCGCCATCGACACACTGCTGGCCCGCATGGAGAACGACCGCGACCGTCTCGTCGTCATCGTCGCGGGCTACCGCAAGGACCTCGACACGTTCCTCGACACCAACGAGGGCCTGCGGTCCCGGTTCACCCGCAGCATCGACTTCCCGTCCTACTCAGGCAAGGAGCTCGTCGAAATCGCCACACGCATGGCCGAGAAGCGCGACTCGATCTTCGAGGACGCGGCCCGCCGCGACATGGAGCGGCTGTTCGAGTACCTCGCGCAGGCCACCATGGCCGACGCCAACGGGGTCCAGCGCCGCTGCCTGGACATCGCCGGCAACGGCCGTTTCGTCCGTAACCTCGTGGAGCGCTCGGAGGAGGAGCGGGAGTACCGCCTCGACCACTCCGACTCCGAGGACTTCACCGACGACGAGCTGATGATGATCACGGCCACCGACGTCGCGAACTCCGCCGGTCCGCTGCTGCGCGGCCTGGGTCTGTCGGTGCCGCAATGACCACGCCCGACGACGATCGCCGGTCGTTCCAGTCCCGCACCCCGGTCAACGAGAACCCCGAGCAGGTGAGCTACCGGCGTGGCTTCGTGACCCGCCACCAGGTCACCGGGTGGCGTTTCATGCGTCGCCGCATCGCCTCCGGTATCGCGCTGCACGACACCCGCATGCTCGTCGACCCGCTGCGGACGCAGTCGCGGTCGGTGCTGGTCGGCGCACTGATCCTGGTCACCGGCGTGATCGGCTGCTTCCTGTTCTCGCTGATCCGTCCGGGTGGTTCGGCGGGCACCGACGCCGTGCTCGCCGACCGCGAGACCGCCGCGCTCTACGTCCGCCTCGGCGACCAGTTGCACCCGGTGCTGAACCTGACCTCGGCGCGGCTGATCACCGGCCGACCGGACAACCCGTCACTGGTGAAGACCGCCGAGATCGACCAGTTCGCGCGCGGCAACATGCTCGGGATCCCGGGTGCGCCCGAACGGATGGCGCCGAACCCGACCACCGATGCGTACTGGTCGGTGTGCGACGCGGTGACCGGGTCGGTCACCGGTGTCACCGTGATCGCCGGGATGCCGGGACACGGCGGCGAGAAGGCTGCGCCGCTACCCGACGGAGAGGCGCTGCTCGTCGAGAACGACGGCCGCACCTGGCTGTTGTGGAACGGCAAGCGCAGCCCCGTCGACATCAACGACCGCGCCGTGATGGACGCACTGGGACTCGCGGGAGCGCCGCTGCAGGTGCAGCCGATCGCCACCGGGCTGTTCAACGCGATCCCCGAGGCGCCGGCCCTGACCGCGCCCGTCATCCCCGGTGCGGGCACCCCGTCCTCGGTACCGCTGCCGGTGCCCGCGCCGATCGGAGCGGTCGTCGTCGCCTACGAGGCCGACAACACGCTGCGCCACTACGTGGTGTTGGCCGATGGCCTGCAGCCGATCTCGCCGGTGGTCGCGTCGATCCTGCGCAACACCGACTCCTTCGGTCTGGACCAGCCGCCACGTCTGGGCGCCGACACCGTCGCCGCGCTGCCGACGGTCACCGGTGTTGACACCTCCGCCTACCCGGCCCGGCCCGTGACGCTGGTCGACACCGCCGCCGAACCGGTGATCTGCGCGGCATGGGCCAAACCCGAAGGGGCGCAGGTGGAATCGTTGACCCTGCTGTCCGGGGCGACCCTGCCGATCCCGGACGGCGTGCAGACCGTGGACCTGGTCACCTCCGGCGCGCCCGGTGGGCCGGCCGCGCGCGTGGCCACTCCCGCCGGGACGGGCTACTTCGTCGACAGCGGCAGCGGCCTGTTCTGGCTCAGCGACACCGGGGTGCGCTACGGCATCGAGACCGCCTCCGAGGACGGCACCGACACCGTCAAGGCGCTCGGTCTGAGCACCACCCCGCTGCCGATCCCGTCGGCGGTGCTGTCCCAGTACGCCGTCGGGCCGACGTTGTCGCGCGCCGATGCGCTGCTGGCCCACGACACCTTGGCACCCAATCCCGCACCGGCCCGGTTGCAGACCGCGCCCCGTTTGGAGAACCCGTGAGCAGGCTGATCTTCGAGCACCGCAAGCGGATAACACCGCCGGTGTCGCGCAAAGGCACCATCACCATCGAACCGCCGCCGGAGTTGCCGCGGGTGGTACCGCCGTCGCTGCTGCGCCGCGCGCTGCCCTACCTGATCGTCATTCTGATCGTGGGGATGATCGTGGCGCTGGTGGCCACCGGTCTGCGGCTGATCTCGCCGACGACGCTGTTCTTCCCGTTCGTGCTGCTGCTGGCCGCCACCGCGCTGTACCGCGGGTCGGACAACAAGATGCGCACCGAGGAGGTCGACGCCGAACGCGCCGACTACCTGCGCTATCTGTCGGTGGTTCGCGACAACATCCGGGCACACGCCGACGAACAGCGCGCCGCGCTGGAATGGTCCCACCCCGAACCCGCTGCGCTGGCAGCGATTCCGGGCACCCGCCGACAGTGGGAGCGCGACCCGGGGGACCCCGACTTCCTGGTGCTGCGCGCCGGCCTGCACGACCGTGACCTCGATGCGACGCTGCGCGTCAAGGACATCGCCAGCGAGATCGACCTCGAACCGGTGTCGCACACCACGCTGCGCGGCCTGCTGGACACCCAGCGCACCCTCCACGACGCGCCCGCCGGGCTCGAACTGACCCGCCTCGCCCGGATCACCGTGTCGGGCGACGCCGGCCAGGTCGACGGCGCCCTGCGCGCCTGGCTGGCCCAGGCGGCGACCTGGCACGACCCGTCGGTGCTCGGGATCGCCTACGCCGGACCGAATCTGGAGTCGGCCCGGTGGTCGTGGCTGAAATGGCTGCCGCACGTGGACGTGCCCAACGCCGTCGACGGTGTCGGTCCGGCCCGGTATCTGGCCACCACGACAGCCGAACTGCGTGACCGGCTGGCCCCGGCGCTGGCCGACCGCGGAGCCTTCACCGGCACCGGCGGAACGGACGCCAAGCACCTGCTGATCGTGCTCGACGACCCCGACGCCGACCCGGCCGAGTTCGTCGGCCGCGGTCTGTCCGGAGTGACCGTGATCCACCGCGGCGCACAGGACCCCCACCGCGACCAGTACGCCGACCCCGAGCGCCCCATCCTGCGCATCGCCGACGGCCGGATCAGCCGCTGGCAGAACGGCGGCTGGAAGCCGTTCATCGACACCGCCGATCAGCTCAGCACCGCCGACGCCGCACACCTCGCACGCCGGTTGGCGCGCTGGGATTCCAACCCGCACCACGGCCGCTCGGCCACCACCGGCGGGGCCACCTTCACCACGCTGCTGGGCATCGAGGACGCCTCCGCGCTGGACGTGGCCGCGCTGTGGGCGCCGCGCAACCGCGACGACGAGCTGCGGGTGCCGATCGGTGTCACCGCCACCGGGGAACCGCTGATCTTCGACCTCAAGGACGAGGCCGAAGGCGGCATGGGTCCGCACGGCCTGATGATCGGCATGACCGGCTCGGGCAAGTCCCAGACCCTGATGTCGATCCTGTTGTCGCTGTTGACCACTCACCCGGCCGACCGGCTGATCGTGATCTACGCCGACTTCAAGGGCGAAGCCGGCGCCGACATATTCCGCCACTTCCCGCAGGTGGTGGCCGTGATCTCGAACATGGCCGAGAAGCGGTCGCTGGCCGACCGGTTCGCCGACACCCTTCGCGGCGAGGTCGCGCGCCGCGAGCAGCTGCTCAAGGACGCCGGACGCCGGGTGCAGGGCAGCGCATTCAATTCCGTGACCGAGTACGAAGCGGCCCGCAACACCGAGGCCGGCGCGGATCTGCCCCCGATCCCGACGCTTTTCGTGGTGGCCGACGAGTTCACCCTGATGCTGGCCGACCATCCCGAGTACGCCGAGCTGTTCGACTACGTTGCCCGCAAGGGCCGGTCGTTCCGCATCCACCTGCTGTTCGCGTCGCAGACCCTCGACGTGGGACGCATCAAGGACATCGACAAGAACACCTCCTACCGGATCGGTCTGAAGGTCGCCAGCCCGAGCGTGTCCCGGCAGATCATCGGGGTCGAGGACGCCTACCACATCGAGTCCGGTCGCGAACACAAAGGCGTCGGCTTCCTGGTGCCGGCACCGGGCGCGCGCCCGATCAAGTTCCGCAGCACCTACGTCGACGGTATCTACGAACCGCCGCGGGTCGACAGATCGATTGTGGTGCATGCGATTCCGCGTCCCCAGCCGTTCACCGCGGGCTGGGTGGAACCCGAGCCGGACACCGTCATCGTCGACGACGGAGCCGACGTCGAGGTGCTGCCGCCGCGCAAGCTGATCGCCACCATCGGCGACCAGCTGGCCCAGTACGGTCCGCGCGCACCGCAGCTGTGGCTGCCGCCGCTGGACGATGAGATCCCGCTGGAGGAACTGCTCGACCGCGCCGGGATCGGCGGGCGGCAGTGGCGCTGGCCGCTCGGCGAGATCGACCGCCCCTTCGAGATGCGGCGCGACCCGCTGGTGTTCGACGCCGGCTCGGCCGCGGCCAACATGGTCATCCACGGCGGACCGAAGTCGGGCAAATCGACTGCGCTGCAGACGTTCATCCTGTCGGCCGCGGCGTTGCACGCTCCCGGCGACGTGTCGTTCTACTGCCTGGACTACGGCGGCGGGAAGCTGCGCGGTCTCGAGCGCCTCGTCCACGTCGGCGGGGTCGCCTCGCCGCTGGAACCGGAGAAGATCCGGCGCACCTTCGGTGAGCTCGAGACCCTGCTGCGGGCCCGTCAGCAGCAGGGCGCGACCTCCGGCGGCTACCAGGACGGCTACGGCGAGGTGTTCCTCGTCATCGACAACCTGTATGCGTTCAGCCGCGACAACACCGACACCTTCAACACGCGGAATCCGTTGTTGGCCAAAGTCACCGAGCTGGTCAACACCGGCCTGTCCTACGGCATCCACGTGGTCATCACGACGCCGAACTGGCTGGAGGTGCCGCTGGCGATGCGGGAGGGCCTCGGCCTGCGGCTGGAACTGCGGCTGCACGACCCGCAGGACAGCAACGTGCGGGTCGCCGGAGCGCTGCGCCGACCGGCCGAGAGCGTCCCGGCCGATCAGCCCGGCCGTGGCCTGACCATGGCCGCCGAGCACTTCCTGTTCGCCAGCCCGCCGCTGGGCGCCATCCCGGCGATCAACGCCCGATACCCCGACCGCAAGGCACCGCCGGTGCGGCTGTTGCCGACCAACCTGGCGCCGTCGGAGCTGCCGGTCCTCTACCCGGGACCCGAGCAGGTCGTCATCGGCCAGCGCGAAGAGGATCTGGCCGCGGTCACCGTCGACTTCGGCGAGAACCCGCTGCTGATGGTGTTCGGAGATGCCAAGAGCGGCAAGAGCACTCTGCTGCGGCATCTGATCCGCACCATCCGGGAGAACTCGCGTCCGGACGAGGTGGCGTTCACGGTGATCGACCGCCGCCTGCAACTGGTCGACGAACCGCTGTTCCCGGACAACGAGTACACATCGAACATCGATCGGGTGTTGCCGGCGATGCTCGGGTTGTCGGCACTGCTGGAGAAGCGCCGTCCGCCGGCCGGCCTGACCCCGCAGCAGCTGTCCGGGTGGTCCTACCGCAACGGTCAGGACAGCCACCTGCACTACCTGATCATCGACGACGTGGACCAGATCCCCGACGGGCCGGCGGTCAGCGGACCGTTCGTCGGGCAGCGGCCGTGGACCGCGCTGATCGGGCTGCTCGCGCAGGCATCCGATCTCGGGCTGCGGGTCATCGTGACCGCACGCGCCTCCGGCGCGGCGCACGCGGTGATGACGGCGCCGCTGCTGCGCAGGCTCAACGAGTTGCAGGCCACCACGCTGCTGATGTCCGGCAACCCGCAGGACAGCGGCAAGATCCGCGGCCACCGGTTCAGCCGGTTGCCCGCGGGCCGGGCCATGCTGATCGACGAGCGCGACACCGCGACCTACGTCCAGCTGGTCAACCCGCTGGCCGCCGAGACGGCGGGCGCCCACACCGGCCGAAACGAACACCTGTGACACACAACCGGTTACCACGAGGAGGGGAACAGCGATGACACTGCGCGTCGTACCCGAGGGACTGACCGCGGCCAGCGCGGCCGTCGAGGCGCTGGCGGCCCGGATGGCCGCCGTGCACGCCGCGGCCGCACCGGCCGTGACCGCCGTGATCCCGCCGGCCGCCGACGCGGTCTCGCTGCAGACCGCCGCCGGATTCAGCGCCGCCGGAGCCCAACACCAGACGGTGGCCACCCAGGGGGTCACCGAACTGGGCCGCTCCGGGGTCGGGGTCGGCGAGTCGGCTGCCAGCTACGCCAGCGGCGACGCGATGGCCGCGACGTCGTACATGATCGCCCGGGGCTGACAGGCACCATGACCGCTCCCGTCTGGATGGCACTTCCCCCGGAGGTGCACTCGACGCTGCTCAGCAGCGGCCCCGGCCCGGGCTCACTGCTGGCCGCAGCCGCGGCCTGGCAGTCGCTGAGCACCGAGTACGCCGCGGCCGCAGCCGAACTGACCAATGTGCTGGCCTCCGTGCAGGCCGGCGCCTGGGAGGGGCCCAGCTCACAGCAGTACGTCGCCGCGCACACCCCGTACCTGGCCTGGCTGTCGCAGCAGAGCGCGCACAGCGCTGCGGCGGCCGCCCAGCACGAGACCGCTGCCGCGGCCTACTCGACGGCACTGGCGACCATGCCGACCCTGCCGGAACTCGCGCTGAACCACACCACCCACGCGGTGCTGGTGGCCACGAACTTCCTGGGCATCAACACCATTCCGATCGCGCTCAACGAGGCCGACTACGTCCGCATGTGGATCCAGGCCGCCACCACGATGAGCACCTACCAGGCCGTATCGGGTGCCGCGCTGGCCGCGACCCCGACATCGGTGCCGCCACCGATGCTGCTGACCCCCGGAGTGGGTGAGGCCGGCCGCGCAACGGCCGACATGATGAACAGTGCCGCGCAGGCCCAGGCCGCCGAAGCCGGCTCGTCGTTCAACATCATCGACTTCTACATGGATTTCCTGCGGCTGCTGTTCGAGCCGCTGATCGACTTCCTGCGTGACCCGATCGGCAACTTCACCAAGCTGATCAACGACTTCATGACCAATCCCTCTGCGGCGCTGGTGACGTGGTTCCCGCTGTTGTTCGCAGTCGGGTATCAGGCCATCTTCCAGCCCGTCGGCTGGACGACGTGGTCGCTGGTCTTCGCCGCGCCGTTCCTGATCCCGCTGATCATCACCCTGGGTGTGGTCGGTCTGAACATCCTGACGCAGAATCCGCCGGTGGCGCCCGAGGAGGCTCCGCAGGAGGCCCCGCAGCCGGCCCAGCCGATGCGTCCGGAACAGCAGTCGTTCCCGGTGGCCGCCGGGGCGCCTGCCGCGGCCCCGGCCGCCGCGCCGGCGTCGGCCGCCACGGTGGTCAGCGGTTCGGCGGCCGCACCCGCGGCCCCGGCTGCCGCTGCTCCGGCCTTCCCGTACGTGGTCGCCAATCGTGATCCGGGCGAAGGGTTCTCGCCGACGGTGCGGGACTCGACGAGCGCCAAGGCGCCGTCGTCGGGGATCCCGGCCGCGGCGTCGGGCATCGCGGCGTCGGCAGCGGAGCGGCGCAAACGGCGTCGGCGGCAGAAGGACCCGATGGAGGGTCGGCAGTACGCCGACGCCTACCTCGATTACGAGGACGAACCCGACCGTGGCGCGCCGCCGCAACCCGAACCGCGGGTCAGCGCGTCGCAGCGCGGCGCCGGCCCGATGGGATTCTCGGGCACCGTCACCAAGGGCGACGCCGACGCGGCGGGGCTGACCACGCTGGCCGGCGACTCCTTCGGCGGCGGGCCCAAGAGCCCCATGCTGCCGTCGACCTGGGAGTCCGGGTCCGACGAGACTTCACCTGAAGAAACCCACCACCACCGAAAGGAAAACCCATGAGCCTCTTGGATGCTCACATCCCCCAGCTCGTCGCGTCGGAGAGCGCGTTCGGCGCCAAGGCCGCGCTGATGCGCAGCACGATCGCCCAGGCCGAGCAGGCCGCGCAGTCGTCCCAGGCGTTCCACATGGGTGAGGCGTCGGCGGCGTTCCAGGGCGCGCACGCCCGGTTCGTCGAAGCCGCCGCTAAGGTCAACGCGCTGCTGGATCTGGCGCAGGCCAACATCGGTGACGCCGCAGCGTCCTACGTCGCCGAGGACGCCGCCGCCGCCAGCACCTACACCGCCATCTGACCCGCACCACCTCCCGAAGGGAACACCTCGATGTCTCAGATCATGTACAACTACCCGGCGATGCTCGGCCATGCCGGCGAAATGTCGAGCTACGCCGGTGCCATGCACGCGGTCGGCGCCGACATCGCCGCCGAGCAGGCCGCGCTGCAGGGCGCCTGGCAGGGCGACACCGGTATGACCTACCAGGCGTGGCAGGCCCAGTGGAACACCGCTCTGGAGGAGTTGGTCCGCGCCTACCGCGCGATGGCCAGCACCCACGAGATGAACACCACCTCGATGGCGGCCCGCGACCAGGCCGAAGGCGCCAAGTGGGGCTGACCGGATCCCGTGCGGGCTAACGCTGTCGAGCTGAGTGCGGAGGCCGCCTGGTTCCTCGCCGACACCCTCGGCGCCGGATCGTTCCCGTGGGTCCTGGCGATCACGCCGCCCTACACCGACTACGCGCACCGCGCGGAGTTCGAGGCCGGGCAGCGTGAACGCCTGACCGCGATGGGCGTCCTGGACGCCGACGGGGTCGTCGACGCGTCGGTGGCCGGATGGATCCGCGCGGTGTGCCGCCCGGCGCAGTGGCTGGAGCTGCGGTTCGTCGCCCAGGACGGGTCGATGCTGCGGGGACTGGTGGCCCGCAACGGAACCCAGACCGTCGTCGCGCTGCGCAGCGCCGAGTTGGTGACGTTCACCGCGATGGACATCGACCACCCGCAGGCGCTGGTGCCGGTGCTCACGGTCGGACTGTCCGGTCGCGCCGCCGCCCGTTTCGACGAGTTCGCCCTGCCCGCACAAGCCGGCGCCAAGGCCGACGAACAGATCCGCAACGGAGCCTCGGTCCGCGACATGCTCGATTTCCTCGGGGTCCCCCCGAACGCGCGCCCTGTGGTGGTGGCCGCGTTCGAGGAGCCGCGCACCTATGTCGAGATCGTGGCCGGGCAGCACCGCGACGGGCACCGGGTGGCCACCGACGTCGGCGTCAGCGTCGTCGACACCACCGCCGGCCGGGTCCTGGTGAGCCCGACCAAAGCGTTCGACGGGGAATGGATCTCGACGTTCACTCCCGGCACCCCGCTGGCCATCGCGGCGGCCGTGGAGCGCCTCTGCGCCGCCCTGCCCGACGGACCGTGGTTCCCCGACCAGGCAGTCACCAAAGACTTCGACGAGTACACCGCCGAGCGAAGACGGCAGAAAGAAGAACAATGTCAGAGCACGCTGTAGCCACCAACAACGCGGTGATGCCGATCGTGCGCGTCGCAGTGCTCACCGCCGCGGTGGGTGACGAGGACGCGGGCCGGCTGACCGAGATCGCACTGCCGGCCGAACTGCCGCTGCGCGAGATCATCCCGGCCGTCCAGCGCATCGTGACACCGACCGACGCGGTGGCCGACTCGGCGGACCTGGTGAGCCTGGCGCCGATCGGCGGTGTCCCGTTCAGCCTCGACGCGACCCTGGCCACCGTCGGCGTCGTCGACGGCGATCTGCTGGCGCTGCAGCCGGTTCCGGCGGGACCGCCGGCACCCCGCATCGTCGAGGACATCGCCGACGCCGCGATGATCTTCTCCGAGGCCAGGGAAAGGCCGTGGGGCATCAGGCAGATCCGTCGCGGCGCCACCCTGGCCGTGCTCGGGCTGGTCCTGGTGGCCACCGCGCTGTCGGTGGCCCACCGCGTGGTCACCGGTGACGCGCTCGGCCTCGTGGTGGTCTCGGCCACCGCGGTCCTGGCCGTCCTGGGGGCACTGCTGACCCGTCCCGCGTCGGCCCGGTTGGCCACCGTCCTGGCGGTGACGGCGCTGGCTCCGGTGGCCGGGGCGTTCGCGCTGGCCGTACCGGGTGACTTCGGCGCCGCCCATATCGTGCTGTCGGCCGCCGGCGTCGCGGCCTGGTCGATCATCAGCATCATCGTCGGTGAGCGTGCGGTCGCGGTGTTCACCGCGGCGGCCACCACGGCACTCGGTGTGCTGCTGGCGGCCGGCGCGGCGGCGCTGTGGACCGTGACGCCGCTGGCGCTGGGTTGTGGGCTGATCCTGGCTGGGTTGCTGGTCACCGTGTCCGCCGCGCAACTGTCGGCGATGTGCGCGCGCCTGCCCGTGCCGACCATCCCCGCCCCCGGGGACCCGGCGCCGGCGGCGCAGCCGCTGCGGGTGCTCGAGGACCTGCCGCGGCGGGTTCGTGCCACCGATGCGCACCAGACCGGTTTCATCGCCGCCGGCGTGCTGTTGGGGGTGGCGGGTTCGGTCGCCCTGCTGTGGCCCGCGCTCACCGATGACGGCGGCGCCTCGGCGTGGGCGTGGTATCTGGTCGTGGCCGTCGCTCTCGGCGCGGCGTTGCGTGCTCGCGTCTGGGATTCGGCCGCGTGCAAGGCTTGGCTGCTGGGCCATCCGCTGCTCGTGACCACCGTCGTGCTGGTCGGTTTCGCGATCAGCGGTCAGTACACCGCGGCCTGGGCCGCGCTGGGCGTGCTGGCGATCATCACCGCGGCCTGGGCCGTGGTCGCGCTCAACCCGGGCATCGCCGAGCCGGAGACCTACTCGCTGCCGATGCGGCGCATGCTCGGCTTCCTGGCCTCGGCGCTGGACGCGTCGATCATCCCGGTGATGGCGTACGTGATCGGGCTCTTCTCGTGGGTTCTCAATGGCTTCTGACGTGCGACGGGTCGCGGCGGCGGCTGCGGCCGCCGTGCTGGCGCTGTCGTTCACCGGTTCGGCCGCGGGGGCCATCACGCCCCCGCAGGTCGATCCGGCGGTACCCCCACCGAGCGGTAGCGCCGGCCCTGCCGCGGCGATGAGCCAGCGCAGCCCATGTGTCACCAGCGGAGTGGTCGCCGGCACCGATCCCGCCGCCGCGGACCCGAATGCGCTGTCGCTGAAGCTGACCGAGGCGTGGCGGCACAGCCGCGGTGACGGTCAGCTGGTCGCCGTGATCGACACCGGGGTGACCCCGGGGCCCCGGCTGCCCAACGTCGAGGCCGGCGGGGACTTCGTGGAGTCCACCGACGGCACCACCGACTGCGACGGGCACGGCACCCTGGTCGCCGGACTCATCGCCGGACAGCCGGGCGACGACGCGTTCTCCGGGGTGGCCCCGGGTGCCCGCATCTACGCCATCCGGCAGACATCGCAACACTTCTCGCCGCGCAGCGCCGGTGAGGACCCCGAGCTCGCGCGCGCCACACTGGAGGTGCAGACGCTGGCCCGCGCCGTCGTGCGCGCCGCCGACGCCGGCGCCGGCGTCATCACCATCCCGACGGCGGTCTGCCTGCCCGCCAACCGTGCCATCGACCAGAGCGCCCTCGGCGCGGCCCTGCGCTATGCCGCGGTGGACAAGGACGCCGTGATCGTCGCCGCGGCCGGGGACAACGGCGCCGGTTCGGCGACCGGCGCGGCATGCCAATCCAATCCGCTCACCGATCCGGCGCGTCCGTCGGATCCCCGCAACTGGGACGGCGCGACGAGCCTGTCGATGCCGTCGGTGTGGCAGCCCTACGTGTTGTCGGTGGGCGCGCTGTCGGCGTCGGGACGCCCGGCACCGTCGACGATGGCCGGCCCGTGGGTGGGGATCGCCGCGCCCGGTGAACGGATCGTGTCGGTGAGCAACGATCCGGCCGGGGGACTGGCCAACGGCTTACCGGACAACGACCACGGTTTCGCCCCGGTGCGGGGCACCGCGTATGCGGCCGCCTACGTCGCCGGCGTCGCGGCGTTGGTGCGCAGCCGTTTTCCCGCACTCAGCGCCCGCGAGACGGTCGACCGGCTCACCGCGACGGCGAACGGTGCCGCGCGCTCCCCGTCGAACCTGGTGGGTTCCGGAGGGGTGGACCCGGTGGCCGCACTGACCTGGAACGTGCCCGAACGTACCGAAACAGACGGTGCCGCAGTGCGTCCCGTCGCCGCACCCCCGGCGCCGCCGGTGCACGATCCCACCCCCCGCATCGTCGCGTTCACCGGAGTGGGCGTGCTGGCGCTGCTGGTGCTCACCGCTGCGGTGGTGCACAACCGACGGAAGGACCCGACGCCATGATCGTCCGAATCACGCTGGCGCTGCTGTTCGTCATCCCGGCCGCGATGGCCTACCCGTGGGAGACCCCCGCGTCGCGGTGGCTGCTCGGCATCGCCGTGGCCGTGGTGGTGGTCCTGTTCGCCTGGTGGCGTGGCATGTTCGTCACCACGATGATCGGGCGCCGCATCGCGATGCTGCGCCGCCGCGGTCGTGTCGAGGGCAGCCATCGCAGCACCGAGTACGCCACGGTGGTGCTGCGTGTCGAGCCGGGCGCGAAGGCCGACCTGCCGCTCGACGTCCTGGCCGGCTACGTCGACCGCTACGGCATCCGATTCGACAAGGTGCGGATCACCAGCCGCGACGTCGCCGACCGGCGGACCACGTGGGTGAGCCTCACGCTGGGCGCGGCGGACAACCTGGCGGCGCTGACCGCGCGGTCGCCGCGGATCCCGTTGCAGGACACCGTCGAACTCGCCGGCCGTCGGTTGGCCGATCAGCTGCGCGAGCTCGGCTGGGAGGTCTCTACCGACCCGGATCCCGCGGTCGTGCTTCCCGAGCAGGTGAAGGAGTCCTGGCGCGCGGTGGCCGACTCCCGGGGACATGTCGCGGCCTACCGGGTGGCGGTGGACGATCAGCTCGCCGAGACGCTCGATGCGGTACGCGGCCTCGACGCCGTCGAGGTGTGGAGCGCCGTCGAGATCACCGGCAGCAGAACCTCGCCCGCGCTCGCGGCCGCCTGCGCGGTACGCACGCAGGACCGGCCCGAACCGGGCGCTCCGGTGTCGGGACTGACCGCCGAACGCGGCTGCCACGGCCCGGCGCTGACCGCGATGCATCCGCGGTCGGATCGGCGTCTGCTCAGCGCGCCCACCGGTGGACACGAGCGACTGGACCTGCAGTGGTCGACAGGACGCGCCGTCAGTCGAACATGAAGGGCGCGAGGAACCGTGTCATGCGCCGCAGGTAGTCGGGCTGGCTGACATGCAGCACGTGGTTACCCGGAAACCAGTGGAAATCGCAGCGGTCCCAGTGCTTCCAGAGGATCTCGGCCTGCTCCGGGGGCGCCAGTCGGTCCCCGAGACCGGCGATGATCAGGCGCCGTTCCTTGGCCGGTAGCGGCCGGTAGTTCAGCGGCGACGAGTACATCGTCGCGGCGTCAGTCAGGGTGTCGTCGGTTCCGGCGATCCACTCGCGCAGGGCCACCAGCTTGTTGGCGGGGAACCACTCGTCGACGGTCCGGTCCGGTGTCACCACAGGAACATTCGGGATCACGGCGTCGATCCGGTCGTCGACGCTGGCGATCAGCGCCGAGGTGTACCCGCCCAGTGACATCCCCGTCAACGCGATGCGGTCGACCCCGGTGAACTCCAGATAGTCCAGCAGGGAACGGAAGTCGTGTATCGCCTGAGCCATGGCCTCACAGAATCCGGCGAACCCGTGCGCGAAATAACCGTGGCCGGAGAACGGGGAGAACCTCTCGGCGCGCCGGCCGTGGAACGGCAGCGTGTAGAGCATCACGTCATAACCGGACCGGTAGAACCACGGCAGCGAGAAGAACAACCCGTTGAACAGGTACGCCGACCCCATGAACCCGTGGATCAGGCACAGCGTCGGACGCGGGCCGTCGTCGTGGCGCCAGTGCTGGGCATGCACGACGTTGTTGCGGACAAACCCGGCGCACTGGTCGCGCAGCGCAGGATTGACCGCGGAGAAACTGCTCTGGAAGCGGATGTTGCTGACGTTGCCCTGGGCCACCCATTCGGCGACCGGGTTGGCCGGCCGGGAGAACACCCGCGGCGGCTGCGTCGGAGCGGGAAAGGCCCGTTCGGGGTCCTGCGCCGCAGCCAATCCGGCGTAGAACTCCAGGTGTTCGCGTTCGGCGTGGGCTTCCGAACGGCGCAGCGCGGTGAGCACCGAGGGCACCATCGTCACGCTGAGCAGCGACGCGATCGAGGTACGCAGGGCCAGGTCGGCCACGGCCGAGCTGTCGACGATGGCGCGCTGGCGCCACGTCAGGTCCACCCGGCGCGGCAGTCCCCGCGGACCCGCTTCGGCGCCGGGAACGTCGGGGACGGGAATCGGCGGGACGGGTTCGTCGGGCACCTGCGGTTCGGTCACGGCGCGGCCTTTCCTGTGCGGCCCGTCGATGGTAGCCCGGCCGGGGTCTGCAATACATCGAACAACCGGACGGCGTTGTCGTGGAAGACGTTGCGCAGCCACACATCGTCGACACCCGGCAGTTCGGTGAGCGCCGACATCGCATGGGCGTAGCCGTAGGGGATGTTGGGAAAGTCGCTGCCGAAAAGGATGCGGTGACCCATGTCGCGCAGTCGGCCGTACTCGCCGGGCGGGAACGGCATCGACTCTTCGGCGAAATCGGTGAAGGCCATCGTGGTGTCCAGGTGCAACTGATCGAATTCGTCGCACAGCTCCAGGAATTCGCTGTACTCGGGCATACCCATGTGGGCGATGATCAGGCGCAGCCGTGGATGGCGCCGAAGGACGGTGCGGATCGGATCCGGCCCGGTGAATCTGCCCGGGGCGGGTCCGGAGCCGCAGTGGATCACCACGGGGGTGCAGGCGTCGGCGATCAGACCCCACACCTCGTCGAGGAGCGGATCGGTCGGGTCGTAGTCGCCGACCTGGATGTGCGCCTTGAAGATCTGAGTCCCGGCGTCCAGCGCCGCACCGACGTAGGCCGCCGCGCCGGGCTCCGGGTAGAAGGTCGCGGTGTGCAGGCAGTCAGGGGTGGCCTCGGCGAACCCGACGGCCCACTGGTTCAGCCAGGCGGCCATGTCGGGTTTGTGGGCGTAGATCAGCGACGTGAACGCCCGGACCCCGAACGCCCGCAGCGTGCGCACCCGGTCCTGCTCGTCGCTGCGGTAGGTGATCGGCCACGGTCGGCCGGTCAGCGGGCCCGCGCTGTCGAAGTACCGCCACACCTTGTCCATGACGTTCTTCGGCATGAAGTGGGTGTGCACGTCGACGACGCCGGGCAGGGACAGGTCCTGCCAGATCCGGCGGACCGATTCGGACTCATCCATCCACTCGATGATGGCATCTTCGCCGGGGGAGCAGAATCTGCGGGTATGTGGGATCCCGACGCCTACCTGAGATTCGCCGATCATCGCAGCAGACCGTTCTTCGAGCTGCTGGCCCGCGTCGGCGCGCAGCGGCCGAGCCTCGTGGTGGACCTCGGGTGCGGACCCGGGCATCTGACCGGCGTCCTGGGGCAGCGCTGGCCGGATGCACAGGTGCAAGGCTGGGACTCGTCGGCGGAGATGGTGGCCGCGGCACGTGAGCGCGGTGTCGATGCCCGCCTCGGTGACATCGCGGCCTGGGCACCCGACCCCGACACCGACGTGGTGATCTCCAACGCCGCTCTGCACTGGATTCCGGACCACCGCGCACTGCTGACCGACTGGATCGGGCAACTCTCGGCGGGCGCGTGGATCGCATTCCAGGTGCCGGGCAACTTCGACGCGCCGTCGCACGCCGCAATCCGTGAGGTGGCTCGCCGGGAGCCATTCGCCGCGGCGTTGGCCGACATGCCATGGCCGAATCCCGACGTGGTGGACACCCCGGCCGGTTACGCCGCCCTATGCACCGACGCCGGATGCAGCGTCGACGCGTGGGAGACCACCTACCTCCACGAGTTGCGCGGCGAGACACCGGTATTGGACTGGATCTCCGGGACTGCGCTGACCCCGGTCCGGGAGAGACTGACGGACGCCGCCTGGCAGGCCTACCGCGCGGCCATCATCCCGCTGCTCGCGCAGGCCTATCCGGCTCGCGACGACGGCCGGACGTTCTTCCCGTTCCGGCGCATCTTCGTTGTCGCGCAGGTGAATTGAGCCACCGCCCCCGGATCTCGTCGCCGCCGGCCTACGGGTCGTAGGGCACGCCGACGGCGCGGAACACGAACTCCGGGGGCACGTCGTAGGCCAGCGACCGCCGCGGCAACCGTGCCAGAATCTCGGCGGGGATCGGGTGCTTGTAGTGCAGCGACAGTTCCCCCGAGCACCGCGGGTCGATCTCGGCGACGTCGGCGGTCAGCGTCAGGCCGTCCTCGGCCAGCTCCGCCTTCACCGCGCCGCTCTGCGGCGCATCCCACCGCAGGTCGATGGTGCGGCCGGCCAGCTTCGGCACCGACGACAAAGTGCCCAGCACCCGTTCCCGGGTCAGCACCAGCGATCCCACATAGCTCGCGATGCTGCCGCCTGAACGCAATCCCGGGACGGTGCCGCGGAACCTGCGGGTGACCGCGACGTACTCCGCGAACACGAGGATGCCTTCGGCTTCCACCTCAGTGCGCAGCTCACGCGGGAGCTTGCCGATCCGGAACAGCTTCCGAAGGAAGACGGCCATCCCACGACGGTAACTCAGGTACCAGTGGAGGGGTGAAGACACATGGCCGCAGCGCGGCGGTGACCGCTGTGATCGCCCTCGGCATCTACGCGGCGATGTGGATCGGGTTCCGCAGCGGCTGGCCGATGCTGGTTGCCTTCGACACCTGGGCGCTGCGCGTGACGCATCGGATCGGCGACGGGCATCCCGGATGGGTGACCGCGTGGGATGTGTTCTGCACGGTGTTCGGTCCGACCGTCTTCCGCATCGTCACCCTGGTGGTGATCGTCGTCGCGCTGACGCGACGGAACGTGACGGTCGCGATGTTCCTGCTGATCAGTGTCGAACTGAGCGGCCTGATCACCGAGACCGGGAAGTACCTGGCTGACCGGCCCCGCCCCGACACCGCGTTCGTGACCGCCCACTCGACGTCGTTCCCGTCCGGTCACGCACTGGGAGTGATGGTTTCGGTGTGCGCGCTGCTGACCGTGGCCCTACCGCTGATGCGCGGCCGAGCGAGGTGGGTGCTGATCGCGGTCGGCGTCGCGCTGATCGCGGCGGTCGGTGCGGGACGGGTGGTGCTCAACGTGCATCATCCGTCCGACGTGGTGGCCGGCTGGGCGCTGGGCTACGCGTACTACCTGCTGTGCCTGCGGCTGGTGCCGCCGCGGCGCCCGGTCACGGAAGCGGACGAAACACCGACAGCGCCCGGTACTTCACGCTGAAGGTGGCCTCCTCCACTTCGCTGACCACCTCGCCGTCGAGGGCCAGCACCGTGGGTCCGTCGACGGCGCGGAACGCGAACTCCGGCACGTGCATCTCGTGATAGAGCGGGCTGCGCTGCAACCGTCCGAGAGCCACCGCCGTCATGATCCGCAACCGGGCCAGCTTGCGACCCGTCTCCAGGATCCGGACGTCGATCAGGCCGTCGTCCATCCGGGTGCGCCGCGACGGCGCGAAACCCGACGGCAGGTAGGCGCAGTTGCCGAGGAAGAACAGCGAGGTCTGCAGTGTCTTGTTGTCGTAACTGATGCGGACCGGTTCACTGCGGCGCAAGGTGTGGAACATCGCATACACACCGGCCAGCGGTTTGCCGATCTTGTGCTCGAGCTTCTCGCGGGTCTGCACGAACCGGGGATACGCGCCGATGCTGGCCGTATTCACCAGCATCTGCTTCTCGTTCAGACACACCATGTCCACCTTCGACAGCCAGCCCCGCTGGATCGCGGTGATGGTCTTGTCCGCGGTGTCGCAGCCGATGTCCTTGGCGAAGTGGTTGAAGGTTCCCGCCGGGAAGACCGCCAGGGGGACTCCGGCGTCCAATGCGATCGAGGCGGCGCACGCCACGGTGCCGTCACCGCCGCCCACCGCGAGCACCTCCGCGCGTTCGGCGGCCGCCCGCATGACGTCGGTGACGTCGTCGTCCTCACCGAGTTCGACGATCTCGGCGCGCGGCAGCGCCGCCCGGACATCCTCGACGACCTCAGCGCCGGTACCGCTGCCGGACGCCGGATTGATCACCAGCACCACACCCGCGCCGTCGGGCCTGCCCGGCGTCTCGACCCGCAGCGGATCAGCCGTCGGTAGCTCCGGTTCGACGATCGGCGGCACCACCCGCGCGCCGAGTACGGCGATGCCCGCCCCCAGGCCGAGACCGGCCAGCACGTCACCCGGGTAGTGCGCACCGGTGGCCACCCGGGAGATCCCGACCAGCCCGGCCAACAAGGACAGCCCGAGGCCCAGCGACGGCTTCTCCAGTCCGACGCCGATCGAGAAGGCCGCAGCACTGGCAGAGTGTCCCGACGGCAACGAGTTCGACGTGGGGTGCCGACGCGTCTGCCGGGCCAGCGGGACCAGGACCCAGTTCGGACGATCGCGCCGCCAGATCCGCTTGGCTCCCTGATTGGTCACCAGGCTGGTCACCGCCAACGTCGCCACGCCACGCATGGCGCCCCGCCGGGTCGGCCCGTCACCGAAAGCCATCAACGCAGCAGCGATGCCGAACCACAGCTTGGAATGGTCGGCGGCACGGGTCAGCCGCGGCATCACCGTATCGAACAGCGGGCTCGGCGAATTGGCGATCGCCTGGAACACCTCGCGGTCCAGCGTGCCCAGACCCTCACCGATTTGGCGGATCCCTCGACGACGCGTTCGCACAGGCAGTAGGTCCATGACGTCCAACCTAACCGCGACCGGATCGAGTCCGAATCTTTACGGCTTCCGGTACCCGGGCGGGCAACCATGGACGCCATGCGTAGACCGCTGATTCTGCTGTGCGCGCTGACGGTCTTCGCAGCGACCGCGGTCGTCGGGGCGTCGCCGGTCGGAGCCGGTTTCACCCCGTGGTTCGCGCGTTCGGTCGGTGCTGCCACCCAGGTGCTGTCGGTGACCGGCACCGGCGGCTCCGACGCCAAACTCGATGTGTGGCAACGCACCGGCACCGGCTGGCAACCCGTCACCGGCGGGATCGCGATCCCGGCCAAGATCGGCGCGAAAGGGATGTCGCCCGACCACTATGACGGGTCGATGATGACGCCGAAAGGCATCTACACCCTCGACTTCGCATTCGGCACCGAACCCGACCCCGGTGGCGGTCTGCGTTACGTCCAGGTCGGACCGGACCACTGGTGGGACGGGGACATGAAAAGTCCGACCTACAACACGATGCAGGTCTGCAAGAAAGACCAGTGCCGCTTCAACACCTCGCTGAGTGCGGGCACCGAGAACCTCGATATCCCGCAGTACGCGCACGCGGTCGTGATGGGCGTCAACAAGGCACGTGTCCCCGGCAAGGGCGGCGCGTTCTTCGTGCACAGCACCGACGGTGGGCCTACCGCCGGTTGCGTGGCGATCGACGACGCCACCCTGGTCAAGATCATGCGTTGGCTGCGTCCCGGCGCGCTCATCGCGATCACCGAGCAGTGATCACAGGTTCAGCGCGCGGCCCGGCTTGACCTTGAAGTTCAACGCGTCCAACGACATCGACGCGTCGTAGGTGCGGTCGTAGCCGGTTTCGCTGATCTTCCAACCACTTTCGGTGCGCCGGTAACGGTCGTGGTAGAAACCCGCACCGATCAACATGAAGTTGAAATCGGGCGCGATCACGCGGTCCTGCAGATACCACGTGGCCGTCGCCTCGTCACCGTCGACGGAGATCTCCGGATGGTTGACCCGATGTTCGGTGATGATCTCGGGTCCCAACGAGTTACGCATGAAACCGACCAGTTCGTCGCGGGTACTGAAGTGGTGCTCTTCGCCGATGGACTCCCCGTAGCGACCGACGACATCCTCGGTCAGCGTCGCGGCGAACTCATCCCAGTTCTTGGTGTCCAGTGCGCGCAGATAGCGGTACTTGACCTGCTTGATCTCATCGATGTCGCCCATGGCGCATGAGTGTCTCATGAGCTTCTGCGCACCAGACGGTTTATGGTGGCGCACGTCATGAGCGATGCGCTGGGTCTGTCCGTCGGGACCACCAACCTCGTCGCCGCCGGGGTGGGGCGGGCTCCGGTGACCCGGCGTGCGGTGGTCACCCTGTTCGGTCATGCCCCGACCCAGGTGGGCGCGACGAGCACCGAACCGGGTGGTCAGGTTTTGTCCGGGTTCGTCGAACGGGTCGGTGACCGGGTGCCGCTGGTCGCCGCCGACGGATCCAGCTATCCCGCCGAACACCTGCTGGTCGAGGCGCTGGAGGCGATGGCCGGACTCGGTCTGCCCGCGCCGCCGTCCGACGTCGCCGTCGCGGTCCCGTCGTACTGGCCCGCAGCGAAGTTCGCGGCCCTGCACGAGGTGCTGGGTGCCAGTGCGCTGCGCGGACCCGACGGCGAGCCGCCACGGTTGGTTCCCGACGCGGTGGCGGCGTTGACGTCGTTGAACGCCAACCCCGGCCTGAACCGCAACGGGGTGGTCGCGCTGGTCGACGCCGGCGGCAGCGGCACCGGCGTCACGCTGGCCGACGCCACCTCGGCGTTCACCCCGATCGGTGACACCGTGCGCTACGGCGACCTGTCCGGGGACCAGATCGACCAGGCCCTGATGGCGATGGTGCTCGACAAGGCCGGCGCCGGGGACGCCGAACAGACCGCCGCCGTGTCCGCGCTGGCTCTGCTGCGCGACGAATGCCGGGCGGCCAAGGAGCGGTTGTCCACCGAACCGGTCACCTCGGTGACGGTCACCGTGGCCGGGCAGCCGACTCCGGTCGAAGTCACCCGTGCCGAACTGGAAAGCCTGATCGCACCCTCGCTCGGGGGACTCTTCGCGGCACTGGATTCGGCGCTGACCCGGGCCGGGGTCGACCGGCTCTCGGGTGTCGTCCTGGCCGGTGGTGGGGCCGCCATCCCGCTGCTGGGCCGCGAGGCCATGCGGCACGCATCCGCGCCGCTGCTGATCACGCCGCGGCCGGGACTGGACGGCGCCGTCGGCGCGGCCCTCTTCGCGGCCTACGGCCGCAGCGCGGAAACCTCGACGATGTTGGCGCCGGCGCTGGACGGCACCCAGGCGATGCCACCGGCCGCCGGCAGCACCGAGGCGTTGGCCTGGTCGGCCGCCGAGGCCGGGACCGACGATGTCGTCCCGTATCAGGGTGACCCCTACGACGACGATTCGGACACCCGTCAGGCCGCCAACCCGTACTACGCACCGCACCTCCATGAATCCGAGCCCGAGACGGCTGAGGTCAAGCCCTGGGAACGACTCCCGTTGGCGCTGATGGGCATCGTCGCGGTGATCGCGCTGGTGGCCGTCGGCGGTGTCGCCGTGGCATTGACGTCGGTGGACAGCTCCGGCGAGGAGCGGCCGAAACCCGGTAGCAACCCCCTGAGCCGCGAACTGCCGCCGGCCGAGCAGACCGTGACGGTCACCAACGCCCCGGCCGCGCCGGTGCGCCCGACCGAGGAGCCGGCACCGCCACCGCCGCCGGTCGAGACGACCCCACCGACCGTCGCGCCGACGACGACCACCACGTCGCCGACCACCACCACGACCACGACAACCACCACCACCACGACGACCACGACGACCACAACGCCGACGACCACCACGACCACCACGACGGTGCCGACGACCACCACGACCGTGCCGACCACCACCGTGCCGACCACCACCGTGGTGACCACCACCGTGCCCGCTCCCACGACGACCGCGCCGGCGCCCACGCGGCCGCCGATCACCACGACCTACCTCGACGTTCCGTTTTTGCCGGATATCCCGATCCTCGTGCCCGACAACTCGTGAACCCAGGTCAGGATTAGGGATTTCCCCGATTCCTCCGCAGGGTCTGTCCGCCTACTGTTTGCAGCGTTGATCGATCGGCTGCGGAGGGGACAGCCGATCGAACAGCGCTGTCCGGCGGCACAATGGCGTGGTGCCGGTACAGCGGACCACCAAAGTCTCCATCGTGGGCATGGGCAGCGTCGGAACTGCCATCGCATACGCCTGTCTGATCCGGGGCTCGGCCGGAGCCCTGGCGCTCTACGACCTCGATCTCGCCAAGGTGCGCGCCGAGACCCTCGACCTCAACCACGGCAGCCAGTTCGTGCCGCACTGCCGGATCACCGGGTCCGACGACATCGCGGTGACGTCCGGGTCGGCCGTGATCGTGGTGACCGCCGGCGCCAAGCAGAAGCCGGGCCAGAGCCGCCTCGAACTCGCGGCGTCCAACGTGGCGATGGCGCAGACGCTGACCCCCGCGCTGCTCGAGCACTCGCCGGAGGCGGTGGTGGTGTTCGTGACCAACCCGGTCGACGTGGTCACCTTCGCCGCCGCCCGCGCCGTCGACGCCGCCCCCGGTCACATCTTCGGCTCGGGAACGGTGCTGGACTCCAGCAGGTTTCGGTACCTGATCGCCGAACGCGCCGATCTGGCGGTCGGCAACGTGCACGGCTTCATCGTGGGCGAGCACGGGGATTCGGAGATCCCGCTGTGGTCGAGCGTCTCCGTCGGGGGAGTGCCGGCGGTGCAGTTCCGGCGCGACGGGGTCGCGGTCTTCGACGAGCGTGCCCGCGCCGAGATCTCCGCCGGGGTGGTCAACGCCGCCTACGAGATCATCGCCGGCAAGGGGGCGACCAACCTGGCCATCGGGTTGTCGAGCGCCCGGATCGTCGAGGCGATACTCGGGGACCAGCACCGGGTGTTGCCGGTGTCGACCGTGCAGCGCGGCGTCTACGGGATCGAGGGGGTCGCGCTGTCACTGCCCACGGTGGTCACCGCCGACGGAGCCGGCAGCGTCCTGGACGTGCCGCTGGACCGTGCGGAAGCCGACGGTCTGCACGCCTCGGCCGAGACGCTGAGAACGGTGCAGGAGTCGCTGGGACTCTAGAACTTCAGGTAGCCGCCGTCGAGGCGCAGCACGTCGCCGGTGTGGTAGCGGCTCGCCGGGCTCGCCAGATACACCGCGACACCGGCCATGTCCTCGGGTGCGCCCCAGCGGCGCACCGGCACCCGCGGCAGCACCCGCTCGCGGAACCGTTCGTCGGCCAGACCCTCGGAGGTCATCTCGGTGTCGAACCAGCCGGGTGCGACGGTGTTGGCGCGGATGCCGTGGCGGGCCAGTTCCACGGCCATGCTGTCGATCAGCGAGGTCACGCCCGCCTTGGACGCCGCATAGGCCGGTTGACGCGGCATGCCCTGGAACGCACCGAGACTCGACACCGCCACCAGGCTGCCGCCGCGGCCGGCCTCGATCATCTGGCGGGCGGCCTCGCGCAACGTGAGAAACACCCCGTCGAGGTCCACCCGCGTCACCTCGCGGAACTCCGCCAGGGAGGTCTCGAGTACCGGGGTGAACACGCCCCGGACCCCGGCATTGGCGAAACATGAATCCAGCCAACCGAACTCGCCGCGGATCCGGGCCATCGCCGCGATGGTGGCGTCCTCGTCGGCCACATCACACACGACCGGAAGGACGGACCCTCCGTGGGCACGCAGCCGCTCGGCGGCCGAGTCCAGACGGTCGGCGTTGCGGCCGATGATGGCGACCGAGGCACCCGCGCGGGCCAGGCCCTCGGCGATACCGAGGCCGATCCCCGAACCTCCGCCGGTGATCACGCTGACGTGTCCGGTCAGATCGAACGGGTTCTCGGTGCTGGGTGCGTCGCTCACCCGTCCGACCTTACGCAGACGCGCGTCGCGCGAACTCGGGTGCCCGCTCGGGACGGACGCCGACACCGACGAGGTAGGCCGGGATCACCGTCAACCAGGGCAGCGCGTCGACCAGGCGGAGCACGGATGTCGGAGGCCCGGCCGCGGTGTCGCCGCGCACGATCGGGCCGAGCAACCGCCGGTCGAGCTGTCGTTGCAGTCCCTGCGTCACGGCGGTCGGCACGATGCGCCGTCGCCGCACCCCCGCCAGGTCCTTTCCGGTGACGGTGCCGCGACGCAGCGGATCCGCCAGCAGCCGGGCGGCGGCGACGCCGTCCTGCACCGCGACGTTGATGCCGACGCCGCCCGCGGGCGACATCGCGTGCGCGGCGTCGCCGATGCACAGCAACCCGTCGGTGTGCCAGCGCAGCAGACGGTTCATGCGCACGTCCAGATGCTTGACCTCGCTGAGATCGGTGATGGCGGTGACGGTATCGGCGGCCTCCGGCAGCAGTTCGACGACGTCGGCGTGAAAAGCAGCCAGGCCGCGGGCCCGCAGCTGCGCATCGGAACCTTTCGGAATCAGCAGGGCCACTTGGAAATAACCTTCACGGGGGATCACGATCATCGCCCGACCCGGCGCGACGCGCGGGAACAGCGTGTAGTCGGAGTCCTCCGGGCGCCGAGGCAGCCGGAACCACCAGACGTCGAAACTCGTGGGCCACTCGCGCGCCGGCAGGTCGGCCTCGCGGCGCACCACCGACCAGCGCCCGTCGCAACCCACCGTCAGATCCGTGCGCAATTCCCCAGCGCCGTCGGGAGATTCGTAACGCACACCGGTGACGCGGGGCCCGTCGCGCAACAGGCCGGTCACCTCGGTGCTCATCCGCAGGGTGAAGGCCGCCTCGCTCTGCCCAGCTTCGGCCAGCAGATTCAGCAGGTCCCACTGCGGCACCATCGCGATGTAGGGATGCGGCTGACGCAGCCGGGTGAAGTCGACGAACGTGACCGAACGATTCCCGACGTCGAAGGAGGCCTGTCGCAACCGACTGTGCGGAATCCGGTCGAACTGCGCGAACAACCCGAGTTCGTCGAGCAGGCGCAACGTGGTCGGATGCACCGTGTCACCGCGGAAGTCGCGCAGGAAGTCGGGATGCTTCTCGAATACGGTCACCGCGACGCCGGCACGGGCCAGTAACAGGCCGAGCACCATCCCGGCCGGCCCGCCACCGACGATCGCGCACGTGGTCTTCGCGCTCACCGTGCCCACGCTAGTGGGGTCGACTGCCGCCGTACAGGCTTCGCGGCACGCGAAAGTGCCCTCAGCGCAGCGGGGACGGTTGCGGCACTACGCCGGCGACACTTTCGCCCCGGCGCGTCCTTCAGAAGACGCGGATCCAGTCGATCAGCATGTCCGCGGGATAGGTTCCCCCGGCCGGTTCGCGGCCGCCCGACCCGCCGATCGCGATGTTGAACACCGGCGTCATCGTGAAGCCGGGATCGTTGAACGGCCAGTCCGGCAACGAGTTCGACAGCACGGTGAAGAACGGCTCCATACCGGGCTGATAGTCCTGCCAGAAGTACATGCCGCTCGGTAACCACGTCATGCGCCAGGTGTGCCACGCGCCGTCGACGGGCCGTTTGTGGGTCTGGAACATCGTGCCGTCGAGGCGCGCGTGCACGGTGGAACCCGACGGCCAGTCGCGGTTGCCGTACCACTCGAAGATGTCGACTTCACCGCCGCGCACCGGATTGTCGTTGACCAGCCAGAACGCCGGCCACGCCCCGTCGGTCAGGCAGTTGAGTTTGACCCGCGCCTCCCAGGTGGTGCCGACGCCGCCGCGCCAGTGGCCGACGATCTTCGCGCTGGCGTACTTCTCCTGGATGTTCGCGCCCTCGCCGCGGGTCGCGCGGATCACCAGGTTGCCGTTGCCGTCGTGGAACACGTGCTCCTGGTCGGTGACGTAGCGGCCCATGTTGAACGGCTTGTCCCACTCGTGCGGATTCCGGATGGTCTCGCGCTGCGGAACGATGAACCACTTCGCCGGATCCGGCGGGGTGCCGGCCGGAGCATTGAACTCGTCGGAGAACAGCAGCCCGGGGCCGGGTTCGGCGATCTCAGGTAGGTCCGGTCCACCGGGGCTCGGTGGGGCCGCGGGCTGGGCGGCAGCTGAAGGGAGGGGCAGCGCGGCGGCGGCTACGCCGATTCCGAACATCATCATGGCGCTGCGGCGATCCATGCTTGGCATGTCTGCACCGTAGATGCCGCGGTGAGGATTCGGTTGCAAAACCCGCCGATGCCGCGTGTCCCGGTCGGCCTACCCTGGGCGGATGGGTTCGTCGCCTCCGCAGCAGCATCCCGACCTCGTCCCGCTGGCTCCGCTGATCGGGACGTGGTCCGGTGCCGGGTCGGGCGAGTATCCGACGATCAGACCGTTCGACTATCTCGAAGAAGTCACGTTCGGCCATGTCGGCAAACCGTTTCTGGCCTACGCCCAGCGCACCCGCGCCGCCGACGACGGCCGGCCGCTGCACGCCGAGACCGGTTATCTGCGGGTGACCGCAGCCGACCGCGTGGAATGGATTCTGGCGCATCCGACCGGGATCACCGAGATCCTCGAAGGGCAACTCGACGCAGACGGTGACCGCCTGCACATGGAACTGCGCTCCACGGTCATCGGACGCAGCACGACGGCCAAAGATGTTGCTTCCATGGAGCGTTCGATCACACTGGACGGCGATACCCTGGACTACACGGTGCGGATGGCGGCGGTCGATCTGCCGCTGCAGCACCACCTGGCGGCCGTGCTGCGACGATCTGCCTGACGCCTACTCACGCGGATGTCGTCTGGGCCGCGGGCTGGCGCGTCGGGGTGATGCGCCCGACGACGCCGGCGACCGACGCGCGGTCCAGCAGTTCCCGGTAGAGGTCGTCGGAGACGGTCCGGGTGCGGCTGAGCAGGAAACCACTGCGTCCGGTCGGATCGGTCACGACGGCCCACCGGTAGTCGGGGTCCAGGTCGACGATCCAGTAGTTGCCTGGCGGGCGGGCTGAAGCCGGGCCGAAGAAGCGCACGTTGAGCTTGTTGCCGGCGGGGTCGACGGGCAGGGCGGCCCCGACGATCGACGACCTGGGGCCGTTGTCGACGAAGTAGTTACCCGAGTTCTGCACGCGGATGGAGCCGTCCGGGTTGAGGCTGTAGACCGCCGTGGTGTTGACCAGCCCGAGGGAGAAGAACTGCTTGACGCTGCCGACCTCGTACCACGTGCCCAGGTAACGCGGTAGATCGACGCTCGGGGCGGCAGCCAGCACGACCGCGGCCGTGTCGCCCATGACGATGTACTGGCCGGGAGTGCCGTAGATGCCCTCGCCGTCGTCGGGTCCGCGGCCGGCGAACAGGTCGTTCGTCCAACCGGTGGCCAGGAGGGTCGCCGCGGCGGTGTTGCCGGGTGGGGAGACCCCGGCCACCAGCTGGGCGAGAAGGTCCAGGATCGGGTTGCCGCCGATGACCGCGTCGGCGTGGGACCCCCGGGCCAGGGTGACGCCC
Organism: Mycobacterium sp. pV006; assembly: GCF_041287115.1. Lineage (NCBI taxonomy): Bacteria > Bacillati > Actinomycetota > Actinomycetes > Mycobacteriales > Mycobacteriaceae > Mycobacterium > Mycobacterium sp. pV006. The sequence goes on along the minus strand of NZ_JBGGKT010000005.1, from coordinate 206,988 downwards.
ACGAACTGATCGGGGCGGGCGGCCACCAGCTCACGGGTGGTCCGGCTCGAGGAGTTCCACGGCGACGACGGCGCCGCGATCTGGTAGACCGGCACGAACGGATCCGACAGGCTGTCCAGGGCTGACGACAGACGTCCTCGCCACGCCACCCCGTCGAACATCACCACGCCGCGCAGGTCACCGGAACTCGTCGGATCGGCCGCGTAGAAGCCGCCGACCGATGTCGCGAAGCCGCCTCCGCCGGAATGACCGGACAGCACGAAGTCCTGCGGCAGCGCACCCTGATATCCGGCCGCGGCGGCGCTGCTGGTCAGCGCCGTGCGATCGCCGAGGAACATCGTGGCGACGGCCTGCTGCATCGGTTCGCCGTTGATCCAGCACCCGGAGCAGGAGAACCCCGGCAGGGACGGCAGGGTGGGCGCGACCACGATGCTGTTGGTCTGTTGCGAGAGCGTGCGGGCCAGCGCCGACACCATCGACTTGCTGCCGAGGAAGCCGTGCTGCAACCAGATGACGCCGGTGGCGGCCGTCGACCCGTCGGCCTGGGTGGGCAGGTACCAGTCGGTGCGGGCGGTGTAGTCCCGCGTCCCGACGGGGATGGTCAGCGGCGCGCGTCCCGTCTTGACCCCGGTGACCGGGGCGGCCGGAGCGGACACTGCCGGCTCCGAAACCTGTTGTTGCGGCTGCGTGTTCGCCGGAGCGTCGTCCGGCGCGGAGCGCGCGGCACGTCTGCGGGTGTCGCGGGGGCGCTCGTCGGTGGCGGCCTCTCGCTTCAGCGAGGTCTCGGCATCCTCGTCCGTCGACTCCGGTGCGCCGGTCGCGCGTTGTGCGACCGAGGCGGGGACGGCTTCCGGCCCGTCGTCCGTGTTTCGTGAGCGGCGGCTTGCGGTGTCGTCGTCCTGGGTGCGTACCGACCGGCCCGGCGACGCCGAGGACTCACTGGATCGAGCCGTTCGGCTGCTGTCCGACGGGTCGGCGTCCGCTGCGGCCGTCCCGTGGCCGACGCCCCACGCCAGGCAGGCGCCGGCGGCGGCGGACACCCACCACACCAGCCACCGACGTGACGTCACGGACGGCAATGTAGTGGGGGCAGTGGCGCACGGACAGAGAATCGACGCAGACGTCAGATTGACGTCAGGTGGCGTGGCCGGGACACACGACGGCGGCCCCCTCGCCGTTGAGGGGGCCGCCGCTGCTGTGTACTACCGGTTAGCGGGAGGACCGCTTCGCCCGGTCAGAGCCCGACGAGCTGCTCGAGCCACCGGAGTTGCCGGCGGTCTCGGTGCTGTCGTCGCTCTCGACCTCGTCGGTGGACTCCTCCTCGGCAGGCGCCTCGGCCTCGTCAGCCTCGACGACGACCTCGGTCTCCTCCTCGGTGACGGTCTCCTCCGTGGCCGGCACGGTCTCGGCGACCGGCTCGCCCTCGGTGACGGCCTCACCCTCGGTGACCGGCTCGGTCTCGGTGACCGGCGCGGTCTCGGGAGCGGTCTCACCCTCGGTCTCGGTCGCGGCAGCCTGGCGGGCGGCCGGCTCGACGTCGAGCGTCAGCGTGTTGTTGCTCACGAGCAGCGCCGAGTCCGTGGCGTTCGCCGCGGCGGGCGCCGGGTCCGGTGCCGGGGCCGGCGGGGTCCAGGGCGCACCCTCGACCGGATCCGGCTTCAGGGCCTCGGCGATCGCCTTGGGGATCGTCGAGAAGATGCTGATGATCGCGCTCGTCGCGTTGATCAGGCCCGGGAACTGCTCGCAGTTGCTGCCCTCGCACTCCGGGTTGACGTAGCCGTTGAGGAACGAGTTCAGCATCACACCGGGAGCGTTGATCAGCGCTCGGAAGACCGCACCGCCGTCACCCTCGCGCAGGGCGCCCGTGACAGCGTCGGCGAGCAGCGCGAACTCGAAGCCCATCGCCAGGAAGGGGCCGAGCACGTTCTTGGTGATGTCGTTGACGATCGAGTTGCGGTCGAAGACAGCCTGCACGACCTGCAGCATGTTGGTCGCCACCTGCTCGGGGATTCCCATGTTGCCGTTGGGGTTCCGCTGGCTGGGGGCCTGCGACCAGAACGCCGAGTAGAACGGCGAACCGACGTTCAGCGCGTAGACGAAGGATCGGTTGAGGCGGTCCCAGCCGTCGGCGAACTCGCCGTTACGGAAGTGGGTGAAGGCCTGCTCGAAAAGCGGACGACCGTTGTTGCCGTTCCACCACGAGTTGAACGCGGCGGGGATGCCGATGAAGCCGTTGAGGACCTTGCCGCCATAGGACAGCTGGTTGGCCAGCAGCTGACGGGTGATCGGGAACGGATCCGAGGCGATGGTCTGGAAGATGTTGGCGAAGTTGGCGCCGGTCTGGTTGAACAGGTTGCGGTACACCTCGCCGGTGTCGCTGCTGTACGTCGGGTTGGCGGTCGCGGTCAGCGTGATGGCGTGGGCCTGCTGCGCCTGGACGTCGACGACCGGCGAGATCGGGCTGATGGCGAGGGTGCCGGCTCCGACCACGGCCACACCGGCAGCAAGGAACTTGCTGACGCGAGGCTTCGTGGAGGCGGTATCCGGACCCGACGCGAGGGCGGGAGCTGCGTGCACTTGTTCTCCTGGTCTAAGTAACTGAACGGCTGCCGAGTTCGGCGCCGAGAACGTAACTGAAGAAAACCTGAGGAACAATACGTTGCTCTCAGCTGGGACAACCGTGTCAGCAACGCCCGAAGACCGCGGAACCTGAGAATTCGCACAGAAAATCTTGGTGGTTGCTGACTGTCTCTCGATCCGAGAATTCGTTTTGGCCGCGGGTCGATTGACGCCCGTGCAAAAAGGTAGCGCCCAACTGCCGACAATTATTTGCAATAGTTAGCAAATCGCGCCGCGTCGCACCGGCCGGAGTCTTGCCTGGTGGTAAGGGTTGGCTTACCTAATTAGGCTAACCTAAATTCGCTGGTTGGCGTTGGTGTCAATTGTCGATCCGACTTCGCGGAACGGCGCGTGTGTCACTCCTGCAACCGCCGATGGTTCGCCAAATTCACGCGTCAATTGATTTGCGGTCGGGAAGAGGGGACAGCTGTACCGGATCGGCATGAAGATGTGACGGGTATCACAGCGGGTGTGGGACTCGGCCGGCGCCTGTCCCAGTAGTCCCGCATGGTGTCACTGCCCTGTGCCGCCGCGCCGAGGGACTTGTCGATGACGACGGCGTCCGGCGCGGAATCGTCGGCGCCAGCGGTTCCTCGGACGCGCCCGAATCACTCGGTCTGCCCGGCCAATTCGGTAACGGGCGATCGGAACGAACCCGCGTATTCAGCTTGGGAAGCCGCCTTGAGCCCACTATCGCCGATCAAAGGTCCGCAATAGTTCCTCGCTCGACGATGGATTGACGCAGTTCAACGCGGACCTCGGCCGACTATCGGTGACCTATTGCGCATCTAGCCGACGCCTTCAGCCCCTCTTCAGAGTCAGCCGACGGTCACTCGCAACAAAGAGCGATGGGGTCGGGTCAATTTCCATGACTGGCGGGCTAGTGTCGACCCGCACTACGGGCACGGTCTAGATGCGCGACGCCGTCGTTGGTCCGGATGATCCTGCTGGAATCGCCGCGGCTCGTAGCTCAGGTCGCGCAAGCAGTCTGGAAAAGTGGGTTTCGTGGACTACCGCGATGATCTGGAACTGGCCGAGCTTGCCGCATTGCTTCGTGAACGCAATGCACTTGATGCGCGCTTAGGCCGTTTGTTGAATCGTCCGGCGAGTACAGGGCACATCGGCGAATGGATCGCGTCCCGGATCTTTGACATCAAACTGGAGACCGCCGCCAACGCGGCAGGAATCGATGGGCACTTTACGGTCGGCCCGTTGGCAGGCCGCACCGTCAACGTGAAGACATACGGGAAGCAGGAAGGCTTGCTCGATATGAAATCGACGGCGCCTCTGGATTTCTATCTCGTCTTCACTGGTCCGAAATCTGCCGCCATGTCGTCCAAAGGCGCTCTGCGGCCGTTTTGCATCGACGCTGTCTATCTCTTTGATTCACAGCGTCTGCGCGTCGATCTCGGTAGGCGCGGCGTCAAGTTCAGTGAGGCGACGAGTGTGCGAGCAGTTCACTGGGACGAGGCGGAGATCTACCCTCGGTCGCGCAATCCAGTCCTGACTGTCACCGAGGCCCAGCGACAGCAGTTGGCTATGTTCCACAGTGACGCGTAGGAGAAGTTGTCAGAACGACGGGCGGCTCGCTATGCGCTTGCCCGCTGAGATGCCAACGTAGTACCCGCTGCGTCTCGGACCACATAGACCAGCGCCCGCAGTTCGTCGTGGAGCCGGTGACGGGAATCGAACCCGCGTATTCAGCTTGGGAAGCTGATGTTCTGCCATTGAACTACACCGGCATATTCGAACAGGAAGGCTAGCACTTCCGGCGTCACCCCCGCGGACCTGGCCAGCGGTTTAGGCTGCTGCAAGAACAAACGGGGGGTTCGTCATGAACGTCATGAAGCTCGTCGCCACGACATGCGCCGCGCTGGCGGCGGCGCTGGGTTCACCGGTGCCGGCCGGCGCCACGCCGGCGCAAGGCGACATCGAACGAACCGACCTCGCCCAGGGGACCACCGACGCACCGGTCGTCATTGTCTCCATCGGTCAGCCCAGCACGCTCCACGTACAGGAGCTGACCCTGCACGGCGCCGCGACCAGCGGCTGGCACACCCATCCCGGACCCGAGCACACCGTGATCACCGAAGGCGCCGTCGTCGTGCAGACCGCCCCGGACTGCCGCCCGATCGTCTACCCGGCCGGCCGGGCGGTGTTCATCCCCGCCGGTGTCCCGCACGTGGTGCGCACCGACGGGCCCGGCGACTCGCGCGCTGTGGTCACCTACACGCTGCCCGCGGATCGGCCGGTCCGCGACGACGCGCCCGCCGCCTGCCCCTGACACCGGCGCCCGCCGTTACGCTCGTCGGGTGCTGCTCTCCGACCGCGACATCCGCGCCGAGCTCGACACCGGGAGGCTCGGCCTCGACCCGTTCGACGACGGTCTGATCCAGCCGTCCTCGATCGACGTGCGCCTCGACAACCTGTTCCGGGTGTTCAACAACACCCGGTACACCCACATCGACCCGGCGCAGCGGCAGGACGACCTGACCACCCTGGTCGAGCCGAAAGAGGGGGAACCGTTCGTCCTGCACCCGGGCGAGTTCGTGCTGGGCGCCACCCTGGAGCGGTGCACGCTGCCCGACGACCTCGCCGGCCGGCTGGAGGGGAAGTCCTCTCTCGGTCGGCTGGGGCTGCTCACGCACTCGACGGCCGGGTTCATCGACCCGGGCTTCTCCGGTCACATCACCCTCGAGCTGTCCAACGTCGCCAACCTGCCGATCACGCTGTGGCCGGGGATGAAGATCGGGCAGCTGTGCCTGCTGCGCCTCACCAGCCCCGCCGAACACCCCTACGGCAGCGCCGCGACGGGCTCGAAGTATCAGGGTCAGCGGGGTCCCACACCGTCGCGGTCCTACCAGAATTTCCTTCGGTCCAGCTGACCGAAACGTCACTGACGAAACAGCTGTCACGCGAGTACCCTCAAGTGCGGCTGCACTGCATCAGCTAACGGGGTCGCTGTAACGCCGCGACCCGCAGTGCCGATGAACGATCGAGGTGTCGGCTCGCCAGGCGGCTTCCCGACGCGCACAACGCTATAGCGCAGCAAATGATGGGGAGGTATCGGGTGGACATCGTTCTGGGTGTGTCGATGACACCTACGACGGTCCGCATGGTGCTGGTCGAGGGCAAGTCCGCCGACGGGGTGACCGTCGACCACGACGCGTTCGACGTCACGTCGGCCGATGGGTCGGCAAACGTCACCGACCAGGTTGTGGCCGCGGTCCTGGGGACGCGGGAGAGCGCCGAGGACGGCGGCCACCATCTGCATTCGGTCGGCGTCGCGTGGAGTGACCGCGCGGAGGCCGCGGCGCTGCGCGACAAGCTCGCCGCCCACGGCATCGACGACGTCATGCTCGTCTCGGAAGGTCACGCCGCAGCCTCGCTGGCCCAGGCCGCCGGCCGCGCCGTCGGATACGACACCACGGCCCTGCTGTTCATCGACCGCGACACCGCGACGTTGTCGGTGGTGCAGACCGACGACGGTTCGGTGGTCAAGGTGCTCGACCGCAGCCTGCACAGCGCCGACGCGCTGGCGGTCCTGACCGAGATGGCCGAAGCCGTCACCGCCCACACCACCCCGCCGCAGGGGATGTTCGTCGTCGGCTCGGGTGTCGACATCACCTCGGTCAAAGCCCACCTCGAACATCTCGTGTCGTTGCCGGTGAACGCGCCCGAGGACGCCGACCTCGCGCTCGCCCGCGGCGCCGCGCTGGCGTCGGCGGCCGCACCGCCGTTCGAGGCCAGCACCACCGGGCTGGCCTACTCCCAGGACCCCGACGACGGCCCCACCGCGGGGTCGGCCTACCCCGGCCTGGCCGGGGCCGCGACGCAACTGGCTCCCGCCGGTGCCGGAGCCGTCGTCGACGAGTACGCGCCCACCGAGATGCGGCAGACCGGCGAGGAACGCAAGCCGTTCCTGCTCGTCGGCAGTGCGCTGTCCTCCATCTTCGTGATCGGTGTTGTGGCGCTGGTGATCTCGTTGGCCGTCAGCATCCGGCCCACCGCCGATCAGCGGCCCAGCCCGGCGCAGAGCGCGATCGTCCCCAGCCAGGTGGCCGCCCCGCCCCCGGCGCCGGCCCCGGAGGCGGTCAAGGAACCCGTCGCGCCGCCGCCCGCTCCGGAGACCATCAAGGCGCCGGTTCCCGTCGTTGCGGAGGCGCCACGGCAGGCGCCGGCACCGGCGCCGCAGGCGCCGCGCACCGTGTTCGTGGAGAACGCGCCCGCGCCCGCCGCGCCGCCCCCTCCGCCGCCGGCAGCTCCCGCGCCCGTTCCGGTTCCCGTGGTCGCACCGCCGGTCGTGGTGCCCCCGCCTGTGGTCGTGATGCCGCGGCAGTGGCCCCGGTGGACACCGCCGCGCGCACCTCGCACCGTCGAGCCCACGCGCCCGCAGACCCCGCGCGACAACGACGACTACGACGGACCGACCCGGCCCACCATGCCGACGCTTCCGACGCAACCCACCGTGCCCAGCCTGCCGACGCAGACCGTCGTGCCCACCCGCACACAGGTCCCGGCGGTGCCGCAGAAGCCGCAGCAGCCGAAGTGGCCCGGCTCGAGTTCCAGCCGCGGTGACGGCGACTCCGGACGCGGGTCCTCGTCGCGGCCCGGCTCCGGGAGCCGCGTCCCCGGCGACATCAACGGCGACGGCTGTTTCCTGATCTTCTGCGCCCCGAAGGGCGGGCGCGGGTAAGGACCGTCACCCGCTGTTGGCCCGGCGCTCGGTGTCGGTTGGCGGACCCGTCATCCGGCCCGCTTAGAGAAGCGGTATGCGATGCACCGTCTTCGGCACCGGCTACCTCGGCGCCACCCACGCCGCCGGGATGGCCGAGTTGGGTCACCACGTCCTCGGCGTCGACATCGACCCCGCCAAGATCGCCAAGCTGGCTGCCGGTGAGGTGCCGTTCTACGAGCCCGGACTGCCGGAAGTGTTGCAGCGCAACATCGATGCCGGACGGCTCGCCTTCACCACCGATTACGCCGAGGCGGCCGACTTCGCCGACCTGCACTTCCTCGGCGTCGGGACACCGCAGAAGAAGGGCGACTACGGCGCCGATCTACGGCACGTCCACGCCGTCGTCGACACCCTGGCCCCGCTGCTGACGCGTCCCTCGGTGCTGGTCGGCAAGTCCACGGTCCCGGTGGGCACCGCCGCCGAGCTGGCCGAGCGGGCCCGCGTGGCCGCCGACGTCGCCGTCGAGGTCGCGTGGAATCCCGAGTTTCTGCGCGAAGGCTACGCGGTGCACGACACCCTGCATCCGGACCGCATCGTCGTCGGCGTCGGTCCGGGCTCCGTGCTGGCCGAGGCCGCGGTCCGCGGCCTCTACGCCCCGCTCCTCGACGACGGCGTCCCGTTCCTGGTGACCGACTGGCAGACCGCCGAATTGGTCAAGGTTTCGGCGAATGCGTTTCTGGCCACCAAGATCTCGTTCATCAACGCCATCTCCGAGGTGTGCGAGGCGGTCGGCGCGGACGTGGTGACGCTGGCCGACGCGCTCGGTCACGACGCTCGGATCGGGCGGCGATTCCTCAACGCCGGACTCGGTTTCGGGGGCGGCTGCCTACCCAAGGACATCCGGGCGTTCATGGCCCGCGCCGGGGAACTCGGCGCTGACGAAGCGCTGACGTTTCTGCGCGAGGTCGACAGCATCAACATGCGTCGCCGCTCCCGGATGGTCGACCTGACCGCCGCGGCGTGCGGCGGATCGGTCCTCGGCGCCACCGTGGCCGTGCTCGGTGCGGCGTTCAAACCGAACTCCGACGACGTGCGCGATTCTCCGGCGCTAAACGTCGCGGGTCTGCTGCAACTGCACGGCGCCACCGTCTCGGTCTACGACCCTAAGGCCATGGAGAACTCCCGGCGCCTGTTCCCGACGCTGGACTACGCGACGTCGGTCCGCGAGGCATGCGAGCAGGCCGACGCGGTGTTGGTGCTCACCGAATGGCCCGAGTTCGTCGACCTCGACCCGGCGGCACTGGCACCCGTGGTGCGCACCAAAGTGGTTGTCGACGGCCGCAATTGCCTCGATCTGGCGGCCTGGCGGGACGCGGGCTGGCGGACCTACGCACTGGGTCGTGGCGTCCCGACCTGACCCTGCCTAAGCTCGTGGGATGGCAGGAGATCAGCTTCGACACCGGGTGCGCTGGGCGGCTCTGCACGGAGTGATCCGTGGATCGTCGAAGATCGCGGCACGCCGCACCGGCGACCCGCAGGCGCGTCTCATCGCCGATCCGTCGGTGCGGGAGAACCCCGCGGCCTTCGCCGACGAACTGCGCGAGCTGGGCCCGGTCATCCGCTGCCGCGCCGTGTTGATGACCGTCGACCACCAGGTCGCCGGCGAACTGCTGCGCTCCGAGGACTTCCGGGTGTCCTCCCTGGGCGCGGGCCTGCCGGCACCGCTGCGGTGGATCAACGAGAAGACCAACCCGGGACTGCTGCACCCGATCGAGCCGCCCTCGCTGCTGAGCATCGAACCACCCGACCACACCCGCTGCCGCAAGCTGGTGTCCTCGGTGTTCACGCCCCGCGCCGTCGCGGCGCTGCGCGATCGGGTGCAGGACACCGCCGACCGCCTCCTCGACGAACTCGACGGCCGGACCGGTCCGGTAGACGTCGTCGCCGAATACTGCTCGCAGCTGCCGGTCGCGGTGATCAGCGACATCCTCGGCGTGCCCGAGCAGGACCGCCAGCACATTCTGCGGTTCGGTGAACTCGGCGCACCCAGCCTCGACATCGGGCTGTCCTGGTCGCAGTACATGCAGGTGCACAAGGGCATCGTGGGCTTCAACGAGTGGCTCACCGGGCACATGGACCACCTGCGTCGCCACCCCGGCGACGATCTGATGAGCCAGCTCATCCAGGCCAGCCAAGACGCCGAACCCTCCGCGCGGCTCTCCGAACGCGAACTACAGGCCACCGCGGGCCTGGTGCTGGCCGCCGGTTTCGAGACCACGGTCAACCTGCTCGGCAACGGCATCCGGATGCTGCTCGAGCGCCCCGAGCACCTCGAAACGCTGCAGCGACAACCCGACCTGTGGCCGACCGCGGTCGAGGAGATCCTGCGACTGGACTCCCCGGTGCAGATGAGCGCGCGTATCGCCCGCCGCGACGTCGAGGTCGCCGGCACACAGATCCGGCGGGGCGAACTGGTGATCATCCACCTCGCCGGAGCCAATCGCGACCCGAACGTGTTCACCGACCCGCACACGATCAACCTGGAACGCGACAACGCCGGACGACACCTGTCGTTCTCCGCCGGCCGACACTTCTGCCTCGGCGCCGCCCTGGCCCGCGCCGAAGGCGAAGTCGGTCTGCGCACCTTCTTCGAACGCTTCCCCGACGCCCGCCTCACCGGTGCGGGCCACCGGCGCGACACCCGGGTCCTGCGAGGGTGGGCAACATTGCCGATCACGCTTGGGACGGCGCGCGCCGCGCTAGGTTCGTGACGTGGACTTCCGAGCAGCCCTGCTCGAGCAGACTCGAGCCTTCGGTGACCTGATCCGGGCGGGAGACCCTTCCACGCCGGTCCCGACCTGCGGCGAATGGAACCTCAAACAGCTGTTCCGGCACGTCGGACGCGGAAACCGGTGGGCCGCACAGATCATCACGCAGCGACGCAACGAACCACTGGACCCGCGTGACGTCCTCGACGGACGCCCACCTGATGACCCCGACGGTGCCGCAACCTGGTTGCAGCGCGGCGCCGAACTGCTCATCGACGCCGTGGACCGGACGAGCAGCGACACCCGGGTCTGGACGTTCGTCGGGCCCCGCCCGGCCGGCTGGTGGCTGCGCCGCCGGCTGCACGAGACCATCGTCCACCGCGCCGACGCGGCCCTGGCCCTGGGCACCGACTTCGACCTGGCCGCGGACATCGCCGCCGACTGCCTGTCGGAATGGATCGAGATCACCTGCGTCGACAAGCGCCATCCGCCGCCGCTGAACAGCGGGGAGTCCATCCACCTGCACGCCACCGACGAGGAACTGGGCCCGACGGGGGAGTGGACGATCATCCACGACGACGACGGCGTCTGGTGGTCGCACAACCACGGCAAAGCCAGTGTGGCGGTGCGGGGGCCCGCCACCAACCTCCTGCTCGCCGTCACCCGCCGCACCCCCGGCGCCGAATCCGGCCTGGAGTTCTTCGGCGAGGAAGCGGTCTGGGACAGCTGGCTCGAACGCACCCCGTTCTGACGGTCGAGTACCTTCGCGATCATGACCACTTCGGAGATGGCCACCGTCCTCGCCTGGCACGACGCGCTCAACGCCGGCGACACCGACACGCTGCTCAAGTTGTCGAGTCCCGACATTGAGATCGGCGACGTCCACGGGGCAGCGCAAGGCCACGCGGCGCTGCAGGACTGGGCCCGCGACGTCGACGGCACCATCGAACCCGGCCGCACCTACGTGCGCGACGGCGTCGTGGTCGTCGAACAGCAGATCACCACCGTCACCGGCGAAACCGGATCGGCGGCCTCGGCGTTCCGCGTGGTGCGCGACCACGTCACCTCGGTCTTCCGGCACGCCAACGTCGACGACGCGCTCGCCGCGACGGCGCTGACCGAGGAGGACCTGACCGGCTGATGCGCGGAATCATCCTGGCCGGCGGATCGGGCACCCGGCTGTACCCGATCACCACAGGCGTCAGCAAGCAATTGCTGCCGGTGTACGACAAACCGCTGATCTTCTATCCGCTGTCCACGTTGATCATGGCGGGGATCCGCGACATCCTGGTGATCACCACGCCCCACGACGCCGACGCGTTCCGGCGGCTGCTCGGCGACGGTTCGGCGTTCGGCATCAACCTCAGCTATGCGGTGCAACCCGAACCCGAGGGACTGGCGCAGGCATTCGTCATCGGTGCCGACCACATCGGCGACGACTCGGTGGCATTGGTGTTGGGCGACAACGTCTTCTACGGACCCGGGCTGGGAACCAGTCTGTCCCGGTTCCGAGATGTCAACGGCGGAGCCATCTTTGCCTACCGGGTGGCTGATCCCAGCGCCTACGGGGTGGTCGAGTTCTCCGCCGACGGCACCGCGCTGTCGCTGGAGGAGAAGCCGGCCACCCCGAAATCGCACTACGCGGTGCCGGGACTGTACTTCTACGACAACGACGTCGTCGACATCGCGCGGTCCCTGCGCAAGTCCGACCGCGGAGAGTACGAGATCACCGAGATCAACCAGACCTATCTGGACCAGGGCAGGCTCAGCGTCGAGGTGCTCGCCCGCGGTACCGCGTGGCTGGACACCGGGACGTTTGACTCCCTGTTGGACGCCAGCGATTTCGTGCGCACCATCGAACGGCGGCAGGGCATGAAGATCAGCGTGCCCGAGGAGGCCGCGTGGCGGGTCGGGTTCATCGACGACGCACAACTGGCCGCACGGGCGCAGACACTGGTGAAGTCCGGCTACGGCGCGTACCTGCTGGAATTGTTGCAGCGCTGACTCATTCGAGTCCGGCGAGCACCTTGTCCAGAGTGACCGGCAGGTCACGCACCCGCACGCCGGTGGCGTGGTAGAAGGCGTTGACCACCGCCGCGGCGGAGCCCACGATGCCGATCTCCCCGGCGCCGCGCGACCCCATCGGGTTGAAGTGCGCGTCGGCCTCGTCGAGCCACATCGCCTCGATGTCGACCACGTCGGAATGCGCGCTGATGTGGTAGGTCGCCAGGTCCTGGGTGACCACGTGCCCGAAGCGGTGATCGCGCACGCCCTCCTCGTGCAACGCCATCGACAGCCCCATCGTCATACCGCCGATCAGTTGGGATCGCAGCGTGCGCGGATTGATCGCCCGGCCGATCGAGAACACGCCGAGCATCCGGGGGATGCGCACCTCGCCGGTGAACCGGTTGACGTGCGCCTCCACGAAGTGCGCGCCGAACGACTGCACGGTGACGTCGTCGGTCTCCGGGTCGGGCGCCTCGGCCAGCGTGCTCGCTCCCACCGTGGGCGGGTCTCCGTGGTCGGCGCGGAACTGGCGCACCGCCGCCACGATCGCCGAACCCCACGACGCGATGCCCGAGGAGCCGCCCTCCACCGACGCATCCGGCAGGTCGGTGTCCCCGATCTGCAACTCGACGGCGCCGACATCGCACCCCAATGCGTCGGCGGCGATCTGCGTCAGCGCCGTCCAGGTGCCGGTGCCGATGTCGGCGGCTCCGATCTGCACCGAATACCGGCCCTCCGCAACGTAGGTGATGCGGGCGGCGTTACCCGGCATGGCCATGCCCGGATAGGTCGCCGAGGCCACCCCGGTGCCCGTCAGCCACTCGCCGTCGACCCGGACCCCGGGACGCGGATCGCGTTGGGCCCACCCGAAACGCTCGGCACCGGTCCGCAGACACTCCACCAGATGGCGTCCCGACCACGGCTTGCCCGACTCCGGGTCCACCTCGGGGTCGTTGCGGATCCGCAACTCGATCGGGTCGATCCCTGCCGCCACCGCCAACTCGTCCATCGCGACCTCGGCCGCATACGTCCCCGGACACTCACCGGGTGCCCGCATCCAGAACGGCACCGGCACATCCAGCGCGGCCAGTCGGTGGGTGGTCCGGCGGTTCGGGGCGGCGTACATCTTGCGGGACGTCACCGCGGTCTGTTCGGCGAATTCCTTCACCGCTGAGGTCTGCCCGATCGCGTCGTGCACCAGCGCGGTCAGCCGGCCGTCGCTGTCGGCGCCGAGCCGCACCCGCTGGATGGTCGGTGTCCGGTACCCGGTCAGTGAGAACATCTGCTGGCGGGTGACCGCCAGCTTGACCGGTCGGTCCGGGAGGCGTTGCGCGGCAAGCAGAGCCAGGACGTTGTGGGCATGCGGCGCACCCTTGGAGCCGAAACCCCCACCGACATGCGGCGCCACCACCCGCATCTGATCCACCTGCAGGCCGAACAGCGGCGCGAGCTGCTTGCGGACGGCATGCACACCCTGCGTCGAGTCGTACAGCGTGACCGCCGGTTTCCCGCCGGACTGCGACCACAGCGCGATACACGCATGCGGCTCCATCGGGTTGTTGTGTTCGTGAGGCGTGACGTAGGTCTGGTCCACGGTGTACGCGGCGGAGGCCAGCGCGGCCTCGACATCACCTTCCTCGGTGTCAGGCGGATACGACGGATTGACCGACTCCGGGGTGTACAGGCAGTGATGGTCGCCGCGCAACTCGGTGTCGTGGTCCTCGGCTCGGTACTCGACGTGAACCAACGACGCTGCGTGACGGGCGATCTCGGCGTTGACGGCGATGACACCGCCGATCAGCTGCCCGCGGAACGAGACGCCGGCGTGCTGCAGGATCGACAGTTCCCCGTCCGAGGTGTCGGCCAGCCGCGGCGCGTCGAACACCGTCAGCACGTCGAGCACACCGTCCACGGCGCGCGCCGCCGAGACGTCCATCGCGAGGACCCGCCCGCGGGGGATGGTCGCCTGGACCGGGTGGACATAGGCGGGATCGTCGACCGGGTGCTCGAAGGCGTAGGGGGCGGTCCCGGTCACCTTGGCGCGGCCTTCGCGCCGGACCAGCGGTGTCCCGATGGTGTGGGGTTCGAGCAGTGTCATGACCGCCCCCGCTCGGTCAGCATGCGCAGCTGGGCGATCAGCGTGCGACGGGTCAGCTCGACTTTGAATCCGTTGCCGGGCTGCGGTTCTGCGTCGGCCAGTTCGGCGTCGGCTGCTGCACGGAACGTCTCGTCGGTGGCGGGCGCCCCTGCGAGGATCTGTTCGGCGCGCCGGGCACGCCACGGTTTGTGCGCGACGCCGCCCAGCGCCAGACGCGCGGTCGCGATCCGGTCGCCGTCGACGCCGAGTTCGGCGGCCACTGAGGTCAGCGCGAACGCGAACGACGCGCGGTCGCGGACCTTGCGGTAGTCCGACACCACGTTCTGCGGCGGCGCCGGCAGTTCGACGGCAGTGATCAACTCGCCATGGCGCAACTCGGTGTCGCGGTGCGGTTCGTCGCCGGGCAGCCGGTAGAACTCGTCGATCGGCACCCGACGCGAACCCTCGGCGCCCTCGACGACCACGACGGCATCCAGCGCAGCCATCGCGACGGCCATGTCGGATGGATGCACCGCGATGCAGTGCGGGGACGCACCGAGGATCGCGTGGTAGCGGACGTAACCGCCGACGGCCGAGCACCCCGTGCCGGGCGAACGCTTGTTACAAGGGGTGGTGACGTCCTGGAAGTACACACACCGCGTGCGCTGCAACAGATTTCCCGCGGTGGTCGCGGAGTTGCGCAGCTGCGCCGACGCCGCCGACAGCAGTGCACGGGCCAGCACGGGATAGCGCGACCGGATCAGCGGATGCGCGGCGAGGTCGCTGTTGCGCACATTGGCGCCGATGCGCACCCCGCCGTCGTGGGTGGAGTCGACCTCGGTCATGTCCAGGCGACTCACGTCGACCAACAAGTCGGGTTGTGCCACACCGAGTTTCATGTGGTCGACCAGGTTGGTGCCGCCGGCCAGGTAGGCCGCGTCGGGATGGGCGGTCAACGTCGCGACCGCATCGGCTGGACTGGTGGCGACGTGGTAGCCGAACGGTTTCACTGCCCGGCCGCCTTGCTGATCGCCGCGACGATGTTCGGGTAGGCCGCACACCGGCACAGGTTGCCGCTCATGCGTTCCCGGATCTCGTCGTCGCTCAGCTCGGGGGAGGCCTCCAGGTCGTCGGCGATGAAGCTGGGGGAGCCGGACTTCAGCTCGTCCAACATACCTACGGCAGAACAGATCTGGCCGGGCGTGCAGTAACCGCACTGGAAGGCGTCCTCGTCGTGGAACGCTTGGGCGACCGGGTGGAGACGGTCACCGTCGCCGAGGCCGGACGCGGTGGTGACGTCGGCGCCGTCGGCCGCGACCGCGAACGTCAGGCAACTGATGGTGCGGCGGCCGTCGAGCAGGACGGTGCACGACCCGCACTGGCCGTGATCGCATCCTTTCTTCGGGGCGGTCACACCGAGGTGTTCACGCAGGGCGTCGAGCAGAGTGACGCGGTTGTCGACGGTGAGTTCGCGGGTGTGGCCGTCCACGACCAACGTCAACTCAGAAGTGTGCTTGGGCTGGCTCACTGTGCCCGGATACCCGGGGCCGGGGCACCCAAACGAGCATCAGCGGCGCGGGGTGGCCAGCACCGCCGCGATACCGGTCGTCAGCGGCACCGACAGTGCGAGCGCGATGCCGCCGACCGCGGAGCGGGCGATCTCGATGGCCACGCTCTCACTGGTCAGCACGTCGCCCAGGGAGCGGTTGGCGACGCTGAACAACAACAGCAGCGGCAGTGCGCTGCCCGCGTATGCGAGCACCAAGGTGTAGACGGTGCTGGCGATGTGGTCACGTCCCACCCGCATCGCGCCGACGAACACGCGCCGGCGGCCGGCCCCCTCCAGTTGCGCCAGCTCGAATACCGTCGAGGCCTGCGTGACGGTGACGTCGTTGAGCACGCCCAGCGAGCCGATGATGAATCCCGCCAGCAGCAGTCCGGTGATCGACACGTTGCCGAGATAGGTCGCCACCTGGTTGTTCTGGTCCTCCGACAGACCGGTCAGGTGTGCCAGTTCGATCGCCGCCCAGGACAGTCCGGCGGCCAGCAACAGCGAGGTGAGGGTGCCCAGCAGCGCGGCGCTGGTCCGCAGACTGACGCCGTGCGCCAGGTAGAGCACCGCGTACAGGATGGCGGCAGAAGCCACCAGCGCCACCGGCACCGCGGGGGCGCCGTCACGCAGCGCCGGCAGCAGGAACACCACCAACACCCCGAACGCGATCACGATACCCACCAGCGCCCGCAGGCCCCGCCACCGCGCCACCGCGACCACGACGACCGCGAACGCCAGCGCCAGCACCGCCAACGGCCAACCCCGCTGATAGTCGTAGAACGAGTAGGTGGTGCTGCCCGCGGCGTCGACCTGGCGGGTGATGCGGATGTCGTCGCCGGCCACCAGCCTGGGTTGTCCGCCACCGCCGCTGAACTCCAACAGCGTCCGCGCACCCTGGTTCGGACCGGACTCGATGACCACCAGCGTCTGCACGCACTCGGCGGCACCCTCGCGGGCCGGGCGGGGATCTCCGGTCAACACTGCGCCGACCGACGGGCTGCCACACGTCGAGGTCACCGTGGACAGGACCCGGCCGGACTCGGTGGTCACCGCACCGCCGGCGGCGTCCTGGAACGGCAACGGGATCTCGGCCTGGCGGCCGCTGGGCCACAACAGCGCCGCACCCGCGAGCACGGCCACCGCACAGGCCACCAGAAGTCCCACGACGATCCTGGCGGCCAGCGGCCCCAGCGGGGACGGCCCGCTCAGCGAGTGGGAATGATGGTGTGCCACAGCCTCACTGCCGGTAGCTGACCAGGAAGTTACCGAGCCGTTCGATCGCAGCGGACAGATCGCGCGCCCAGGGCAGCGTGACGATGCGCAGATGGTCCGGGGTGGGCCAGTTGAAACCGGTGCCCTGCACCACCAGGATCTTCTCCTGCAGCAGCAGATCGAGCACCAGCTGCTCGTCATCGACGATGTCGTAGACCTCGGGGTCCAGGCGCGGGAACGCATACAGCGCCCCACGGGGTTTCACGCACGTCACGCCGGGGATCTCGTTGAGTTTCTCCCACGCCACGTCGCGCTGCTCGAGCAGCCGCCCACCCGGCAGCACCAGGTCCTCGATGCTCTGGTGTCCGCCCAGGGCCACCTGAATCGCGTGCTGCGCAGGCACATTCGGGCACAGCCGCATGTTGGCCAACAGACTGATGCCCTCGATGAAGCTGGTCGCGTGCTCCTTGGGACCGGTGATCACCAACCAGCCCGACCGGTAGCCCGCCACCCGGTAGGCCTTCGACAGCCCGTTGAACGTCAGGGTCAACACGTCCGGGGCGACCGAGGCCATGGAGATGTGCTCGGCGTCGTCGTAGAGGATCTTGTCGTAGATCTCGTCGGCCAACAGCAGCAGTTCGTGCTTGCGGGCCAGCTCGGCGATCTTCTCCAGCGTCTCCCGGCTGTACACCGCGCCGGTGGGGTTGTTCGGGTTGATCACCACGATCGCCTTGGTGCGGTCGGTGATCTTCGACTCGATGTCGGCGACGTCGGGGTTCCAGCCCTGCGTCTCGTCGCACAGGTAGTGCACGGGGGTGCCGCCGGCCAACGACGTGCACGCCGTCCACAGCGGGTAGTCCGGCGCCGGGATGAGGACCTGGTCGCCGTTGTCGAGCAGTGCCTGCAGCACCATCTGGATCAGCTCGGACGCGCCGTTGCCGAGGTAGACGTCGTCGATGTCGAAGCGAGGGAACCCCTCGACCAGTTCGTAGCGGGTGAACACCGCGCGGCGCGCGCTGACGATGCCCTTGGAATCGGAATACCCCTGCGCGTAGGGCAGCGCGGCGATGATGTCGCGCATGATCACATCAGGCGCCTCGAAGCCGAACGGGGCGGGGTTGCCGATGTTGAGCTTGAGGATGCGGTGGCCCTCGGCCTCCAGGCGCGACGCGTGCTCGTGTACGGGTCCGCGGATCTCGTACAGCACGTCCTGCAACTTCGAGGACTGCGTGAACTCACGGGGGCGCGTGTGCTGGCCGGTTGCCGTCTGCCACGGCGCCTGAGGAGTACTCATGTCACCCATGGTCGCACCGCCGTCCAATCAAATAATGAGCGAGAGTGCATCCACGGTCGTTGATCTACGGCGATCACGACCGGGGATGCACTCTCGCTGAGCTGGTTACCGCCGGCCCGGCCGACGCGCGCCCTTGGCGATGCCCAGGCCCTTGACCGGGGGTTCGTCACCCACGACGCGGTCGTCGTCCGACGAGGACTTCGGTGCCGGTTCGGGTGCCGGCGCGGTCTCGGCGGCGGGCTCGGACACAGGCTCCGGAGCAGGTTCCGTAGCCGGCTCGGGCGCAGGCTCGGCCTTCGGCTGCGCCGGCTTGGCCGCCGCCTTCTTGGCGCCCGGCCGACGCGCACCCGGCGCGATACCGAGGCCCTTGACCTTCGGTTCGGGCTTGGCGGTCTCGAGGCCCCGGTCCGAATCGGCGGTGTCGGCGGCTTCGGTGCCCGCGTCGGCCTTGTCCGGGTCGACGTTGGGCGGCTGCACCACGGTGCCCGCGCCCTCGTTGGGCGAGGCGCTCTTCGCCGGCGACTTCTTCGCGCCCGGCCGACGTGCGCCTGCGGCGAGACCCAGGCCCTTGACCTCGGGTTCCGGCTTGGCTTCAGTCTTCTCTGCAGCCGGCGCCGATGCCTCGGCCTTGGGCGCCTCGGCCGGTGCGGCGGCCTTCTTCTTGGCGCCGGGACGCTTGGCCCCGCCCGCGATACCGAGGCCCTTGGCCGGCGCGGCGGCAGGCGCACTCTCGGCGGCCGGCTTGGCTTCGCCATCGGTGGCGGACTTCTTCGCGCCCGGACGCTTGGCACCGCCGGCCAGGCCCAGGCCGGTCGTCGGCTTCGCCTCGGTCGCGGTGTCGGTCTTGGCCTCGGCAGGCTCGGGTGCGGCTTCTGCCTCGACCTCGGGCTCCTCGGTCTTGGCCGGTGCCTCGGCGGCCACTCGCGCTGCGCGCTCCTCGGCTTCCTTTGCGGCTGTACCCTTTTCGGGCAGCGAGATGGAGTTCTTGTCCAGCGCACCCAGCAGCAGCTGAGCCACGTCGAGCACCTCGGCCTTCTCGACCTCACGTGCCGCGGAGACCTCGTCCACGCCGTCGGTGATCATCACGCGGCAGAACGGGCAGCCGGTGGCGATCGTGTTGGCGGTGTCCATCGCCTCTTCGGTGCGCTCGGTGTTGACGCGCTTGCCGATGTGCTCTTCCATCCACATCCGGGCACCGCCGGCGCCGCAGCACAGGCCGCGGTCGGCGTGGCGGGGCATCTCGGTGAGCTTCGCGCCCGCCGCGCCGATCAGCTCACGCGGAGCGCTGTACTCCTTGTTGTGCCGGCCGAGGTAGCACGGGTCGTGGTAGGTGACGTCCGGGCCGCCGACGGACTGGACCGGCACCAGCTTCTTGTCCCGGACCAGCCGGTTGAGTAGCTGGGTGTGGTGCAGGACGGTGTAGTTGCCGCCGACCTGCGGGTACTCGCGGCCCAGCGTGTTGAAGCAGTGCGGGCAGGTCACCACGACCTTGCGGTCGACGCGCTCGACACCCTCGAACAGCTCGTTGAGGGTCTCGACGTTCTGCGCGGCCAGCTGCTGGAACAGGAACTCGTTGCCGGAGCGGCGGGCCGAGTCGCCGTTGCAGGTCTCGCCTTCGCCGAGCACCAGGAACTTCACCCCCGCGGCGGCGAGCAGCTCCGCGACCGCCTTGGTGGTCTTCTTCGCGCGGTCCTCGTACGCGCCGGCGCAACCGACCCAGAACAGGTACTCGTAGCCGTCGAAGCTCTCGACGTCCTTGCCGTAGACCGGCACGTCGAAGTCGACCTCGTCGATCCAGTTGGTGCGGTCCTTGGCGTTCTGACCCCAGGGGTTGCCCTTGGTCTCCAGGTTCTTGAACAGCACACCGAGCTCGCCGGGGAACTCGGACTCCATCATCACCTGGTAGCGGCGCATGTCGACGATGTGGTCGATGTGTTCGATGTCCACCGGGCACTGCTCGACGCAGGCGCCGCAGGTGGTGCAGGACCACAGCACGTCGGGGTCGATGACGCCGCCCTGCTCCTCGGTGCCCACCAGCGGGCGGGTGGCCTGCCGGGGGTCGTCGGCCGGGATGCGCTCGAAGCCCGACTCGGGAACGTGGTCGTGGGAGTGCTTTTCGCTGCGCTTCTCGCCGCGGACCTCCTCGCCGAGACCACCCTCGGGGGTGTTCTCCAGCGGCGACTCCTTGCCGTCGAGGATGTAGGGCGCCTTCGCGAACAGGTGGTCGCGCAGGTTCATGATCACGAGCTTGGGCGACAGCGGCTTACCGGTGTTCCAGGCCGGGCACTGCGACTGGCAACGACCGCACTCGGTGCAGGTCGTCATGTCGAGGTAGCCCTTCCAGGTGAAGTCCTCGATCTTGCCGCGTCCCAGCACCGCGTCCTCGGCAGGATCCTCGAAGTCGACGACCTCGCCGTTGGACTCCACGGGCAGCAGCGGGCCCAGACCGTCGGGCATCCGCTTGAAGGTGACGTTGATCGGGGCCAGGCCGATGTGCAGGTGCTTGGAGTGCAACACGATCAGCAGGAACACCAGCATGACCGCGATGTGGCCGATCAGCGCGATGGTCTCGATCCACTCGTTGGCGGTGTGGCCGAGCGGGCGCATGATCCAGCCCATGAACTGGGAGAAGAAGGCGCCGTTGCCGTAGGGCAGGTTGCCGACGACCGCGGCGGCGCCGCGCACCAGCGCGTAGGTCCAGATGACGTTGAAGATCATGAACAGGATCAGCCAGGCGCCGCCGGTGTGCGACCCGTAGAAGCGGGAGTCGCGGCCGTGCTGCTTGGGCTCCTGCATGATGCGGATGATCGCGAAGGTGATGATGCCGAGCAGCACCGCGACGGCGAAGAAGTCCTGCAGGAAGCCGAGCGCGTCCCACTTGCCGATGAGCGGGATGTGGAAGTCGTGGTCGAAGATCAGGCCGTAGGCCTCGAGGTAGACCGACGCGAGGATGAAGAAGCCCCACATCGTGAAGAAGTGCGCGATGCCCGGGATCGACCACCGCAGCAGACGGGTCTGGCCGAACACCTCTTCGAACTGCGTGGTGATCCGTTTGCGCAGGTTGTCTTTGCGGTTGTTGCCTTCGCTCATCGGTTGACCGGAGCGGATGAGCTTCGTCAGCCACAGCACGCGTTTGGCGGCGAGCGCACCGACCACAAGGGTCATCAGCACACCGACGACGAGCCTGATCAGCATCTGCGTATCCACGCGGGCCTCCGGTCTTCTAGTTACCGACGGGTAACTTAGACTTGGTTACTGGCAAGTAACTTTTGCTCTTGGCCTGCTCATAGTTGCATCCGGCAGGGAAGTGGCGCTACGAAGGCTGACCTAACTCACCGGACGGGGCCAGCATGGCCCGCAACATCGACAGCAACTCGCTGCGCGACCCGGCCCCCAGACGGCGCCGAATCCGGGCCACATGGTGTTCGACGGTCTTCGCCGAGATGAACAACCGGGCACCGATCTCGCGGTACGGCATGCCCTGCAGCAGCAGCTCGGCCACCTCCCGCTCGCGGTCCGACAGCGCGGCCCGGCCGCGTGCCGGCGGCGCCGGTCGCGCACCCGTCGCAGCGTCCGAGGCCGGTGTCGTCGGCTCGGCGACCGTGTCCTTCAGGTCGCGGGCCAGCTGCAGCATCGCCTGCGACACCCGCGGGTCCTCGGTGTGCAGCGCCGCCTGGCCGGCCAGCCGGGTGGCGTCGGAGGTGTGGCCGAACTGCGCGAGTCCGCGCGCGGCCGCGGCAACGTCGCCCGGCTCGACGTGGCGGGCCAGCACGCGCAACCAGGTCCGGCCCGCAGCCGCCAATGCCTTCGCGAACTCCGACCGGGTCGCCCCGGCGGTCAATGCCTGCCCGTGCGGTGCGACGGCGTCGGGTGCGTTGGCGAGGATCCCTGCGTGCACGCCGGCCCAGTGCAGCGGAACCGCCCACAGCGGCGGGTCGCCCAGCCGCTGCAGCAGCGCAAAGGCCTCGTCGAGCACGTACCGGCACCGGTCCACCTGGCGTAGCCGCGCCGCCGCGACCCACAGTTCGCCGAGCGGAAGCAGCATGAACAGGTCCACCGAGTACTCGGCGAGCACCTCCATCGCCGCATACCAGTGGGTCTGCATGGCGCCGGTGTCACCGCTGCGGCGGGCCACGGCGGTCTGCAGCGCCGCGCTCCAGAGGGCGTCGCGCCGGTTGGTCGAGGTACCTGCGGGACCGGGGTCGGCGGGCAGCCGACCGTCGAGCATCAGCGTCCAGTCCAACAGCAGCCGGTGCCGGATGCCGACGACGTCGGCGTCTCCGTCGGCCAGGGCCCGGGTCAGGACGCTGCGGGCCCGGACCGGGTCGCCGCCGTGCAGCGCGGTCAGCGCGACCAGCGCCGCAGGGGTGTCGGGGAACGCGCCCAGCCGCGCATGGTCGGCGACCAGGGTCTGGCTCAATCGCGTCACCGCGACGGGGTAGGGCTCCTCGAGGGTCATCAGCAGCCCCTCGGTGATGCTGCGCGCGGCGAGCGCGACCGACGTCGGCGGTCCGGACGACGGTGACGCGGCCGCGGCGCGCACGCCGTCGCCGTCACCGACGGCCATCGCCGTGTAGGCCGCCGCCGCCGTGACCACCGCATCGGAAGCCGGGCCGAGCCAGCCGAACACCTCGTGCGCGTGTCCTGCGCTGCCGTCCTGCACGGCCAGCGCGGCCGCGATCCGCACCGCCGCGGTCCGTTCGGCGGGGTCAGGCGAGTCGAGCAGTGCGTCGGCCAGCCGTCCGGCGGTCACGGCGTCGCCGGTCAGCGCCAACGCGTCGGCGAGATGGCTGCCCGGCGCGGCCGATCCCGCGGCCGCCGCAGCGCGATACAGGCGCGCGGCGTGCGGGGGTTGCTCGGCCGCGCGGGTCGCGAACTCGGTCAGCACCACAGCCAGCCGTTCGTCGCGCAGTCCGTGCTCGGCCAGGCGGAGGGCCAAGCTCTCGGTCAGCGTGCCCAACTCCAATTGAGTGGTCAGCAAGGCGATTTCGACGTCCTGGTGACGCGCCGCCCCGACGATCTGGGAGGCCGCCTCGTGCACCGTCTGCCGGAACTCGGGCGGGAACGACGGGTCGAGCAACCCGCCGGCCCAGGCCCGGTCGACGGCGGCCAGCGCCTGGTCGGGAGGCAGTTGCAGCGCGGCGGCGACGTCGTCGGGACCGAGACCCGGACTCAACGACGACACCAGCAGGGTGTCCAGCTCGAGGCTGTCCGCGCCGCGCAGTCGGTCGATCAGGGCGAAGCGGGCGGCGCGGCGCACCGCCGCCGGGCCGTCGCCGCCCACCGCGAGGGCGGCATCCAGGAGAAACGGCAACCCGGCCGTGGCGGAGATCAGCAGCTGCACCTGCTCCGGCGTCGCGGGCGTGCCCCACCTCGCGGTCGCCGCACGACCCACCTCGTCGGCCGACCACGGCCCGAGCACCACCGGCGGGTGTTCCCGTTCCAGCGCGGTGCGAAGGGCGCGCAGTCGCGGCTCGTGCGCCAATGGTTCGGTCGCCACGATCACAGTGGTCGACGCGTCGGCGATCGATTCGGCGAGCGCGTCGAGGTCGTCGTCGCCGAGCAGGTGCGCGTCGTCGACGACGACGGCCGCATCGGTGCCCGGGGACGGCCGTGACCGCACCGGGCGACCCGCCGCCCGCAGCGCGTTTCGCATCGCCGCCAGCACCGTGGACTTCCCGGTGCCGATACCGCCGGTGACCAACAGCTTGACGGCGGCCTGCGGGTCGGCCTGCACCGCGGCGACGGCTGCTCGGGACGCCGGTGGAAGAGCCGTCGGCGGCGCCGGACTCGTCATGGCCGTCGGATCAGGCGCCGTCGTCGGGAACGATGGTGGTGATGACCGGGTCGGGCGGGTCGACCGTGGTCGGTGGCGGGGCGACGGTCGTGGTCGGCGGCGGGGCTGTCGTGGTCGGCGGCTGGGTGGTGGTGGGCCGCGTCGTCGTGGTCCGGGTCGTCGTCGTGGTCGGTGGCGTGGTGGTCGTCGTGGTGGTCGTGGTCGTCGTCGTTGTGGTGGTCGGTGACGTCGTGGTGGTCGCCGGGTCCGAGGTGGTCGTCGTGGGTGGGGGCGGCGGCGGTTGGCTCACCGTCGTGGTGGCCACCCCGTCGGGGCCGACGGTCACCGTGGTGACCGGGGGCGGAAGCGGCTCCGGTTCGCCGTCGGGTGAGGTCGGGGTCGCGGTCTCGGTGACGGGCGTCTGGTCGATGTCCGACCCGGTCAGGGTGATCGCCAGGCCGCCCATGGCCAGCAGCGCCGCCGCGGCGGCCGCGCCGAACAGCACGGTGGGCCGCTTGTACCAGGGCAGTGGTGGCGGTTCGTCGACGTATTCCTCGTCTCCGGCGAACGCGACCGGCGGGCGGGCGCCGGTCGCACCCGCGGCGGTGTAGTCCTCGCCGGTGTAGGGCACCACGCCGTCGGCGGATTCGTCGTCCTGCGACCACGCCAACGCGCGGAACGTCGCCGAGGCGGCCCCGTCGTCGGCTGCCGCACCGGTACCCAACCCGGCGGCACCCGCAGCCCAGGCGGCCGGAGCCATCGCGGTCGGGCTGTCCGCGGCGGGGGCGAGGCCGGTCGCTGCGTCGGCCTCGATGCTCTGGTTGGCCACCAGCGCGGCGCCCGCGGCGATGTTGAGGTGGGATTCCGGTGTGGTGATCACCGGTGCGCGCAGACGTTCCGAGAGCCGCTGGGTGATCAGCGGGATGGCGGCCCCGCCGCCCACGGTGGCCACGGCCGACACCTGTGCGGGCGCAATGTTGTTGCGCTGCAATGTGTCATCGATCGCGGAGAGCAGTCCGGCGAGCGGTTCGGCGATCAGCTGCTCGAGTTCCGGGCGGGTGACGCGGATGTCGGAGCGATGTCCGGGCAGCTCGGCCTGGATGACCGCGACGGTTTCGGCGGACAACGTCTCCTTGGCGGTGCGGCACTGCTCACGCAGCCGCAGCAGCGGTCCGACCGCGGCGGTACCCGCGGTGTCGGCCGCGCCGGAATCGCTGAGACCGGCGAGTACCTGGTCGAGCAGAGCCCGATCGATGCCCTCCCCGGAGAAGTCGGTGAAGCGGACGGTCTGGCCGACGGCGTCGAGGTTGGCGCCGGCATCGGCCAGGGAGATGCTGGTTCCGCTGCCGCCGAGGTCGACGAGCACCACCACGCCGTCGGCGGGGAGCCCGGGCGCGGCCTGCAACGCCGCCAGTGCCGCGGTGGCATCGGGGATCAGGACGGGCGGCACCCCGCCGGGGGACAGGTTCTGCCGGGACCGCAGTGCGCCGCGCAGCGCACCGACCGTCGCCGGACCCCAGTGGGACGGCACCGCGACCGCGACGGGTGCGCCGCCGTCGACGGTCCGCGCCATCGCCGACAGCGCTTCGGCGAGCAGGTCCTCGGCGCGATGCGCGGATCCGTCGGGCGCGACGAGCGGCACCGGGTCGCCGACCCGCTCGACGAAGCCGCCGAGCGCCACGCCGGCCGGGGCTCCGGCCGGCAGTTGGCCGGGGTCGCCGACGTCGGGCGCCCGGTCGGGGTGCAGGTGCAGGATCGAGCGCCGGGTCACCGGGGGACGGCCCACTCGGGCTGCCACCAGGTTGGTCGTCCCGATCGACAACCCCAAAGGTTCGGTCATGACGCGCCTCCCGTGTCTGGGCCGTGGACCACGATAGCGGCTGCTCCGGACACCGGCGCGCAACTGCCCCTAGTGTGGCGGATCCCCTATGGGGCAACCCCCTAACGCGACGGGGGCGGAGGTGGGCCGAGCACCGATCCGCACTGTCCTTCGTCTGCCTACCATCGACGGAAGACCCGACCGACAGGAGACGACGATGGCGAATTCGCTGCTGGATTTCGTGCTGTCGGTGGTGCGCGATCCGGAGACGGCCGCCCGGTACGCGGCGGATCCCGAGGGCACCCTCGCCGCTGCGAACCTGGCCGGTGTGACCGGTGCCGACGTCGAGAACCTGATCCCGGTCGTCGCGGAGTCGCTGTCGATGAACCTCTCGGGTTCCGGGGTGGACCCGTTCGGCGCCGAACCGGCCGACAATGTGTGGGCCACCGGTGCCGCCACCGCGGCCTTCGACGCCTTCGGCGACCAGGTGCCCGACCCGCTGGACACCCCGCTGCTGGACCGGGTCGGCGCCGATGCGTTCGACGTCGAATCGAACCTGCCGGTCACGGTGGACCTCGACGACGCCGGCATGGCCGCCCCGATGTCCTCGCCGATCGACGCCGGGATCGACGCCGGGATCGAGGACGCGGTGTTCGACGACGCCCTGCTCGGTGGCGAGGAACTGCCGACCTACCAGGACCCGGCCTCGCCGTTCGACATCTTCGACTGACCCCCACCGACGTCCCCAGACCCGCACGGACCAACGTCCGTGCGGGTCTTTTTCGTGTGGCCCGAACCCGGGGCCCCACCCAACCCCTAACCCCCTAAAACAATTTCGCATCTACCCCTAGTTAGGGGTTTATGGGGATAGGTCCGGACCCCGTTTTCGAGCACCCTGGATCTTCCTAACGTGGTCTACAGATCGCCGGAGACAGCCCGGCGGAGCCAGAAAGGAACTGCCATGCAAGCTCTCATCGACTTCATCCTCGACCTGTTCCGCAGCCCGGCGGCGGCGACCTCGTTCGTCGTCGACCCCGACGGGGCGCTGCGCGACGCGGGCCTGCCCAACGTCACGGCCGCACAACTCGCGTCCGTGGCGGCCACCGCGGCTCCGGCCGGCTACGCCCTCGGCGGTGGTGACCCGATCGTCGGCCTGCAGCGCGCGGTGGCCGATCATCACCAGCTGGCCTCCAACTTCGCGTCCCCGTTCTCGCCGCAGACCTCCTGGGCGCCGACCTTCGCGCCGGAGACCAACACCGATCTGCTCAGCGGCAACAACGTGCCGGTCGCCAGCCCGGTCCAGGATGCCGGCGCCAACGCGCAGAACGGAGGGTTCAACCTGGGCTTCGGTGACATCACGTTCGGCGACAAGTCCACCACCACCGCAACCAACGGCGCCGTGGTCGTCGACGGGGACAACGACGGCGACATCGTCAGCGGTGACGGCGCGGTGCTCGGTGACGGCAACACCATGAACAACGGCGACATCCTCGCCGGTTCGGGCTCCAACGTCGTCGTCGGCAAGGACAACGAGGTCGAGGACAACTCCAAGACCGCCGGTGGCGACCTGATCGCCGACAACGACGCCCCCGTGCTCAACGACGTCGACACCAGCGGCGGCAACGGCGGCGGCGCCGACGGTGGCGGCAGCCTGATCGGTATCGGTGGCGGCAACGCGGTCGGCGGATCCGGCGGCAACGGTGGCGGCATCGTCATCACCGACACCGACGTCAACACCGGAACCCGCATCGACGGCGACTACGGCAGCCGCAACGTCGAGGACAACTCGGTCAGTTCCTCTGTGGAGACCGACATCTCGACCACGACCGAGACCTCGGTCGAGGACAACTCGTCGGCCTACGAGTCGAACATCGGCTCGGGCAACGTCACCGAGACCGACCTGTTCTCGGGCAACAGCACCGGCATCGACACCACGACCGGGTTCGACACCGACATCGCGTCGAACAACGCGGCCCTGGCCGGACTCGACGCGTTCTGAGTCCACCGCGGCACGCCACTGGCGGGGATCGTCATGGTCCCCGCCAGTCGGCGCGCCTACCGTTGAAGCACCCCGACGTCGGAGGCGACATCGATGACACAGGCCACCGGTCAACGCAGCGACCACGCGCTGGTCGAGTTGCTCGAGCACACCCGCACGATCGCCGAGGCCCGGCAGCGCGGCGACCTGGTCAAGCGGCTCACCCGGGCGCGGCAGCGGCTCGACGACCCACAGATCCGGGTCGTGATCGCCGGGCACCTCAAGCAGGGCAAGAGCATGCTGCTCAACTCCCTGCTCAACATGCCGGTGGCAAGGGTCGGGGACGACGAATCGACGGTGCTGGCGACCGTGGTGTCCTACGCCGAGCAGCCGTCCGCGCGTCTGGTGGTCGCCCGCGGTGAGGGACAGGAGCCCGAGCTCGTCGAGATCCCGATGACCGATCTGGGTGCCGACCTGCGCCGCGCCCCGCAGGCCGGCGGTCGCGAGGTGCTCCGCGTCGAGGTGACCGCACCGAGCCCCCTGCTCAAAGGGGGCCTGGCCTTCGTCGACACCCCGGGCGTCGGCGGACACGGCCAACCGCATCTGTCGGCGACGCTCGGTCTGCTCCCCGACGCCGACGCGATGCTGATGATCAGCGACGCCAGCGGCGAGCTCACCGAACCCGAGATGACCTTCCTGCGCCAAGCCGTCGAGATCTGCCCGGTTGCGGCGGTAGTGGCGACCAAGACCGACCTGTACCCGCATTGGCGCCGGATCGTCGACACCGACACCGAGCATCTGCGCCGCAACGGTGTCGACCTCCCGGTGATCCCGTTGTCGTCGACGCTGCGCGCCCACGCGGTGTCGCACAACGACAAGGAACTCAACGAGGAATCCAATTTCCCTGCGCTGGTGCGGTTCCTGTCCGAGCAGGTGCTCGCACGGCAACAGACCCGGGTGCGCGAGGCCGTGGTGTCGGAGATCCGCAACGCCGCCGAGCACCTTCTGCTCGCCGCCGATGCCGAGCACTCGTCGCTGACCGACCCGCAGACCCGGGAGCGCCTGACCGAGGAGTTGGAGCGTCGCAAGCGGGAGGCCCAGGAGGCGCTGCAGCAGACCGCGCTGTGGCAGCAGGTGCTCAGCGACGGCATCGCCGATCTGACCGCCGACGTCGACCACGATCTGCGACAACGGTTCCGCACCATCACCTTTCACACCGAACGCGTCATCGACACCGGCGATCCCACCCTGCACTGGGCCGAGATCGGCGCCGAACTCGAGGACGCCATCGCCACCGCCGTCGGCGACAACTTCGTGTGGGCCTACCAACGCGCCGAGGCGCTCGCCGCCGAGGTGGCCCGCACCTTCGAAGAAGCCGGGCTCGACGCGGTGCGGATGCCCACGCTGGATGCCCGCGAGATGGGCGCAGACCTCGGTGAGTTCCGGGCGGTGTCCCAACTCGACGCCAAACCCCTGAAGCTGGGCCACAAGATCGTCACCGGGATGCGCGGCTCCTACGGCGGGGTGCTGATGTTCGGGATGCTGACCTCCTTCGCCGGACTCGGCATGTTCAATCCGCTGTCGCTGGGTGCCGGATTCATCCTGGGCCGCAAGGCTTATCAGGAGGACATGGAGAACCGGATGCTGCGGGTGCGCAACGAGGCCAAGGCCAACGTGCGCCGATTCGTCGACGACGTCGCCTTCGCGGTGAGCAAGGAGTCCCGCGACCGGCTCAAGGGCGTCCAGCGGCAACTGCGCGACCACTACCGCGGCATCGCCGACCAGATCACCCGGTCGCTCAACGAGTCGCTGCAGGCCACGCTCGCGGCGGCCAAGCTGGCCGAGACCGAGCACAACGCGCGGATCAGGGAGCTCGAGCGGCAACGCAACGTCCTGCGGCAGGTTCTCGATCATCCCGGGACGCAACCGTCACTAAGCTCGACAGGTCCGTAGTCCCACAGCCGGGGGTCAGCCACCCTGAACACCAGCGACCGAGTGCGAGCGATCCTCGGCGGCACCGCCGCGGCCTACCGCGCCGACCCCGCCTACGCCGGGCGCCCCGACCTGCACCACGAACTCGACCGCATCGGCCGCCGCCTGAACGAACCCATCCGCATCGCGCTGGCCGGCACGCTGAAAGCAGGCAAGTCGACGCTGGTCAACGCGCTGGTCGGGGAGAACATCGCGCCCACCGACGCGACCGAGGCCACCCGCATCGTGACCTGGTTCCGCCACGGGCCGACCCCGCGGGTGACGGCCAATCACCGCGGCGGGCGACGCTCGAACGTGCCCATCGCCCGCGACCCGCAGGACGGTGGCCTGACGTTCGACTTCGCGACGCTGGACCCCGACGACGTCGTCGACCTCGACGTGGAATGGCCGGCCGCCGAACTGGCTGACGCCACGATCATCGACACCCCGGGGACCTCGTCGCTGTCGCGCGACGTCTCCGCCCGCACGCTGCGCCTCCTGGTACCCGACGACGGCGTCCCGCGGGTCGACGCGGTGGTGTTCCTGCTGCGTACCCTCAACGCCGCGGACATCGCGCTGCTCAAGCAGATCGGCGAGCTGGTGGGCGGCGCCACCGGGGCGCTCGGCGTGATCGGGGTGGCCTCGCGGGCCGACGAGATCGGCGCCGGCCGGATCGACGCCATGCTCTCGGCGCGCGACGTCGCCGCCCGGTTCACCGCGGAGATGGACCGCACCGGCATCTGCCAGGCCGTCGTCCCGGTGTCGGGTCTGCTCGCGTTCACCGCCCGCACGCTGCGTCAGAGCGAGTTCGCGGCCCTGGAACGGCTGGCCGCCACCGACTCCGCCGACCTGAGCAAGGCGATGCTGTCGGTGGACCGCTTCGTCCGCGACGACGCGGCGCTGCCCGTCGACGCCGCCACCCGCGCGGCGCTGCTGGACCGGTTCGGCATGTTCGGCATCAGGATCTCGCTGGCGCTGCTGCGTGCCGGGATCTCCGACTCGGTGGCGCTGGCCGAGGAACTGCTCGAACGCAGCGGGCTGGTGGCGCTTCGCGACGTCATCGACCAACAGTTCGCGCAGCGCTCCGACCTACTCAAAGCCCATACCGCGTTGCTGTCGCTGCGACGATTCGTCCAGCAGCACCCGATCTACGCCACGCCGCGCATCCTCGCCGACGTGGAGCCGCTGCTCGCCGACACCCACGCGTTCGAGGAGCTGCGGCTGCTCAGCCAGCTGCGGTCGCGGCCCACCACCCTCAACGACGACGAGATGGCGTCGCTGCGCCGCCTGATCGGCGGGTCCGGAACCGATGCGGCCAGTCGTCTCGGGTTGCGTCCCGACGATCCCGGGGACGGTCCGCGGGCTGCGTTCGCCGCGGCTCAACGGTGGCGTCGCCGCGCAGAGCACCCCCTCAACGACCCGTTCACCGCCCGCGCCTGCCGGGCCGCGGTCCGCAGCGCCGAGGCGCTGGTCGCCGATTACGCCAGCAGCGGACAGCGGTCCCGTCCGGTTTAACGTTTTGTGCCTGTCCGGCGACATAGGAGGTATGCGCGCTTCTCTGGGTCTGTCGTTGGGCGCGGCCGGCATGGCCGCCGTCGTCGACGGGCGGCCGACCGTGCGTCCCACGGAGGTCGCGGTCGGGCCGGGACCGGCCTTGACGGGGTTCGTCGAGCGCGTCGGGGATCCGATCCCCCTGGTGGCCGCCGACGGATCCACCCACCGGGCTGAGGACCTCGCCGCGGCCGCGCTGGAGGCGCTGACCCGCACGGTGTGCCCGCAGCAGCGGCCCGACAGCGTGGCCGTCGCCGTGCCGGCGCACTGGTCGGAGGCGACCGTGTCCGCACTGCGCAACCGCGCGCCGCACCTGCTGACGGTGCCGGATGCCGCGGCGGCTCTGACCGCGCTGCAGTGCAATCCGGGCCTGCCGGACCACGGTGTGGTGGTGTTGTGTGACTTCGGAGCCACGGGCAGCAGCATCACGCTGGCCGACGCCGGCCGGGGACTGACACCGCTGGCGCCGACGCTGCGCGACACCGAGTTCTCTGGGGACCTGATCGACCAGGCGCTGCTGCGCCACGTCCTCGACGGACTCGAACCCGACCCCGCCGCCACCTCCGAGGTCGCGGCGCTGGTCGAGTTGCGCGACCACTGCCGCATCGCCAAGGAGCAGCTGTCGACCCACACCGCGACCGGTCTGACCGTGGGCGGCCGGACCGTCCGGGTGACCCGTTCCGAACTCGAAGGGCTCCTCGCCGCACCACTGGACCGGTTCGTCACCCATCTCGCAGATGCGCTGTACCGCAACGGTGTCGCCCCGGCCCGGGTGTCGGCGCTCGCGACCGTGGGCGGCGGGGCGCGCATCCCGGCGGTCACCGAACGGCTCTCACAAGCGATGCGGGTGCCGGTGGTCACCGTCGCGGCGGCGCAGGTGGTCGCCGCGGCCGGCGCCGAGCTGATCGCCCGCCGTCGCCTGGTCGTCGAGCCGGCCACGATGCTGGCGCCGACGTCGGCCGCCGACGACACGATGGCGGCACCGCCGGTGGCATGGTCGGACGAGCCCGACGATCTGGTCGAGCCCGTCCCCTATGAGGCGGCGGCGTATGCCCGACCGGATGTCCACTTCGACGAATACGATTCCGCGACAGGCGATGTCGATACGTTGGCCTGGTACCGCAGGCCCGGCGTGTTGTTCGCCGGAGCGGCGTGCCTGGCCGCGCTGGCCACCACGGGGCTGGTGCTGACCTCGCAGGCCCGACCCGCCGAGCAGGTGACCGCCGATACCGCGCGAATCGAGGTGCCGGCCGCGCGACCCGTGCAGGAGCCTCCTGTGCAGGAACCCGTCGGCCCGGCGCCGCAGACGGTCACCGCGACCGTCGCGGCTCCCGCTCCGGTCCCGGCGGCACGTCAGCCGGCGCCGCCACCGCCGTTGCCCGTCACGAAACAGGCTGCGCCACAATCTGTTCCGGTGGCTCCCGCCCCTGTGCCCGTGCCTGCGCCAGCCCCGGTGCCGGTGGTGGTCCTGCCGGTACCCGTGGCCCCCGGCCCGAGCGCGACGCCGACTCCGAGTGCGTCGCCCAGCCCTACCCCGACACCGACCGCGTCGCCGAGCCCTACCCGGACCCCGACTCCGACCGCGTCGCCGAGCCCGACGCAGACGCCGACACCGACCGCGTCGCCCAGCCCGACCCAGGCGCCGACACCGACCGCGTCGCCCAGCCCGACCCAGGCGCCCACACCCACGCAGGCGCCGAGTCCCGAACCCGCCGCGCCGCCGCAGACTTCGGTCGCACCCAGCGCCGAACCGGCGCAGGTCGCCGAAACCGCACCGGTCACCGAAGCCGCGCCCGAGCCGGTCAGCGCATGCGAGGAGTCGTCAGAGACGCCTTGCTGATCAGGGCTCTTCGGCCGGCGGTGGTGTCTCGGTCACCGTCTCGGTCTCGGTCTGGGTCACCACGCTGGTGCTGGTGCTCGTGCTGGTCTCGACCGTCGTGCTCGGCGTCGTCGTGGTGGTCGTCGTCGGCGTCGTGGTGGGCGTGGTGGTCACCGGTTCGGTGGTGGTCGTGGTGACCGGTGCCGTCTCGGTGACGGTGACCGGCGGCGCGACCGCGGGTGCGGTCGTGGTCGTGACCGGGGTCAGCGACGTCGTCGTCGTGGTCTCCGACGTCGAATCCCCGGCGATGACCTTCGCCAGCCCGTAGACGATCAGGGCGATCAGAACGGCACCCACGGCGCCGAACGCCACCAGCGCGACGGGTTTGCGGTACCACGGCACCGCTTCCGGCTCGGGTGGGACCTGTTGGCCGTACTCGTCGTACCCGTACCCGCTCATCTGGGTGGGGTCGTCGTCGCGGTAGTAGTTCTGGTCGTCGTCTCCGTAGCGGGCCACGAATCCCGATAGTAGGCGCAAAAGCCTACGGCGCCGGTGTACGCGTCACGTTGGTTCGCGGGCGCACACGCGAGGTGGTGGTGCGTTCCTCGTCGGCGTCGTCCTCCCGGGTGCGGGGCGGCCGGGTGCTCGGTGTGGTGGTTTCCGACTCCGACACCGTCTCGGTCGGCAGCGCCGGGTCGATGTCGGTGGTTTCCGGCGGGCTGGTGCTGGTGAGGCGCGTCGTGGTGGTCCGGGACGTCGACCGGGACGTCTTGGTCGGCGTCGCCGACCGACTGGTCTCGGTGAGGTACATCGGAGTCCGGATCGGGTCGGACTGGCGGGTCACATACATCACCGCCGAGACCATCACCGCGATCGCCGCCAGCGCCGCGATGCTCGCCCCGAGCAGGGTGGACGTGCGGTTGTGCCACGCGACGGAGTCGTCCTCGTCGTCGTCACCTCGGCGGCCGGTCACGGCTGCCGATAGTAGCCGCGGCGTCGCGAAAAGGCCGGGTCAGCGCAGTCGGGGCAGCACCTGCTCGGCGAAGAACTCGATGTGGTCGAGGTCGGACATGTCGAGGACCTGCAGGTAGATCCGCTGCACCCCGGCCTCGAGGAACGGTCCGAGCTTGTCGACGATCTCGTCCGGGGTGCCGACCGCCGGCGAGTTCGAGCGCAGTTCGTCGACCTCGCGGCCGATGGCCGCGGCCCGGCGGGCCACCTCGTCGTCGTCGCGCCCCGCGCACAGCACGAACGCCGCCGAATAGGTCAGGGAGTCGGGGGCCCGCCCGGCCTTCTCGACGGCGGCGGCCACCCGTCGGTACTGGGTGGTCAGGGTGTCGAGGTCGACGAACGGGATGTTGAATTCGGCGGCGAACCGCGCCGTCAGCGCCGGGGTGCGTTTGGCGCCACCCCCGCCGATGATGATCGGGGGGTGCGGGGACTGCAGGGGTTTGGGCAGGCCGGGGGAGTCGACGACGGTGTAGTGGGCGCCCTGGTGGTCGAACGTCTCACCCGACGGCGTGGTCCACAGCCCGGTCAGGATCTCGAGTTGCTCGGTCAGTCGGTCGAACCGTTCGCCCAGCGGCGGGAACGGGATCGCATAGGCCTGGTGTTCGGCCTCGAACCATCCTGCGCCGAGACCGAATTCGACGCGTCCGCCGCTCATCTCGTCGACCTGCGCGACCGCGATGGCCAGCGGCCCGGGGTGGCGGAACGTGGCCGAGGTGACCAGGGTGCCCAGCCGGATCGTGGAGGTCTCGCGCGCGATGCCGGCCAGGGTCACCCACGAGTCGGTCGGGCCGGGGAGGCCGTCGCCACTCATCGCCAGGTAGTGATCGGAGCGGAAGAACGCGGTGTAGCCGGCGCTCTCGGCGGTCCGGGCGACAGCGAGTTGATCGGCGTAGGTGCCGCCCTGCTGCGGTTCGACGAAGACGCGGAAATCCACCATGGCCGCGCTCACAGTCCGGCCCGTGCCCGCTTGACCCGCTCGACCACATCGGGTGGACCGTCGATCTGCACGCGTGCCTCGTCGCGGCCGGCGACGAACATCAGCAGCTCACCGGGGTCGCCGGTCACCACGATCTCGGGTCCGCGCCCGACCGTGCCGAGCGTGTCCCCGGCCGGGGTGGCCAGCACGATCGTCGCCGGTGCCTTGCGCAGCGTCATCCGGGCCATCATCCCCACCGGTCGGCGCAGCGCGGCGGTGGTCTGGTCGTCGAGCGGGCGGGGCTCCCAGCCGGGACGCGCGCGCCGGATGTCCTCGTGGTGGATGAAGAACTCGGCGACGTTGGCCACCGCGTCGAGCGGTTTGAGCGGCGAGTACAGCGGCGGTCCCGACGCGGTCTGGTCGATCAGCCGGTCCCAATCGGTGGACGCGGCCACCTGGTTCTGTACGCGCTCGGTGTAACCGGCCAGGAACGGGACCAGGATTCCGGGGGCGGCATCGAGGCGGCGTTCCCGGACGACGAGGTGGGCGGCCAAGTCCCGGGTGGCCCAGCCCTCGCACAGGGTGGGCGCGTCGGGACCGACGTCGCGGAGGGAGGACACCAGGGCGGCGCGTTCGCGCTGAGCGACGGTCATGGGTTCGGGAGTTCCCTTCTGGGCGGCCGGGGAATCACGGGTTTTCCGGGGTGTCGGACTCAGAAGGTCTCGACGCCCTCGGTGCTGATCATCATGCCGCGACCGGTGCGGTCGTTGGTGAACGTCGTGCCGTCCTCGCGGGCGTCGATCGTCCAGCCCTGCGCCGAGTAGGTCCGGTAGTCGAGCGTGACGGCGGGGATCGCACCGATGTTGCCCAGCACCCAGGCCAGTTGCCCGTCGGCGGTGTAGCGGACACCGTTGGCCGGCATGCCCTCGATCTCCGGTGAGTCGGTGAACGCCGATTCGCAGCCGACCTCGGCCTCGTTGATCTGGCAGCGGGTCTTGCCGGACTTCGTCTCGATGAAGACGTAGCCGTTCTGCGGTCGCAGCACCTCGCCGTTCGGCTCGCGGGGCGGCTGCGACGGCGTCGGTGCGGGCGTCGGCGACGGGGTCCGGGTGGGGCGGGGCGTCGGGAACGCCGGCTCGCTGTGCCCGTCGCCGCCGGACCGGGCCCGGGTGGCGGTGCCTTCGACCGTCGTCTGACAGCCCGCCACGGCGACGACGATCGCCAGACCGCCTGCGACCGTCAGTGCAACCCTCACCGGGTCGAGCCTACGCAGGATGTGACGCCTGTGACGGGCGTGACTCGCCGGTGGTTCCCGTGATCTGCGAGAGAGCGCTCAAGGTCGTGACCGGGGCCCATTTGCGGCCGGGAACGCTATTCCGCGGAAAAAGTTGCGGAGCCGGGGAACAAAGCTACGAGCGCCCCCGTTGAGCCTTTCGACACAGTTGAGTGAATCAGACTCAAGTCTGAGTTGACACGGGAGCGTCCCGAGGAGCATTCTTGAGCGCGGTGCACTCAGATCAATGAGAGTGACCCCAGAAACATCTATCAGGAGGCAGAAACTATGGCTCGTGCGGTCGGCATCGACCTCGGGACCACCAACTCCGTCGTCGCGGTGCTCGAAGGTGGCGACCCCGTCGTCGTCGCCAACTCAGAGGGTGCGCGAACCACGCCTTCGGTTGTCGCGTTCGCGCGCAACGGCGAGGTGCTGGTCGGCCAGCCCGCCAAGAACCAGGCGGTGACCAACGTCGACCGGACCATCCGCTCGGTCAAGCGCCACATCGGCACGGACTGGTCGGTCAAGATCGACGACAAGGACTACACCCCCCAGGAGATCAGCGCCCGCGTGCTGATGAAGCTCAAGCGCGACGCCGAGAGCTACCTGGGCGAGGACATCACCGACGCGGTGATCACCGTCCCGGCGTACTTCAACGACGCCCAGCGGCAGGCCACCAAGGAAGCCGGGCAGATCGCCGGCATGAACGTGCTGCGCATCGTCAACGAACCCACCGCCGCGGCGCTGGCCTACGGCTTGGACAAGGGCGAGAAGGAACAGACCATCCTGGTCTTCGACCTCGGTGGCGGCACCTTCGACGTGTCGCTGCTCGAGATCGGCGACGGTGTCGTCGAGGTCCGCGCCACCAGCGGCGACAACCACCTCGGTGGCGACGACTGGGACGACCGCATCGTCGAGTGGCTCGTCGACAAGTTCAAGGCCAGCTCGGGCATCGACCTGACCAAGGACAAGATGGCCATGCAGCGGCTCCGCGAAGCCGCCGAGAAGGCCAAGATCGAGCTCAGCTCCAGCCAGAGCACCTCGATCAACCTGCCCTACATCACCGTCGACGCGGACAAGAACCCGCTGTTCCTCGACGAGCAGCTGACCCGGGCGGAGTTCCAGCGCATCACCCAGGACCTGCTCGACCGCACCCGCAAGCCGTTCCAGCAGGTCGTCAAGGACGCCGGCATCGCCGTCGGCGACATCGACCACGTCGTGCTGGTGGGTGGTTCCACCCGGATGCCCGCGGTCACCGACCTGGTCAAGGAGATGACCGGCGGGAAGGACCCCAACAAGGGCGTCAACCCCGACGAGGTCGTCGCCGTCGGCGCCGCTCTGCAGGCCGGTGTGCTCAAGGGCGAGGTCAAGGACGTCCTGCTGCTCGACGTCACCCCGCTGTCGCTGGGTATCGAGACCAAGGGCGGCGTGATGACCAAGCTGATCGAGCGCAACACCACGATCCCGACCAAGCGGTCGGAGACCTTCACCACCGCCGACGACAACCAGCCGTCGGTGCAGATCCAGGTCTTCCAGGGTGAGCGCGAGATCGCCGCACACAACAAGCTGCTCGGCAGCTTCGAGCTGACCGGTATCCCGCCGGCTCCGCGCGGCGTGCCCCAGATCGAGGTGACCTTCGACATCGACGCCAACGGCATCGTGCACGTCACCGCGAAGGACAAGGGCACCGGCAAGGAGAACACAATCAAGATCCAGGAAGGCTCCGGCCTGTCCAAGGAGGAGATCGACCGGATGATCAAGGACGCCGAGGCGCACGCCGAGGAGGACCGCAAGCGGCGCGAGGAGGCCGACGTCCGCAACCAGGCCGAGTCGCTGGTGTACCAGACGGAGAAGTTCGTCAAGGACCAGCGCGAGGCCGAGGGTGGATCGAAGGTCCCCGAGGAGACGCTCACGAAGGTCGACGGCGCCATCGCCGACGCCAAGAAGGCGCTCGAGGGCACCGACATCGGGGCCATCAAGGCCGCGATGGAGAAGCTCGGCGAGGAGAGCCAGGCCCTGGGCCAGGCGATCTACGAGGCCACCCAGGCCGAACAGGGCGCCGCCGGCGGTGAGTCCGCGGGT
Source organism: Mycobacterium sp. pV006 (assembly GCF_041287115.1). NCBI lineage: Bacteria > Bacillati > Actinomycetota > Actinomycetes > Mycobacteriales > Mycobacteriaceae > Mycobacterium > Mycobacterium sp. pV006. The sequence goes on along the minus strand of NZ_JBGGKT010000005.1, from coordinate 168,585 downwards.
GCCGCACCGGGCAGTGACGACGTCGTCGACGCCGAAGTTGTTGAGGACGACCAGGAGCGCAAGTGAGTAACGCAGCTGACCACGAGGAACCGATCACCGTCACCGACAAGCGGCGTATCGATCCCGAGACCGGTCAGGTGCGTGACACCCCGCCTGCCGGCCCGGCCCCCTCGGGGCCGGCGCCGGAGGCGTCCGGTGGCGAGGCGGGCGGCAACACCGCGGAGGTCGACGAGCTCAAGGCGACCCTGCAGCGGGTCAAGGCGGAGTACGACAACTACCGCAAGCGCGCGCTGCGCGACCAGCAGCTGATCGCCGACCGTGCGAAGGCGACCGCGTTGGCCGAACTGTTGCCGGTGCTCGACGACCTGGACCGGGCCCGCAGCCACGGTGACCTGGAGTCCGGGCCGTTCAAGGCGGTCGCGGACAAGCTCGTCGGCGTGCTCGACGGGCTGGGTCTCGCAGCGTTCGGCGAGGAGGGTGAGCCCTTCGACCCCGAACTGCACGAGGCCGTGCAGCACGAGGGCGAAGGCACGCACCCGGTGGTGGGCACCGTGATGCGGCGCGGCTACCGCGTCGGTGAGCACGTGGTGCGCCACGCCATGGTCGGGGTGGTCGACACCGTCCCCGACGCAGCCGAGGCCGACAATGCCGGGTCTGAGCCCGGACAGGCCGCAGAATCGAATTGATCGAACGACACGACGAACCGGTGGAGGAGGTGACCCGATATGGCCCAGCGGGAGTGGGTTGAGAAGGACTTCTACAAGGAGCTCGGCGTCGCCTCCGACGCCAGCCAGGAAGAGATCAAGCGGGCAGCCCGCAAGATCCTCGCCGAGAACCATCCGGACCGGAACCCCGGCAACTCGGTGGCCGAGGAGCGCTACAAGGCGGCCTCGGAGGCCAAAGAGGTGCTCACCGACCCGGCCAAACGCAAGGAGTACGACGAGACCCGCCGCCTGTTCGCCGGCGGCGGGTTCGGTCGTGGCCGGTACGGCGGGGGCGGCGGTTTCGGTGGTTTCGGTGGGGGCAACGGCGCGGAGTTCAACCTCAACGATCTCTTCGACGCCGCCGGCCAGACCGGCGGGGCGAACATCGGGGACCTGTTCGGCGGGCTGTTCGGGCGCGGCGCCCAGCAGCCGCGGCCCAGTCGGCCCCGGCGGGGTAACGACCTCGAGACCGAGACCGAGCTGAGCTTCCTGGAGGCCACCAAGGGGGTGGCCATGCCGCTGCGGCTGACCAGTCCCGCGCCGTGCACCAACTGCCACGGCAGTGGTGCGCGTCCGGGTACCAGCCCGAAGGTGTGCGCCAACTGCAACGGCGCCGGGGTGGTCAGTCGCAACCAGGGTGCGTTCGGGTTCTCCGAGCCGTGCACCGAGTGCCGGGGCAGCGGCTCGATCATCGAGAACCCCTGCGACGAGTGCAAGGGCACCGGCGTGACCACCCGGACCCGCACGATCAACGTGCGGATCCCGCCCGGCGTCGAGGACGGTCAACGCATCAGGCTGGCCGGACAGGGTGAAGCCGGGCTGCGTGGTGCGCCGTCGGGCGACCTGTACGTCACCGTGCACGTGCGTCCGGACAAGGTGTTCGGGCGCAACGGTGACGACCTGACCGTCACGGTCCCGGTCAGCTTCCACGAATTGGCTTTGGGCACAACGCTTTCGGTGCCGACGCTGGAGGGCAAGGTCGGGGTGCGGGTGCCCAAGGGCACCTCCGACGGGCGCATCCTGCGGGTGCGTGGCCGCGGCGTGCCGAAGCGCTCGGGAGGCCACGGCGACCTGCTGGTCACCGTGAAGGTCGCGGTACCGCCGAACCTGGAGGGCGAGGCGGCCGAGGCGTTGGAGGCCTACGCCAAGGCCGAACGAGCGAGCGGATTCGATCCGCGGGCCGGATGGGCTGGTGCCTGATGAGCGCTTGCGCGAAGAAGCGAGGGCCCTGATGGCCGTCGATCGTGGATCCGAGCGCGCCGAGGAAGCCCGCACGTTCCTGATCTCGGTCGCCGCCGAACTCGCGGGCATGCACGCGCAGACGCTGCGCACCTACGACCGGCTCGGTCTGGTCAGCCCGCAGCGCAGTTCCGGTGGGGGACGGCGCTATTCGCAGCGTGACGTGGAGCTGTTGCGTGAGGTGCAACGGCTGTCGCAGGACGAGGGCGTCAACCTCGCGGGCATCAAGCGCATCATCGAGCTGACCAATCAGGTCGAGGCGTTGCAGTCGCGGTTGCGTGAGCTGACCGAGGAGGTCGAGCGGCTGCGCTCGCAGCCTCGCGCCAAGAGCACCGCGCTGGTGGTGTGGCAGCCGCGCCACAAGCGCTGAGAGCCGCCGGAATTGCATTCCGGCAGCAGTCTTCTCGCACTTCCGCTGCTGGAATGCAATTCCGGCGTTCTCGTCAGGTGACCTTGATGCGGAACTGCGCCACCGCGGATTCCCCCGGCGCCACCTCGCGGTAGCCGCCGCGGCGCAGCGCGTCGGTGGGCGCGGCCATCGGCTCGAAGCACACCACGTCGTCGTCGCCCGGGGCGTAGACCTGTGCGGCGGTGTAGCCCTGGTCGAAGTGCACCTCGATGCGGCGATCACCGCCCGAGAGCGCGAACACCGATCCTTCGGCGACCTCGTCGAACCCGTCGTCGATGAATCTGTCGGCCAACACCTCGGCGGCGGCGGCGCGCTGCTCGACCCGCCCGGTGGGGATGCCCCACGCGTTCACGGGCTGATAGCGCATCGCCGGCGTCTCGATCCGCCACTGCGATCGTGGCACGCCGGGCAGTTGCAGGTACGGGTGGAACCCGAAGCACATCGGCACCCGGGAGCCGGTCGTGGCGGTCACGGTGGTCGTCACTGTGAGGGTGCGGTCGGCCAGCGTGACGTCGAGGGTCAGCAGATGCGGAAACGGGAACGTCGCCAGCAGCGCCGGCCGCGCCGCGAAGTCCAGCTCCGCCGTCAACTGCGACTCCGAGAGGGTGGTGACGGTCCAGTCCCGGTAGCCGCCCAAGGTGCCGTGGATCGGCACGCCGTGTTGATCGGTGCGCACACCGCCGGTGCCGGGCGTCAGCGTCACCACCGCCCCGTCGACGCCGTAACCCATGCTGCTCAACCGATTCGCCCACGGGTAGAGGATCGGGATCCCCATCGTCTTGTGGTTCGACACATACGCCTGCAGACCGCGCCGCTGCCCCAGCAGCTCGACCCCGTCGTCGGACAACGAGGTCGCCACCATTCCCGCACCCGGGACGTAGGTCGCGGTCAGCGGGGACGACGGGTCGCGCAGCGTGACGGTCTCGAACTCGTCCATGACGACTGATCCTGCCACGCAACGGCCCTCATGTGGCCAGCGGATCGTGGCGGATACGTTCGGCGGGCGCGCCTTTGGCCAACAGGGCCGCCTTGGTCTCGGTGACCATCTGCGGTCCGCCGCAGATGAGGATCTGCCGGTCCCCCCAGCTGCCGTACTGGGTCACCACCTCGGGCAGCGTCCCCACCTGGCGCACGTGCAGGCCACGCGGCGGGGTGACGTCGGGATACTCGCGTGCCCAGGGTGGGTCGAAGTTCAGCTCGCTGACCGGCGTCACCGCCAGCCAGGGATTGATCGAGGCGATCTCCCACAGCGTGCACAGGTCGTAGAGCTCGCAGGGATACTTCGCGCCGAAGAACAGGTGGACCCGGGGGTTGTCGGTGTACCGGGTCATGTCCATGATCAGTGCGCGTAGCGGAGCCAGCCCCGTGCGCCCGGCGATCATCAGCACGTCGCCGTCGTCGCGGTCGACATCCAGCGCTCCGTGTGGGTTGGCCAGCCGCCACCGGTCACCGGGGCGGGTCTCCCCGACGATCGCGGTGCTGACCATTCCGCCCGGAACCGACCGCACGTGGAACTCGACGTAGCCGTCGGGGTCGGCCGGGATCGACGGGCTCAGATACCGCCACCGGCGCGGCCACTGCGGTACCTGTACGGGGACGTACTGGCCGGCGTGGTAGTTCAGCGGCTGGTCCATCTTCAACCGGATCACCGAGATGTCGCGGCTGACGCGCAGGTGCTCGAGCACGGTGCCGTCACAGAACGGCGGCGTGGTCTCCGCGTCCGCGGCCCCGCTCATCACGCCGGTGATCAGTGTCACGACGTCGGTGACGGCCTCGGCCAGACGACGGTCCCAGTACTCGGTGAGTGCCACCCGCAGGGCGGCGAGCATGGCCTCCTGCAGCGTCGTGTAATGCTGCTGTGTGACACCGTATTTGCGGTGATCGCGACCGAGTTGGGCGAGGAACCCGACGGGCTCCTCGGCGCGCTGGGCGATCAGTTCGTCGCACAACCAGGACAGGGCGTGTGCGAAGGCCTTGCGTTGGGTGGCCATGTCGGGCGGGAACAGGTCGCGCGCGGACAGGTCGGCGGCGAACCACCGGGTGTACATGTCGGCGATGAGCGGGTCGGCCACTGCGGGATCGAGCGCATCCCGAAGGATGCGCATCGACTCCCTGTCCTCGAGGCCCACGCGCGAATACTAGGTCACCGGGAGCGGAACTCCGCGGTCCGAAGGGCGGCGACTCCAATCAACGCGACGCCTGCGATCGCCCAACAGGCCAGCACCAGGATCGCCGTCGCGGAACCGGCGCCGCCGAACGCCGCCGCCGAGCGCAGCAGCGTCGCTGTGGCGCCCTGCGGAAGCAGTTGCCCGACGTCGCCCCATCCGGCGGGCAGCATCTCCGGTGCGCTGGTCAGTCCGGACAGCGGGTTGCCGACGAGCAGCGCCAACAACACCCCGGTGGCCAGCCCGATCCGCCCGAACACCGACCCGAGGCCGAGCAGGAACAACAGCGCCGCGGCGATGCCCAGCGTCAGGGCCGCTGCGACACCCCAGAAGTTCTGGTCGATCGAGCCCATGACGTAACGCAGCAGCGCGGTGACGGTGAGCGCGCAGACCGCGGCGAACGCGAGGGCGCTGCCCGTCTGCAGGACGGGGCGGCCCGGCAGGACGAGCAGGAACGCCACGGCCGGCAGAATGCCCGCGAGGGTGATCGGCAACGCCGAGGCGGCCAGGCCGGTGCCGCGCGGGTCGTCGGCGGTCGGTGGTGCGACGTCCTCGATCGGCACCGCGGTGCCGAGCTTGGCGCCGATGCCGGTGCCGAGCTGGGTCAGGAGTTGGGCGACGGCCGGGCTCGCCCCGGTGGCGATGAGCATCTTCGGTCCCGATCCCGGACGGTCGGGCAGCACGAGGCCGCCGTAGACCTCCCGGTCGGCGATGGCGTCGCGCAGCGCGTCCTCACCCGGGAAGTAGGACACCTCGAACGCGCCCGGCGCCTGGTGCTCGAGCATCTGGGCGATCTGCCCGCCGGCGGCCTGCGGACCGGCCGCGCCGACGGGCACGTCGTGCGGGCCGGAGCGCGCGGCCGGCAGCGCGAAGGCGATCGCCACCAGGGCGATCAGCACGGTGAGGACGCCGACGAGGGCGGCGGCGCGGGTGCCCGGGGAGAGCGCATCGACGCGGTGGCGGTGCACAGTGGTGGTCATGTCAGCTCTTTTCAATGCCTGTTGAATTGATGGAACGAGAATAGGACCGGCAGCCCGATGATTTCAACACCTGATGAAATGTTAGGGTCGGCCCATGCCGCCACCAGGGAAAACGGAGAAGCGCCGGGGTCGTCGCCAGGGTGTTCCGGTGTCCCGCGAGGCGGTGTTGGCGGCGGCGCAGAAGCGCTTCGCGCACGACGGCTACGAGAAGACCACGCTGCGGGCCATCGCCCGTGACGCCCAGGTCGATCCGTCGATGGTGCTCTACCTGTTCGGCTCCAAGGAGCAGCTGTTCCGTGACTCGCTGAGCCTGCTGATCAAGCCCGAGCTGCTGGTCGCCGCCCTGAGAGGGGACGGCGAGGACGAACCCGACATCGGGACCCGCATGGTCCGTACCTACCTGGGGTTCTGGGAGGCGTCGGACAGCGCGGCGACCATGCGCGCGATGGTCGCCTCGGCGACCTCCAACGACCACGCCCGCGACGCGCTCCGCAACTTCCTGCGCACCTACGTGCTGACCGCGGTATCGGGTGAGCTCGGCGGCGACGAACACGCCCGGTTGCGGGCGACCCTGGCGGCCGGCAGCCTGGTGGGCACCGCGATGGTGCGCTACGTGATCGGGGTGCCGCCGCTGTCGGAGCTGGACGCCGAGGACGTCGTGCGGCTGGTGGCGCCGACGGTCACCCGCTATCTGACCGCCGACGCCGCCGAGCTCGGCCTGCCCGGCTCATAGCGCGTGAATCCCCTTGTACAGCACCAGAAGACCGATGAGGACGAGGATGACCGCGATCAGCGCCGCGTGCTGACGCTCCATCCACTCGCGTAGCCGGTCGAGGGGATCGTCGAGGCGCCCGCGGGACAACGCGAACCCGAGGATCGGCAGCATCACCGAGCAGCCCGCGACCGCCACGAACCACGCCACCGCACCCCAGACCGCGGGACTGTCGATGCCGGCCGAGTCGACCGCCAAACCCGCTGCGGCGCAGATGAACAACACCTTCGGGTTCAGCACCGTCAGCACCGCGGCGGTGGTGCCGGCCTTCACCGGGGTCAGGGTGCTCATCCGCGTCATCCAGCCGGGCATGTGCTCGGATCGCTTGCGCGTGATCCAGCGGTGGACCCCCAGCACGATCAGTGCGCCACCGACCACGATCCGCAGCCAGGACGCCCAGCTCGGGGGGCGCTCACCGATGCCGCCGAGGAAGTGGGATGCGCCCAAGAACGCTGCGGTCAGGACGGTCAGGCCGGCGAGCCAACCGAACAGGAAAGCCAGCCCCGTCGGCACCGGCCGCGGGCACTGCAGGACCAGCACCGCGGGAATGATCGTCAGCGGCGACAACGCGATGACCAAACCGAGCGGTATCAACTCGGTCAGAATCGATCCCCAGGTACCTGACACGCGCAAAACCTAACAGGGGAGTCGGGATCAGTCAGTCATTGCGGATGTTCTCCCGCAGCGTCGCGCCGGGATAGCGCGTGCGGTAGCGTCCGCGGCGCTGCAACTCGGGGACGACGAGATCGACGAACTCCTCGAAACACCCTGGCGTGTAAGTGGCCAGCAGCATGAAACCGTCGGCGCCGCCGTCGTCGAGGAACACCTCCAACTGGTCGGCCACCGTCGCCGGAGTTCCGATCACCTGCGGCATCGAGAACCGGAACGCGTAGGTGTCCGCCGCCTCGGCCACGCTCACCTGCGCGCCGGCGCCGCTGGCCACCAGCGAATCCTTGACGCCCTGGATGCCGGGGACCGGGATGGCGTCGAGAGGGGTCGCGGGGTCGAACTCGGAGAAGTCCACCCCCAACTGCCCCGAGAGCATCGCCAGCGACGCCTCCGGCCGCAACAGCGAGCGCAGGAACTCGGCCTTCTCGTGGGCGTGCGCTTCGGTTTCACCGATGACGACCTGCGCGCCGTAGTAGAGCTTGACCGCCTCCGGGTCGCGCCCGGCCGCGGCCACCCGTGCCCGGATGTCGTCGGAGTAGGCGCGCATGGTGGCCACCGTGGGTTGGATCGCGAAGATCGCCTCGGCGGTGGACGCGGCGAACTGCCGGCCCGGCTCGCTGGCCCCGGCCTGCCACAGCACCGGGCGGCCCTGCGGGGACGGGGCGACGAAATGGCGTGCCCGGCAACGGAAGTGCCTTCCCTCGAACACGACCTCGCGAATCTTCTCGGGATGGGCGTAGATCCCGGTCTCGCGGTCGGCGACCACCGCGTCGGGCTGCCAGGAGTCCCACAGCTGACAGCACAGGTCGACGTACTCCGCGATGCGCTCGTAGCGCACGGAGCGGTCCGGCATCTCCTGCCCGTACGCCGCGAACTCCGACGGCGAGTACGAGCCGACGATGTTCCACGCCACCCGCCCGCCGGAGAGGTGGTCGAACGTCGACAGACGCCGCGCCATCGAGTACGGATGCTCGAAGGCCGTGGACAACGTCAACCCCACCCCGAGATGCGTTGTGGCGCCGGTGATGATCGGCGTCAGCGCCGCCGGCTCGTGGGTCGGTGCCTGTACCGCATACCGCATCGTGGCATCGGAGCTGTCCTCGAACGAGTTGTACGGGGCCAGTTCGTCGGCCAGGAACACCGCGTCGAACAGGCCGCGCTCGAGCGTGCGGGCCAGATGCTGCCAGTACGGCGGGGACGCGTAATCCCAGCCGACCTTGTCCTGCGGGTGTCGCCACATGCCCACGGAGTGACTGCTCACCCCGTGCTGCATGAAGGCCAGGAAATGAGCTCGACGAGGTGAGATCAGTACTCCTGCAGACTGTCCCGCAGCGTGGTGCCGGGGTAGCGGGTGCGGAACCGGCCGCGCCGCTGCAGCTCGGGAACCAGCAGCTCTGTCATGTCGTTGAAGCAGCCCGGTGTGTCGGTGGCCAACATCATGAAACCGTTGCAGCCGCCCTCGTCGAGGTACTGCTCCATCTGATCGGCCACGTCGGCGGGCGTGCCCACCGCCACCGGCGCGCCCATCGAGACGCCGTAGATCTGGGCGGCTTCGCGCACGGTGACCGGCGCGCCGTCCTTGGCTTCGAGGATCGCGTCGAACAGTCCGCGGATGCCCTGGACGTCGGCGTCGACGACGTTGTCGTCCAGTCCGAGCGTGGAGAAGTCGAAGCCGGTGTGCCCGGACAGGATTCCCAGCGCGCTTTCGATCTGGACCTTCTCGACGAACTCGGCGTAGCGGTCGTTGGCGCGGGACTTGTCGCGGTCGATGACGGTCTGCAGGCCGTAGATCAGCTTGACCGATTCGGGGTCGCGGCCATGGTTGTCGGCACGGGTGCGGATGTCGTCGGCGTAGGCGCGCATGCTCTTCGGCGTCGGGAAGATGCCGAACACCGATTCGGCGTGCTTGGAAGCGAACTCGCGGCCCTGCTCGGACGAGCCGGCCTGCCACAGCACGGGACGCTTCTGCGGGGACGGCGCCACGAAGTGGCGGCCCTTGGACTTGAAGAACTCGCCCTGGAAGTCGATCTCGCGGACCTTGGCCGGGTCGGCGAAGACGCCGTTCTCCCGGTCGTAGACGATGGCGTCGTCGTCCCAGGAGTCCCACAGCTGGTAGAGGATCTGCATGTACTCCTCGACGACCTCGTAGCGCTTGTCGCGCGGGGTGAGGTTGTCCTTGCCCATCGCCTGGAACTCGCTCTTGGAGTACGAGGTGACGATGTTCCAGCCGACCCGGCCGTTGGTCAGGTGATCCAGAGTCGACAGGTGCCGCGCCATCATGTAGGGCGGCACGAAGGATGTCGACAGGGTGATGCCGATGCCGAGGTGCTTGGTGAAGGCGCCGATGATCGGCACCAGCGTGGCCGGTTCGTGCACCGGGCACTGCCCGGCGTACTTCACCACCGGATCCGAGCTGCCCTTGTAGGTGGTGTAGGGCGCGAGCTCGTCGGCGATGAACATCGCGTCGAACAGGCCGCGTTCCATGGTGCGGCCCAGGTCGCGCCAGAACTCCGGGCGCGACCAGTGGTAGCCCACCTTGTCGCGGGGGTGCGCCCACATCGTCGACGCGTGGTTCATCACGCCGTGCTGGACGAACCCCAGCAGGTGGGCTTTTCTCTTGGTCACGCTGCAACCTTTCCGTCGCCGAGTTCGTCTCGGGCACTTCTGCGGTCGATCAGGAACGCCGCCACCACGGCCACCGCCGATCCGATGGCCAGCGCGGCCGGCAGGTACCAGAACGCCGGACTCACCCCGAGCAGGACGATGACCGCGGTCGACGTGCCCACCGCGGCAAGCGCTTTCCAGGTGAACGCGCGGTTGTCGTCCTCCAGTCCGGTGGTGTCGATCTCAGCGCCGGGTTCTGCCGGGGTCGGCGCCAACAGGTCGCGGCGTACCCGGAGGAACGCCTGCACCCCGAGGGTCAGATAGGTGCCGCCGACCACGATGCCGGCGATCACGGCGATCCAGAACGCGGTCATCGGACCGGGTCCGGTTCAGCGGTGGGTGCGACCAACGCGACGTCGCTGCCGGTGAGGGCCTCACCGCGACGCTTGAGCAAGTCGTAGTCGAACTTCTGATTCGACAACAGGCTGATGCCGACTGCAACCACGAGAGAAATCGCCTCCAAGGTGATGATGCCGTGGAGCTCGCCGACGAACTCACGGACGGGATAGCCGATGGCGATGGCCAGCACCAGGCTCGCCACGAATGCCGTCGAGGTCATGCGTTTCCAGAAGATGGCCAGGCCCAACGGGATGATCAACGCGGCCTTGAGGAAGTACACGGTGTTGACCAGGTCGACGTAGTCGATGCCAGAGCTGACCACGATGCCGCCGATCACGCCGGCCACCAGGATCGAGGCTTTGGTGTACCGGAACAACGACTTCGGCGCGATGTCGGGTTTGGCGCGCTTGAGGATGTCGACCGCGACCACCGACGACAACGCGGAGAACGCGCCGTCGATCGACGAGTAGCAGGCGTTCAGGATGATCAGCACGTACAGCGCGATCAGGACGATCGGCAGGCCGAGGTGGCTGATCACATACGGTCCGATGCCGCCCGGTCCCGCGGCACCGAGATCGTCGAGCGTGACCCCGAATCCGAGGCCGACCAGACCGAGCAGGCCCAGCACGATCGGTATCGGATAGAACCACATGCCGGCCCAGACGAAGGTGCGGCCCGCCGTCGCCGGCTTGAGCGCCCAGGCCTTCTGCCAGAAGGTCTGGTCGGCCATCGTCGAGGCCAGCAGGCCCAACGCCAACGAGATGCCGAACGCGGCAGCAGCCGACCCGTCGAAGGCGGCGAGCGTATTCGCCCCTGCCGCTTCGACTTTCCGGAAGACCAGATCCGGCCCGCCCACTTTCTGCAGTACGTACAGCACGACGACCGCGGCGGGCACCGTGATGAGCAGGGTGTTGAAGGTCGCGGTGATCGCCGAGGTCCACAACCCGCCGAAGTAGGAGTACACGGTGACGGTCGCCAGCGTCACGATCAGCACCACGGTGGGATTGATCCCGAAGATCACGCCCATCACCAGGACCACACCGAACAGGTTGATGAAGATCTCGGCGAGCAGGCCGAGCAGCATCGCGACCAGCATCACGGTGGTGGCGGGCTTGTTCTGGAAGCGCTCGCGGATGAACTCGACGATCGTGTAGCCCGCCGGCATCTGGCGGCGCAGGCGCAGCGCGAACGGCACCATCACCATGACCGCCAGGCCGTTGGGGACGACGAACCAGAGCAGCCCCGAGGTGCCGAACGTGAAGGCCTGCGCCGAGGACATCATCACGGCCATCGACCACGTCCATACCGCGATGACCGAGCCGACGCCGAAGCCGAAACCGATGCGGCGGTCGGCGATGACGAAGTCGTGGGTGTTCTTCACCATCGAGCGGACGGTGAAGGCGACCACGAACATGAATGCGCCCAATCCCAGCATCAGGGCGAACCCGAGGCTGGGGGACAGATCCGACGGGTGGAACACGGGAGAACTCCTCGGCGGGGAAGGTGCCACCGCAGGCCGGTGGGCTGCGTTATCTTCCGTGCGCCGTGTGACTGCGCAAAGGGTTCAGCTCAGCTCGAGCGGAACTCAGGCCCCGTCGAACTGGTTCTGGCCCAGGTTCTCGACGAACCGCGGCCCGAGGAGGTCGAGCTCGCGGCGGTAGCCGTCGGCCCACGTCCCGTACGGGTGATGGGCGAGGTACTCGTTGCGGAACCGGTCGTCCTCGGAGACCTCGGTGCGGCAGAACGACGGGATCGGCAGGTCGACCACGGGACCGTTGCGCTCCACTTCGGCCAGCACCAGCGGGGCATTCGCCGCCAGGAACCGATCGATGATCCATCCGTCCTCGCCCAGCCAGACCGAGGACCGCACCTTCAGGACGACGTGCTCGGCGCGCGCGACGATCTGACCGGCCACCAGGGGATCGATCTCGCGTTCGGCCTCGTAGCGGGTGCCGCCGGCGGCCGGCCCCTTCGCGGTCATGGTGCCGATCGTCTCCTCACCCAGCGCGGCGACCAGCTCGGCGGGGGTGCCGTGCAGGTCATCGGGGGCGGGACCCTGCAGCCGGACGCGGACGGCGTAGCCGTCGGCGGCGAACAGGTAGGCCTGCGCGATCAGGGCGGGACTCGGATCGGAGGCCGCCACCGCGGGCACGTCCTCGACGAAGAACTTCCGCTCGAACTCGAAGTCACCGAAACCTGAATCGGGCATACCGCGAAGGTAGCCCGGTCACCCCGCCGGACAAGGGTCACACGACCCTCGTGTCGGGCGCGATGATCTGGTAGAAATAGTCAGACTTGAGCGGAACAGACTCAACCTTGACTGCGTTGAGTAGGGCAACAAGCATTTTCCGAGGGCGTCTCGCGTCCTCCGGCCAGACGAAAGGAAGCTGTCGTGGACTCGTTCAACCCGACGACCAAGACCCAGGCGGCATTGACGTCGGCGCTGCAGGCCGCGGCGGCCGCCGGCAATCCGCAGATCACCCCCGCGCACCTGCTCATGGCGCTGCTCACGCAGAACGACGGCATCGCCGCGCCGCTGCTCGAGGCCGTCGGGGTGGCACCGGCGGCGGTGCGCGCCGAGACCCAGAGGCTGCTCGACGGGCTGCCCAGCGCCAGTGGCGCCAACACGCAGCCGCAACTGTCGCGGGAAGCGTTGGCGGCCATGACCGCGGCCCAGCACCTGGCCACAGAGATGGACGACGAATACGTCTCCACCGAACACGTCATGGTCGGCTTGGCCAGCAATGACACCGACGTCGCCAAGCTGTTGACCGGCCACGGCGCGTCCCCGCAGGCGTTGCGGGAGGCGTTCGTGAAGGTCCGCGGCAGTGCCCGCGTCACCACCCCTGACCCCGAAGGCACCTACCAGGCGTTGGAGAAGTACTCCACCGACCTGACCGCGCGGGCGCGGGAAGGCAAGCTCGACCCGGTCATCGGTCGCGACAACGAGATTCGACGCGTGGTGCAGGTGCTGTCCCGCCGGACCAAGAACAACCCCGTGCTCATCGGTGAGCCCGGCGTCGGCAAGACCGCGATCGTCGAGGGCCTGGCCCAGCGCATCGTCGCCGGCGACGTGCCCGAAAGCCTACGCGACAAGACGGTCGTGTCGCTGGACCTGGGCTCGATGGTCGCCGGTGCGAAGTACCGCGGCGAGTTCGAGGAACGCCTCAAGGCGGTCCTCGACGACATCAAGAACTCGGCCGGCCAGATCATCACGTTCATCGACGAGTTGCACACCATCGTCGGCGCCGGTGCCACCGGTGAGTCCGCGATGGACGCCGGCAACATGATCAAGCCGATGCTGGCCCGCGGTGAGCTGCGACTGGTCGGCGCGACCACGCTCGACGAGTACCGCAAGTACATCGAGAAGGACGCCGCACTGGAGCGGCGCTTCCAGCAGGTGCTGGTCGGGGAACCGTCGGTGGAGGACACCGTCGGGATCCTGCGCGGGCTCAAGGAGCGCTACGAGGTGCACCACGGCGTGCGCATCACCGACTCGGCACTGGTGGCCGCGGCGACGTTGTCCGACCGCTACATCACGTCGCGGTTCCTGCCGGACAAGGCCATCGACCTCGTCGACGAGGCCGCGTCGCACCTGCGCATGGAAATCGATTCGCGGCCCGTCGAGATCGACGAGGTGGAACGGTTGGTCCGCCGCCTCGAGATCGAGGAGATGGCGCTGTCGAAGGAAGAGGACGACGCGTCGAAGGAGCGACTGGAGAAGCTGCGCGGCGAGTTGGCCGATAACCGGGAGAAGCTCGCGCAGCTGACCACCCGCTGGCAGAACGAGAAGAACTCCATCGAGAGCGTGCGCGAACTCAAGGAGCAGCTCGAGTCGCTGCGCGGCGAGGCCGATCGCGCCGAGCGTGACGGCAACTACGAGCGTGTCGCCGAGCTGCGTTACGGCCGCATCCCCGAGGTGGAGAAGAAGCTCGAGGCTGCGCTGCCGCACGCCGAGGCGCGTGAGGATGTGATGCTCAAGGAGGAGGTCGGGCCCGACGACATCGCCGACGTCGTGTCGGCGTGGACCGGGATCCCGGCCGGCCGGATGCTCGAGGGCGAGTCGGCCAAGCTGCTGCGCATGGAGGACGAGCTGGGCAAGCGCGTCGTCGGGCAGCGGCGCGCGGTCACCGCGGTCTCCGACGCAGTCCGTCGCAGCCGCGCCGGCGTGGCCGACCCGAACCGGCCGCTGGGTTCGTTCATGTTCCTGGGTCCGACCGGTGTCGGTAAGACCGAGCTGGCCAAGGCGCTCGCGGAGTTCCTGTTCGACGACGAGCGCGCCATGATCCGCATCGACATGAGCGAGTACGGCGAGAAGCACTCGGTGGCCCGCCTGGTCGGTGCCCCTCCGGGCTACGTCGGTTACGACCAGGGCGGTCAGCTGACCGAAGCCGTGCGTCGGCGCCCGTACTCGGTGATCCTGTTCGACGAGATCGAGAAGGCGCACCCGGACGTGTTCGACGTGCTGCTGCAGGTCCTCGATGAGGGCCGGCTGACCGACGGTCAGGGCCGCACTGTGGACTTCCGCAACACCATCCTGATCCTGACGTCCAACCTGGGCGCCGGGGGTACCGAGGAACAGGTGATGGCGGCGGTGCGCTCGGCGTTCAAGCCCGAGTTCATCAACCGGCTCGACGACGTCATCATCTTCGACGGCCTCAACCCCGAGGAGCTGGTGTCCATAGTGGACATCCAGCTGGCGCAGCTGGCCAAGCGGCTGGCGCAGCGCAGGCTCACCCTCGAGGTGTCGGAGCCGGCCAAGCAGTGGCTCGCGCAGCGCGGTTTCGACCCGCTCTACGGTGCCCGTCCGCTGCGTCGCCTGATCCAGCAGTCCATCGGCGACCAGCTCGCCAAGATGCTGCTGGCCGGCGAGGTGCACGACGGCGACATCGTGCCGGTGAACCTGAGCCCGACCGGCGACGGGTTGGTGCTGGGCTGAGGTTCCTACCGCGAGCAGTCCGCGAACGCCCCCATTTCCTGGCGGAATAGGGGGCTTTCGTGGACTGCTCGCCAACAGTGGCGGGACCCCCACGCGCAGGTTGTGAGGCCAGATACCGTCTTGTGACCAGCTCGAGTTCGGGAGATCACCCGACCTGCCAGTAGTCTGGAGCGCGATGGTCCCGCTTTGGTTCACGCTGTCCGCACTCTGCTTCGTGGGTGCGGCGGTGTTGCTGTACATCGATCACGACCGGCGCCGCGGCCTGGGCCGGCGCCGTAAGTCGTGGGCGAAGTCGCACGGTTTCGACTACGAACCCGAGTCCACCGACATCCTGCAGCGCTGGAAGCGCGGCGTGATGTCGACCGTGGGTGACGTGACGGCGCGCAACGTCGTGCTCGGCCAGATCCGCGGGGAAGCGGTCTTCATCTTCGACCTCGACGACGTGGCCACCGTCATCGCGCTGCACCGCAAGGTCGGCACGAACGTCGTGGTCGACATGCGGCTCAAGGGCATCAAGGAACCCCGCGAGAGCGACATCTGGCTGCTCGGCGCGATCGGGCCGCGGATGGTCTACTCCACGAACCTCGACGCCGCCCGCCGTGCCTGCGATCGCCGCATGGTGACGTTCGCCCACACGGCGCCCGACTGCGCCGAGATCATGTGGAACGAGCAGAACTGGACGCTGATCAGCATGCCGATCACCAGCACCCGCGCCCAGTGGGACGAGGGTCTGCGCACGGTTCGCCAGTTCAACGACCTGCTGCGCGTGCTGCCGCCGGTGCCGTCCAGCGCCCCGGCACCCGTCGCCCGTCGCAGCGGATCACCCAGCCGGCCCCTCACGCCCGCACCTGCCGCCGGCCGCGGTGACGGACCTCCGCCTCCGCCGCCCCCGAACTACGGGCCGCCCCGTCCCGACCCGAACCGCCGCGCACCGATGCCGCCCACCGGTCGGCAGTCCCCGAACTACCAGCGGTAGATATCCTGGCGGGCATGTCCCGCCCCGTCGCCCTGATCACCGGACCCACGTCCGGGCTCGGTGAGGGTTTCGCCCGCCGCTACGCCGCCGACGGTCACGACCTGGTGCTGGTCGCGCGCGACGGCGAGCGCCTCGAACGCCTGGCCGCCGAGCTGCGTGCCCAGCACGGTGTCGCGGCAGAGGTGTTGATCGCCGACCTCGCGGTGGCCGAGGACCGGCAGAGGGTGGCCGACCGGTTGCGCGACGGGGTGGCGGTCCTGGTCAACAACGCCGGCTTCGGCACGTCCGGCGAGTTCTGGTCCGCCGACTACGCGCTGCTGCAGAAGCAACTCGACGTCAACGTCACCGCCGTCATGGCGCTCACCCACGCCGCGCTGCCCGCGATGCTCGCAGCCGGCAGCGGCACCGTGCTCAACGTCGCCAGCGTGGCCGGCCTGCTGCCCGGGCGCGGGTCGACGTACTCGGCCTCCAAGGCCTGGGTGGTGGCCTTCTCCGAAGGTCTGTCCAACGGTCTGACCGGCACCGGCGTCGGAATCCATGCGCTGTGCCCGGGGTTCGTGCGCACCGAGTTCCACCAGCGCGCCGGTATCGACATGGCCGGGACACCGTCGGTGCTGTGGCTGGAGGTCGACGACGTCGTGCGCGACACACTGGCCGGGATCGCGGCCGGCAAGGTCGTCATCATCCCCGGTCTGCAGTACAAGGTGCTGACCACCGCCGGTCGGATGGTGCCGCGAAACCTGGTGCGCGCCATGACCAAAGTCGTGGGCAAGGGCCGTGACCGGACCTGACGCGCAGTGCGGCTGATCGCAGTCCTGGCGGCGCTCGCGCTGGTGACCGCCTGTTCGGGTGACGACGCGCGCACCGACGTGTTCGGCGCGGCGACCGCGTCGATCGGGGAGTCGCTGGCGATCCTGGGCTGGAACATGTCGGTGGCCAACCTGCGGTTCGAGGCGGACCACGTCCTGGTCGACGTGGACGCCGCCCCGGCGTCCGCCGACGCCGCCCCGCAGGTCACCGCCGAGGACATCCGCTTCGGTCTCTACGGTGCCCTGTCGCACCCCATCGAGGCGCCTGCGCTGGGCGGGTGTGACGACGTCGACGACCTGGGCGTGCAGCCGCTGGCGGCGCCCGCCCCCGACCGGATGACCGGCACCGTGTGCCTGGGACCGCTGCGCGACCAGTCGCAGGTCCGCGGCGTGTACGTGTACTCGCCCAAAGACCGCATCGCCGGCAGCACGGTGGCCTACCCGGCGGCGTTCCCGGTCGGGTTGCTGCCCACCAACGACAACGACACCGGCCTGAATCTGCGCACCACGAGCCTGGACGCGTTCCGCGCCGACGGCGCCCGGATCGAACCGCCCGCGCTGGGGGATCCGACGGCGTTCGAAGGCAACGGCTACATGCTGATGGGCCTTCAGGCCGAGGCGGTGGCGCAACGCTACCGCGACGAGTCCGCCTCCCGCGGTGGACCCTTGATGGTGCTGGTGGGTCCCACACTGCCCGGTCGCGGACTCAACCCGGCGTGCAGCGTCTACGGGGCCTCGGTGCTGGTGCTGCCCGAGGCGTCGCGAGAAACCGTGCAGGTCAACGCATCTCTGTGCGCCCAGGGTGAGATCAACCAGGCCCTGCTGTACGCGACGGTGTCGGTGGTGGGCACCCACGCCGCACTGTGGACGGTCGATGAGCGACGCTGAGCTGCCCGGCCCGACCGAATGGGGCGACGGCAACGGTGTCGGGCCCTGGGTCGGGGACGTTCCCGACGACCCGCGGTTCGACCCGGAGTTGTTGCGCGACGGGGACTCCCGCAACGTCGTCGACGCCTACCGCTACTGGACGCGGGAGGCGATCGTCGCCGACATCGACACCAGACGACACCGGTTGCACATCGCGATCGAGAACTTCGGCAACGACGCCAACATCGGTGCGGTGGTGCGCACCGCCAACGCGTTCGCGGTGGACACCGTGCACATCGTCGGACGTCGGCGCTGGAACCGGCGCGGCGCCATGGTCACCGACCGCTACCAGCGGCTGCGTCATCACGACACCACCGTCGACCTGCTGACCTACGCCGCGCAGGAGGGCCTGACCGTGGTCGCGGTGGACAACGTCCCCGGCGCCGAACGGATCGAACGCACCGCCCTGCCGCGGGACTGTCTGATGATCTTCGGTCAGGAGGGTCCGGGAATCACCGAGGACGCGAAACTCGGTGCGACGCTAACGGTGTCGATCGCCCAGTTCGGTTCCACTCGCAGCATCAACGCCGCCGTCGCCGCCGGTATCGCCATGCACACCTGGCTCGTCCAGCACGCCGACCTCGACGCCGCCTGGTAGCCGGGCATCGCGCAGCACCAGCCACACCGCCAGCGCCGAGACCAGCATCAGCACCGCGCCCGCACCCGCGGCGATGGCCAGCCCGGAGGTGAACGCCTCCCGCGCCGCAGCCAGCAGCGGTTCTGCCTGTACCGCAGGAAGATCCGATGCTTCGACGGTCGCCGCGGCCAGCGACTCGCGGGCATGTATCGCGACGTCGGCCGGGACACCGGCCGGCACGGCCAGGCCGCGGTAGACCGCGGTGACGATGGAGCCCAGCAGCGCGATCCCCAGCGCCATGCCGAGTTCGTAGGCGGTCTCGGACACCGCGGCGGCCGCACCCGCGCGTTCCCTCGGCACGCTGGCCAGGATCAAGTCGCTGGCGATCGTGAACGCCAGGCCCAGACCGACACCGACGACGAACAGCGCCACACCCAACCGCGGGTAGGCGGTGTCGGGTTCGATGGTCGTCAGCGTCGCCATCGCCACCCCGACCATCGCCAGACCGACGGTGAGCACCGAGCGGGGACTGAACCAGCGCACCGCGAGCCCGGCCAGCACCCCGAACACGGTGGCGGTGACCGCCGCCGGCAGCTCGGCCAGCCCGGCTTGCAGCGGCCCGTAGCCCTTGACCAGCTGGAAGTACTGCGACAGGAAGAACACCAGACCCGAAAGCCCGAGTACGGACAGCAGATTCGCCGACACCACACCGGAGAACGCGCGGTTGGCGAACAGCCGCACGTCGATCAACGGGCTGGGCAGATGCAGCTGCCGCCGGACGAACCAGGCGAGTGCGACCGCTCCGATCACCGCCGCGCCCGCGACATCGGCGCGTAGCCCGGACACCGCGGCTTCCTTGACCGCGTAGACCACCGCGAGGATGCCGATCATCGACAGGACGACCGACCGCAGGTCCCACGGGCCCGGCTCGGGATCGCGGTGCTCGGGAACCAGGGTCAGTCCGCCGATCACCAGCAGCACCATCACGGGCACATTGATCAGGAAGACCGAACCCCACCAGAAGTGCTCCAGCAGGACCCCGCCCAGCACCGGACCCAGTGCGGCGCCGGCCGAGAACGTCGCCGCCCAGATACCCACGGCGAGCGAACGTTCGCGCGCATCGGTGAAGATCCCGCGGATCAGCGCCAGCGTGGCGGGCGCCAGCGTCGCACCGGCCACCCCCTGCAGGGCGCGCCCGGCGATCAGCAGCTCGGCGGTCGGCGCGTAGGCGGTCAGCGCCGAGACACCGGCGAAACCGATTGCGCCCCAGAGTAACAACCGTCGGTGCCCGAGGCGGTCACCGAGACTGCCCATGCTGATCAGCAGACTGGCCAGCACGAACGAGTAGATGTCACCGATCCAGAGGATCTCGGTGCCGGTGGCGTCCAGATCACGGCTGATGAACGGGGTCGCCAGCGCCAGCACGGTGCCGTCGATGCCGACCAGCAGCACGGCGAGGATGAGGACGCTCAACGCAACCCATCGTCGCGTCATGCGGTGCGCACTCCGTTCAGCAGCAGCTCGACGATCATGAAGGTGAAGTCGCGGCCGGCCACCCGGCCGTTGGAGATGGCCCACCCGGCGCCCGCGATCAGGTTGTAGAGCGCCTCGGTCAGCCAGGCCGCCGTCATGTCCGGACGGAACTCGCCGCTGCGCTGACCGCGTTCGAACAGCCCGTTGATCGCCGCGTCGGCTTCCCTCCACGCCTTCAGGGAATGCTCTGCGTCGAGATCCTGGCTCTGGCTGTAGAGCAGCGCCAGAAACGGCGAGACCGGTTCGCAGGCCGCCACCAGTCGGCCCAACGCCTCGGCAGCGGATCCGCGGGACAGGTCCGCGGCGTCGAGGGCACGGCGCATCTCGGCGATCGCGAGGTCCTCGAGCGCGGCGAACAGAGCGGGCCGACCGGCGAAGTGGCGGTGCAGGGTGGCGCGGCTGACCCCGACGGCGGCGGCGATCTCGTCCTGGGTGGCGTTGGGGCGTCGGCCGAGGAAGTCCGCCGCGGCCCGTAGCAGGTCCTCGCGCTCCACGGCCATGAGACGAGACTAGATCAGATGAGACGAAAATGTCTCATCGAATTCCTCTGCGGCCCGCCACACCGAGGCGCCGGGTGAGGCAGGATCGACGCATGGATCAGATGTGGGCCAACCGCGCGGCCAGCGCGGAGGCGGCCGTCACCCGGCGTCATCTGCGCCGCCTGTGGGGCCTGCCCGGGACCCAACTGGGTGTCGTCGCGTGGCCGGCCACCGGCGCGCACCGCCGATTCGGGACCTGGCACTACTGGTGGCAGGCGCACCTGCTGGACAACCTGGTCGACGCGCAACTGCGCGATCCGAAGCCGGAACGCCTGAAGTCCATCGCACGCCAGATCCGGGGCCACCGCCTGCGCAACCTCGGCCGCTGGACCAACAGTTACTACGACGACATGGCGTGGCTGGCCCTGGCCCTCGAACGCAGCGGTCGACTGGTGGGTGTGCACCGGACCAAAGCGCTGGACACCTTCGCCGATCAGTTCCTGAGTTCCTGGGTGCCCGAGGACGGCGGCGGCATCCCGTGGCGCAAGCAGGACCAGTTCTTCAACGCCCCCGCCAACGGGCCCGCCGGCATCTTCCTGGCCCGCCACGGCGACCGGCTGCGGCGCGCGCAGCAGATGGCCGACTGGATCGACGAGACCCTGATCGACCCCGACAGCAAGCTGGTGTTCGACGGCATCAAGGGTGGGTCACTGGTGCGCGCGCAGTACACCTACTGCCAGGGCGTGGTGCTGGGGCTCGAGACCGAGCTGGCCGCCCGCACCGACGACGACCGGCACCGGCGCCGGGTGCACCGGCTGGTGGCCGCGGTTGCCGAGCACATGGCACCCGACGGCGTCATCCGCGGCGCGGGGGGTGGTGACGGCGGCCTGTTCAACGGCATCCTGGCGCGCTATCTGGCGTTGGTGGCCACCGACCTGCCGGTCGCGGACCCCGACGACGATGCAGCCCGCGAGACCGCGCGCTCGCTGGTCGTGACCTCGGCGCAAGCCGCCTGGGACAACCGCCAAACCGTGGACGGCACACCGCTTTTCGGTGCGTTCTGGGATCGTCCGGCCGAGGTGCCGACCGCGGCCGCGCAGGAGGCCCGATCGGTCGACGGGGCCGTGCACTCCTCGGCGATCCCCGAACGCGACCTGTCGGTGCAGTTGGCGGGATGGATGGTGCTCGAAGCCGCGCACGCCGTCGAAGCCGGCCGGTCCGGCGCGGCCTGACCGCGGGTGAGTGTGACCGACCGAGAGGGCCCGCGGGGTTTCCCGCTGCTCCCGTCCCGGCTCAACCGCGGTAGCAAGGCCACCAGGACTTCCGACAACACCGCCGCGGCGGTCCTGTTGGCCAGCACGGTGATCGCGATCGCGTGGGCCAATTCGCCGTGGGCGGCGAGCTACTGGGCGTTGCTGGAGACGCATGTCAGCGTCGCCGTGGGTGACCGGCACTTCGACATGTCGGTCAAGCATCTCGTCAACGACGCGCTGATGGCGTTCTTCTTCTTCATCGTCGGCCTGGAGGTGACCCGGGAGTTCACCATCGGTGAGCTCACCGACCGGTCGCGGGCCGCGGTGCCGGTGGTCGCGGCCGCCGCCGGGCTGGTGGTGCCGGCGCTGGTGTTCCTGGCGTTCAACCCGTCCGGCGCGAACGCCCACGCCTGGGGTGTGGTGATCTCGACCGACACCGCGTTCCTGGTGGGTGCGCTGGCGCTGATCAAGCCGATGTTCCCGGCGCGGGTGCGGCTGTTCCTGCTCACCTTGGCCGTCGTCGACGACGTCGGCGCGCTGATCGCGATCGCGGTGTTCTACTCCGATGCCATCCAGGTGGGCCCGCTCCTGGTGTCGGTGGCGTTGATCGCCGCGTTGGTCCTGGTGCGTCGGCTGCCCGGTGTGCGGGGCCCGGCCTACGCCGTGTTGGGCGTGGCCTTGTGGATCGCGCTGTACCTGGCCGGGATCCATCCGACGCTGGCCGGTGTCGCGGTCGCGTTGTCGATTCCGGTATTCACCCCGGAACGGCAGCCGGTGGAACGCGCGGTCGAGCAGATCCGCGCGTTCCGCCAGTCACCGAACTCGCAGTACGCCCGGGCGGCCAGTCGCTCTCTGCGGGAATCGATCTCGATCAACGAGCGGATGCAGACCGCGATCGGGCCCGCGGTGTCCTTCGTGATCCTGCCGCTGTTCGCTCTGGTCAACGCCGGTGTCCGGCTCGATGCGCAGACCCTGCAGGCGGCGCTGCAGTCGTCGTTGACGTGGGGTGTGATCGCCGGCCTGGTGGTGGGCAAGTTCGTCGGCATCACCGCGGCCACCTGGGTGATGGCGCGCACCGGACTCGGCGAGCTCGCACCGGGGTTGTCGCTGCGCCGGGTCGCCGGCGGCGCTGCGCTGACCGGGATCGGCTTCACCATCTCGCTGTTCATCATCGACATCGCGATCGCCGAACCCCAGCGCCAGGACGAGGCGCGCATCGGCGTGCTCACCGCGTCGGTCCTCGCATTCCTGTTGGGGTGGCTGATCTTTCGGGTCACCGACCGACTCAGTCCACCGGAGCCCGTCGGGCAGAGGCTGCTGCGTCCGGTGGACCCGGACCGCGACCATGTCCGGGGTAATCCGGACGCTCCGCTGGTGCTCGTCGAGTACGGCGATTTCGAGTGCCCGTTCTGCAGTCGCGTGACCGGCATGATCGACGAGGTGCGCGCGCATTTCGGCGACGACCTGCTCTACGTGTGGCGGCACTTCCCGCTCGAACGCGCCCATCCCCGGGCCTTCGACGCGGCGCGCGCCTGCGAGGCCGCGGCGCTGCAGGGCCGGTTCTGGGAGATGGCCCGCGAACTGTTCGCCCACCAGGACGACCTGGAATGGTCGGACATGTACCGGTACGCGGTGGCCGTCGGCTGCGACATCGACCGGTTCGACCAGGACGTGCGGGTGCACTCGTCGACGGTGCTGCACCGGGTGACCGACGACGCCGACGATGCCGAGGAGATGGACCTCAACGCGACCCCGACGTTGTTCGTCAACGGGGTGCGGCACCGGGGCCCGTGGGACTCCGCGAGCCTGATCCGTGCGTTGGAGACCGCGCGGGGCTAGATGGTGGGTTCGGGTGTCTCACCGGCGGCGCGGGCGGTCTTGCGCCGCTTGTACCACTCGTAGGCCATCGGCATGACCGACAGGATCACGATGCCGATGACGATGGGCTCCAGCAGCTTCTGCACGATCTCGAAGCGGCCCAGCCAGTAACCCAGGACGGTCAGGCCCACACCCCAGACCAGTGCGCCGACCGCGTTGTACAGCGTGAACACCGCGTAGTTCATGCGGGCCGCGCCGGCGGTGATCGGCGCCAGGGTGCGCACGATCGGAACGAAGCGGGCGATGACGATCGCGAACGGGCCGCGCTGCTCGAAGAACAGGTGCGCCTCGTCGAGGTACTTCTGCTTGAGGAACCGCGCGTCGGGTTTGAACATCGTGGTGCCGATGTTGCGGCCGATCCAGTACCCGACCTGCGCGCCGAGCACCGCGGCGATCGGGATGAACACCAGCAGCTGCCACAGCTCGAAGTTGCCCTGCACCGTGCCGTCCTGGGCGGCGGCCGCGGTGCCGGCGGCCAGCATGCCCGCGACGAACAGCAGCGAGTCCCCGGGCAGGATCGGGAACAGCACGCCGGATTCGACGAACACGACCAGCAGCAGGCCGATCAGCGCCCAGGTGCCGAAGTAGCTCAGAAGATTGATGGGGTCCAGAAAATCGGGCATCAGGGCGAGATTGTCGACAACCACGGGTCCCAAGAGTACCGGCGCTTACAGTGAGTCATGCCGACACACCGCGCCGTCCACGTGGAGTCCGCGAACGCGCCGCTGGCGCTCGTCGAGGTCGTCACCGAGTCACCACCGCTTGGTCACGTGCGCGTCGCCGTCGCCGCGTGCGGTGTCTGCGGCACCGACCGCGAGTTCCACGCCGGCCACTTCCCGGGTCTGCAGTGGCCGGTCACGCTGGGCCACGAGATCGCCGGCACCGTCGCCGAGACCGGCGACGGGGTGCAGGATTTCACCGCCGGGGACCGGGTGGCCGTCGGCTGGTTCGGCGGCAACTGCAATCGCTGTGTGCCGTGCCGGCGCGGCTTCTTCATGCAGTGCGAGCGCCTGCAGGTCCCCAGCTGGCACTATCCCGGCGGGTACGCCGAATCCGTGACGGTCCCCGCGACGGCCCTGGCCCGCATCCCGGAAGGTCTGTCGTTCGTCGAGGCCGCGCCGATGGGCTGTGCGGGGGTGACGACGTTCAACGGGCTGCGCCGCACCCGCGCCGAGGCCGGCGACGTGGTGGCCGTGCTCGGCGTCGGCGGTCTGGGCCACCTCGGTGTGCAGTTCGCCCGCGCCATGGGCTTCGAGACGGTCGCGATCGCGCGCGGCGCCGCCAAGGCCGAAGAGGCCACCCGGCTCGGGGCGCACCACTACATCGACTCCACCGCGCAGGATGTCGCCGCCGAGTTGAAGAAACTCGGTGGCGCGGCGGTGGTGCTGGCCACGGCCAACAGCGCCGCGGCGATGGCGGAGACGGTGGCGGGGTTGGGGCCGGCCGGCGAACTGGTCGTCATCGGCGTCTCCGCCGAGAACCTGCCGATCAGCCCGCTGGATCTGATCACCAACGGACTGTCGGTGACCGGTCACCCGTCCGGCACCGCGCGCGACGTGGAGGAGACGCTGCACTTCGCGCTGCAGACCGGGGTGAGGGCCATGGTCGAGGAGCGTCCGCTGGCCGAGGCCGCCGAAGCCTTCGCCGCGATGGACGAGAACCGCGCGCGCTACCGCATGGTCCTCACGATGTGAGGGACGGTCAGTCGGTCTGGCAGACCTTCCACTGGTCGTCGTGGAACTGCAGGTCGAAGCTGCGCGTGGACCGCGTCTGCGGGTCGTAGGCCATGAAGGTGGTGACGTTGGCCTCGGCGTGGTCACCGTTGACGACGACCTGATCGATGCTGGCCACCACCGGGTACTGCTTGGCCGCGGCGACCCGCTGGTGGATGTCGGCCCACCGCTTGTCGTCGTAGTCGACGTAGCTGTCGCGCTTCGTTCCGCAGGTGATGCTGCGCAGGGTGGCCAGGTCGCCGTTCTGCACGGCGGTGTCGAAGTTCTGGATCGTGGTGCGGACCTGTTCCTCGCGCGAGGCGCCGGAGACCCCGCCGCGCGTCAACAGGATGGTGCCCAGGATCGCAATGGCCGCCAGCGCCGCGATGATCACCACGATCGCGGCCACCCACCCCCAATGGCGCTTCTGCTTGGGTGGTGGCGGAACCTCCCCGCGAGGCGGGATCACCTGCGGCCCGGCGTTCTTCTGGGTCGCGAACACCTCGGTGGCCGGTTCGTTGGGGCGGTTGATGATCTGGGTGGAGCCGGCGTCGAAACCGGACGGCGCGGTGAAGCGCCGCTCCGACGGGTCCGACGGATACCCCTGCTCGGGCGTCTGTGGCGAGTTGATGACCTCGGTGACCGGCTCGTGATCGTGGTCCGACCCGGGCAGCACCTCGGTCTCTGCGTCACCGACCGGGTCGACGCCCTGCGGGACCTCTTCCTCGGAGGGCCTGTCCGGATGCTCCGGCCCTGTGGGGTTCGACATCGATGCTGCGGTCCTCCCTGACGGTGCTACGGCCGAAGCTTAGCGATCCGCGGTGACGTCCGCGCGCGCCCACACGGCACAATGAGGCCATGACTCGGATGGGTGATCTTCTCGGACCCGACCCGGTGTTGCTCCCGGGCGACCCCGACGCCGAAGCCGAACTCGACGCGGCGGAGAGCCCGGCCATCGTCGCCGCGGCGCACCCGTCGGCCTCGATCGCCTGGGCGGTCCTGGCGGAGCAGGCCCTCGACGAGGACCGGGCCGTCACGGCCTACGCCTACGCACGCACCGGATACCACCGCGGGCTCGACCAGTTGCGCCGCAACGGGTGGAAGGGGTTCGGGCCGGTGCCGTACGCGCACGAGCCCAATCGCGGCTTCCTGCGGTGTGTGGCCGCGCTGGCCCGCGCGGCCGACTCCATCGGTGAGGTCGACGAATACCAGCGCTGCCTGGACCTGCTCGACGACTGCGACCCGGCCGCGCGCGGCGCGCTGGGCCTGCCCTGACGTCAGCGGGTCTGCGTCTCGCATTCGCAGTCGGCGGCGGCGTCGGGCGGTTCGACCTGGACCGTCGAATGTGCCAGTCCCCGCGCGTTGAGCACCGCGCGGGCGTCGTCGAGTACCTCGGCGGAGTCCCGCCGGCTGGTCAGGTGCGCGGTGACCATGTCCTTACCGGGCACCAGGGTCCACACGTGCAGGTCGTGCACCTCGGTGACACCGTCGACCGCGCACAGCGCCGCCCGTAGCTCCTCGACGTCGATGTGGCTGGGCGAGGTCTCCGACAGGATCCGCAGCGCGGCCCGGGCCAGGGCGATCGCGCGCGGCAGCACCCACAGCGCCACCAGTACCGCGACCACGATGTCGGCGTAGGGCCACCCCGTGGTGACCGTGACGACGCCGGCGATCAGGACGCCGACGCTGCCCACGGTGTCGGCG
This sequence comes from Mycobacterium sp. pV006, assembly GCF_041287115.1. Lineage (NCBI taxonomy): Bacteria > Bacillati > Actinomycetota > Actinomycetes > Mycobacteriales > Mycobacteriaceae > Mycobacterium > Mycobacterium sp. pV006. Next base: position 141,857 of record NZ_JBGGKT010000005.1, on the reverse strand, counting down.
AGCACCTCCATGTAGGCGCCCTTGACCGCGAGGCTGTGCTCGGAGTGGGAACGCAGCAGCAGCACCACGACGAGGTTGGCCAGCAGGCCCGCCAACGCGACCACGATCAGCGGGACACCCGGCACGTCGGGCGCGTCGCCGATCCGGTCCACGGCCTCGTACAGGATGAACCCGGCCATCGCCAGCAGCAGGCCCGCGTTCGCGACCGCGGTGAACACCTCGGCGCGGTGCCAGCCGTAGGTGCGCGCGGGTGAGGCGCTGCCGTGGCGGGCCAGCAACACCGCCGTCAGACCCATGAACAACGCCACCAGGTCGGTCAGCATGTGTCCGGCGTCGGCTAGCAGCGCGATCGAGTTGATCGACAGCGCGGTGATCAGTTCGACGAGGAAGAAGACGGTCAGGACGATCGCCGCGAGCACCATCCGGGAGACCCGGGTGTCGGCGTGGCTGTGATCGTGACCCGCACCCATGCGGCTCAATATATGCAGAGTTTCGCATATAAGCAAGGGGTGGTGCGCCCCCTGGGTTACAGCCAGGCCGACCAGAACCGGGTCAGACCACCGCCCAGCGACGACAGCCCGGCGGGCACCCCGGACAGATCGAACACCCAGTACACGGCGGCGAAGAACCACTGGTTCAGCGGCGGCGCCAGCAGCAGGACCAGCAGGATGACGAACCCCCACTGCTTGGCCGGCGCGACGGCCCGCCGCGTCTCGGCGCTCAGATGCGGCTCCAACGCGCCGTAACCGTCCAGCCCCGGAATCGGCAACAGGTTCAACAGCACCGCGGTCACCTGCAGGAACGCCAGGAACGCAAGCCCCGCCCAGAACACCGCGTGAGCCGGGTCGAACCACACCCGCACCGCCACGAGCAGCACGAGGCCCAGCACCACGTTCATGGCGGGGCCGGCCAGGCTCACCACCGTCTGTTGGCGCCGGGTCATCGACGCGGTCTGCAGGTACACCGCCCCGCCGGGCAGCCCGATCCCACCCAGCGCGATGACCAACACCGGGAACCCCAGCGACAGCAGCGGATGGGTGTACCTGCGCGGGTTCAGCGTCAGGTAGCCGCGCAGAGCGACATCGCGGTCACCGAACCGCCACGCGCTGTAGGCGTGCCCGAACTCGTGCAGGCACAGCGACACCAGCCAGCCGCCGAGCACCAGGACGAACACGCCGGCATAGGCCAGCGGCTGCACACGCTGCGCCGACAGCCACGCCAGCACACCACCGGCGATCGTGACCGCCACCAGCAGCCAGAAGACCGGGCTGGGCCGCACCGCACGGCGCAGCGGCGGCACCGTCACGCGCCGAACCGCGTGGTCGGCACCCGCATCCAGCCCTGGATGTGGCGGTAGAACGTCGAGCGGCGCACCGGCCGCGGACCCGGTTCGCCGTCGCGCACCACCAGGGCGCCGGTCGTTCCCAGCTGGGCGGCGCGGCCGGCCACCCATCGTCTCGGCCGCCAGCGGCCGTGCCACACCGTTGCGCGCAAACCGGGCAGCGTGCCCGTGGGTTCGACCCGCACGGCGGCGCAGTCCCCGTCGAACAGGCGATGGTCGTCGACGATGCCCTCCCCGACGATGGTGTCCTGGTCGGGCGGAGGCAGCCAGTACGCGGCGCGGGTCAGGACGGCCGCGCTCTCGTCGCGGATCAGCGGCGTGCGCACCGCGGGCGCCCGACGTGCGCGTCGGGCGTGCCACCAGCGGCGCACGTGCGCCACCTCCACGTCGAGTCGCTCCGCGCGCAGCAGCACGCGCAGCACCGCGCCGAGCTCGGCGTAGGTGCCGACGACCAGGACGCGCCGGCACTTCGTGACGTCGTCGACGGAGTCCAGCACGGGCAGATCACGCAGCGCCCGCGGGACCCGCCGGTCCGCGCCGCAACGCACCGCGAGGGGATAGGAGTCCACGCCGCTCCTTGGCAGGGCCGGGATCAGATAAGGTAGCTCACCGGCTGCACACATTATCGAGGGCTGAATGCTCGGAAGACAGCGGGAGACGACGCATGCCGGCAATCGTCCTCATCGGCGCCCAGTGGGGTGACGAGGGCAAAGGGAAAGCTACTGATCTTCTCGGTGGCCGCGTCCAGTGGGTGGTCCGCTATCAAGGCGGCAACAACGCCGGACACACCGTGGTGCTCCCGACGGGGGAGAACTTCGCGCTGCACCTGATCCCGTCGGGCATCCTCACCCCGGGCGTGACCAACGTGATCGGCAACGGCGTGGTGGTCGACCCCGGCGTGCTGTTGACCGAGCTGCACGGCCTCGAGCAGCGCAACGTCGACACCGACCGGTTGCTCATCTCGGCCGACGCGCACCTGCTGATGCCGTACCACGTCGCGATCGACAAGGTCGTGGAGCGCTACGCCGGCAGCAAGAAGATCGGCACCACCGGCCGCGGCATCGGGCCCTGCTACCAGGACAAGGTCGCCCGCATCGGCATCCGGGTCGCCGACGTGCAGGACCCCCAGGTGCTGGCCGAGAAGATCGAGGGCGCCCTGGAGTTCAAGAACCAGGTGCTGGTCAAGGTCTACAACCGCAAGGCGCTGGATCCGGCCGAGGTGGTCGACAACCTGCTCGAGCAGGCCGAGGGTTTCAAGCACCGCATCGCCGACGCCCGACTGCTGCTCAACGCCGCACTGGAGCGTGGCGAGACGGTCCTGCTGGAAGGCTCGCAGGGCACCCTGCTCGACGTCGACCACGGCACCTATCCGTTCGTCACCTCGTCGAACCCGACCGCCGGCGGAGCCTCCGTCGGCTCGGGCATCGGCCCGACCCGGATCACCACCGTGCTGGGCATCCTCAAGGCCTACACCACCCGGGTGGGGTCGGGGCCGTTCCCCACGGAGCTGTTCGACGAGCACGGCGAGTACCTCGCCAAGACCGGCGGGGAGGTCGGTGTCACCACCGGCCGGGCGCGCCGCTGCGGATGGTTCGACGCGGTCATCGCGCGCTACGCCACGCGGGTCAACGGCATCACCGACTACTTCCTGACCAAGCTCGACGTGCTGTCGAGCCTGCAGACGGTGCCGATCTGTGTCGGATACACCGTCGACGGCAAGCGCACCGACGAGATGCCGATGACCCAGACCGACATCGCCCGCGCCGAGCCGATCTACGAGGAGATGCCCGGCTGGTGGGAGGACATCTCCGGCGCCCGCGAGTTCGACGATCTGCCCGCCAAGGCGCGCGACTACGTATTGCGTCTGGAAGAACTTGCGGGAGCGTATATCTCGTGCATCGGTGTCGGTCCCGGCCGGGACCAGACCATCGTGCGCCGAGATGTCCTGGCGGCCCGGTGAGCGTCAGCGACTACGGCCTGGATCCCCGCCGGGTCGACCCCGACTACGACCGCCACGGCGGTTTCCCCGTCTACGAACGGGCCGATCCCGGTCCGGGTTTCGAACGGTTCCTCACCGCGATGCGCCGCGCGCAGGACCTTGCGGTGTCGGCCAATCCGGACTCGGGCACCTGGGATGAGGCCGCCGATCTCGTGGAAGGACTGGTCGAGCTGCTCGGCCCGCACGAGGCGGCCGAGGGCGAGGGGCCGGCCAACCGGGTGCCGACGCTGCCGGGTGCCGGCAGCCTGCTCATGCCCCCGTACCGGGTCACCAAGTTCGAGGCCGACGGCGTCGAGTTGGAAGTACAGTTCAGCCGGTTCTCGGTGGGCGGCAACAAGGCCGTGCACGGCGGGGTGCTGCCGCTGCTGTTCGACTCGATGTTCGGGATGGTCATCCATGCCACCGGGCGGCCGATCAGCCGGACTGCGTTCCTGCACGTCGACTATCGCAAGGTCACCCCGATCGATACCACGCTCACCGCGCGCAGCTGGGTGCGGGAGGCCGAGGGCCGCAAGGCTTTCGTCAACGCCGAACTGCGTCACCCCGACGGCAGTCTGCTCGCCGAGGCCAACGGTCTGATGATCCGTCTCCTGCCGGGACAGCCGTGACCCCCCATGGAGAAAGGTTTCCGCGAGTTCTTCTCCCTCTGGTGGCGGCAGCCGTTCGACTTTGACTGGACTGCAAGGCATCTGCGCGCCCGCGGTCTGCTGCGCGTGCACCAGGTGTTCATCGGTTCGTTCGCATTGCTCTACGGCGTCACCGCGACGCTGACGTTTGCCGGTGGCCTGCTCGAGGGCGGGCCGCCCGGCGGCGGTTTCATCGTGCTCGCGATCGCGCTGAGTTCGGCCGCGCTCGGGGTGTTGTGGATCGTCGGTCCGTGGCCCACCCGGCACCAGTCGGCGGCGTTCACGCTCTACGCCGACTTCGCGGTGGTGGCGGTGATCGTGTGCTGCGGCGACGCATTCACCGCGATGCCGGGTCTGGCGCTGCTGGCCGCCAACGGCATCTACGTCGTGGTCGTCCACGGCCCCCGCGCGCTGCTGGCGCACCTGATGTTCACCGCGGTGGCCTTCGCCTACGTCTACGGGATGGCGCTGTGGCAGGGCACCGCGTCACCGACGGTCACCACCGTGCGGCTGCTGGTGCTGCTGCCGACGGTCATCGGCGTGCAGGTGATCGTGCAGTCCTACCTGCTCGCGCTGCGCATGGGCGCGGTCGACGCGCTGCACGACCCGCTCACGCGGCTGTACAACCGGCGCGGCTTCGACATCGACGTGCTCGAACTGGTCCCCACCGGCAGCGGCCGGATCGGCGTGCTGGCCATCGACATCGACAAGTTCAAGGCGATCAACGACACCTTCGGCCACGACGCCGGGGACCGCGTGCTGGTGGCGGTGGCCGACGCGGCTCGCGATGCGGTGACGCGACTGGGCGTGCGGTCGGTGACCGCCCGCACCGGCGGCGAGGAGTTCGTCATCGTCGCCGACGCCGACCCGTCCACCATGGATCAGCTGGCGCGGCTGTTGCACGAGGAGCTGGCTGATCGGGCCTTTCACGCGGTTCCGGTGACGATCAGCGTCGGTGTCGCGACGATGCAGCTCGACGGCCACGACGTGCGGGAGGCGGTACGGCTGCTCGTGGAACGCGCCGACCACGCGATGTATCAGGCCAAGGGTGCGGGCGGGAACCGGACCGTGATCGCCGAGGCCGATCCGGCCGCGTGAGCCGGGTTCAGTCCTCGAAGCGCAACGCGTTGGCCGGACACAGGTTGATCGCGTCGCGGGCGCGCTCGATGGACTCGCCGGTGACCTCCTCGGTGAGCACCACCACGATGCCGTCGTCGTCCTGGTCGAAGACCTCGGGTGCGACCATCACGCAGTTGCCGGCCTGAATGCAGACGTCACGGTCCGCGGCCACCTTCATCCCGTGCTCGGAATCCATGTCATCCCCCGCGCATTCGTGGTCACCAGGTGACCTTCAACGATGCCAGACCTTAGCTGACGGGGATCACGGTTCGCGTCGGGCAGGCCACCAGATCTTGGGGCCGATCAGCGTGAACAACGCCGGGATGATCACCGTGCGCACGACGAACGTGTCGAGCAGGATGCCGAGGCCGACGATGATGCCGATCTGGGTCAGCACGATCAGAGGCAGCACCCCGAGCACGCAGAACACCGAGGCCAACACGATGCCGGCGCTGGTGATCACCGCTCCGGTGGCCGACACCGCCCGCACGATCCCCTCCCGGTTGCCGTGGTCCGGAGTCTCCTCGCGGGCGCGGGTGACCAGGAAGATCGTGTAGTCCACGCCGAGGGCGACCAGGAACAGGAACGCGAACAGTGGCGCGGTGACGTCGAGTGCGGGGAAGCCGAACACGTGCACGCTGGCCCAACCCCCGAGTCCCAGCGCTGCCAGTGAGCTCAGCACCGTGACGACGACCAGGATCAGCGGCGCCAGCGCCGACCGCAGCAGCACGTAGAGCACGGCCAGGACCACCACCAGGATCGCCGGGATGACCACGGCGCGGTCGCGCGCGGCGGCCGCCGCCGAGTCGCGTGCCTGCGCGTCGGAGCCACCGACCAGGGCCTCGGCATCGGCGGCGTGGACGTTGTCGCGCAGCGCGTCGATGGTGTCGAACGCCTCGTCGGAGGCCGGTTCCGCCGACAGCACGACCGACCACTGGCTCAGGCCGTTGGGTGCGGTGCCGGCGGGAGCGGCCGAGACCACGCCCGGGGTTTCCTCGATCGCGCGCTGCACGTCGTCGCCACGCTCGGTCGAGGCGATGACGCGGGTCGGGTCGGTGACGCCGCTGGGGAAGTGTTCGGCGAGGCGCTGGTACCCGTCGACGGACTCGGCCTCCACCCGGAACTGCTCGGTCTGCGACAGCCCGACCGGGGTGCCGAAGATGCCGGTGCACAGCAGCGCGAGCGCCCCGATCGACACCGCCGAGACCACCGCGGGACGGCGCGCCACCGCGGAGGCGATGCGGTGCCACACCCCCGTGTCGGTCAGCGCCTTGGCTCCCACCCGGGGGATCAACGGCCAGAACAACTTCCGGCCGAAGAAGCCCAGCAGCGGCGGCAGGACGAGCAGCACGAACACGGCCGCGACCACCACGCCAGAAGCCGCCTGCACGCCGAGGCTGCGGGTGCTCGGCGACGTACCGAGCAACAACGTCAGCAGCGCCAGCACCACGGTCGCGTTGCTGGCGATGATCGCCGGCCCGGCGCGGCGTACCGCGGTGTCGAGCGCTTCCCGGTGCGACTCCCGACGACCCAGCTCCTCCCGGTACCGAGAGATCAGCAGCAGCGCGTAGTTGGTGCCCGCACCGAACACCAGCACCGAGGTGATGCCCGACGTCGACCCGTCGGGCGTCATGCCGAACGCGTCGGCGATCGCGGTTCCCAGGACGGCGGCCACCCGGTCGGCGAACGCGATCACCAGCAGCGGGACCAACCACAGCACGGGCGAGCGGTAGGTGATGATCAGCAACAGGGCGACCACGGCGGCCGTGACGGCCAGCAACGTGAAGTTGGCGCCGGAGAACGAGTTGGCGATGTCGGCGCCGAACGCGGGCCCGCCGGTCACCTCGGCCCGCAGCTGCCCGGGAAGTCCGTCGTCGGCGGCCGCGCGCAGCTCGTCGACCTTGTCGGTCAGCGCGAAGCCGGACAGCTCGGTGGTCAGCGGCACGGTCACCACCGCGGCGGCGCCGTCCTCGGAGATCACCGGCGGCGGTCCGGCGGGCGGTGCTTCGGCGACGGCGAACATGCGCTCGCGGGCCGCGTCCACGGCGGTCCGGTCGTCCGGTGTGAGCCGTGATCTGTCGGCGCGTGTGACAACCAGGATTGCGGGTACCCGGTCCCCGCCCGGAAACGCCGCCCGTGCCGCGTCCGCGCGGGCGGACTCGGCGCCGGCCGGCACGGCCACCGGGGACTGCTGCGCGGAATCGCCGCCACCGAGCAGGCCCATCAGGGCTCCGGAGACGAGGGTGATGGCCAGGGCGATGACCCACGACAAGCGACGCGACATGCACCCCAATATTTCAGATAATTAATGATTAAGCAATTGAAGTTCGATAGGGTTGGGGCGTGGACGGCCGGCGGAAGGACCTCGAAGCGCTCATCGGTGCGGACGTCCGCGCGCTGACACTGGCCTCCGATCAGATCGCCCACGACTTCGCCGCCCTGCATTCGCTGACCGCCAACGACTTTCGCGCCATGCTCCACGTGCTGGTCGCCGAGACCGCCGGGGAGCCGTTGACCGCGGGCGAACTGAGCCGGCGCATGGGTGTCTCCGGCGCGGCCATCACGTATTTCGTGGAGCGGATGATCGCGTCCGGCCACATCGTCCGCGGGTCCGACCCCGCCGACCGCCGCAAGGTGCTGCTGCGGGTGGCCGGCCACGGCGCCGCCGTCGCCCGGGAGTTCTTCACCCCGCTCGCCGAGCACACCTCGGTGGCCCTGGCGGAGGTCTCTGATGACGATCTGCAGGCCGCGCACCGCGTGTTCGACGCGCTCATCGACGCGATGCAGCGGTTCCGGGCCGACATCGAAGACGTTCCCGAGCCCGGCGTCCCGCACGGTTCGGCCGGGTCTGGCAGGCTGGATCGTCGATGAGTGACACGACGGACGGCGCCACGGACGCCGAACACGTGGCCGATGCCGGCGTGGCGTCGGTGATGCTGCTGGGCGCCGGTGAACGCAGCCGCGAGCTGACGTTGGCGTTCCAGCGGCTCGGTGCCCGGGTCCTGGCCGTCGACGAGTATCCCGGCGCACCCGCCCACACCGTGGCCGACCGGTCCGCGGTGCTCACGTTGACCGACGCCGCGGCGCTGACCGCGCTAATCGAGGCGGAGAAACCGGACATCGTGGTGGCCGACACCGGTGCGGTGGCCGCCGACGCGTTGATCGCCGTCGCCGAGCGCGGCGAGGTGGAGGTGGTCCCGACGCCGCGCAGCGCGCGGTTGGCACTCGACGGTGAAGGGCTGCGGCGGCTGGCCGCCGACGAACTCGGCCTGCCCACCGCGCCGTTCTGGTTCGCCGGTTCGGTCGACGAGCTGTCCGCGATCGCGGCGCACGCCGGATTCCCGTTGGTGGTCAAGCCCGTCGCAGCCGCCCCCGGGGAAGGACAGTCGGTCCTGCTGCGGCCCGAGGACATCGAGCCGGCCTGGCGGCGCGCCGTGGCCGGCGGCCGGTTGAGCATGCACCGCGTGATGGCCGAATCCGTCGTCGACGTGGACGTCGAGGTGACCCTGCTGACCGTGCGCACCACCGGCCCCGCCGGGCCGGGTGTGTCGTTCTGCGAGCCCATCGGCCACCAGGAACTCGACGGCACCTCCGTCGAGGCGTGGCAGCCCCAGCAGCTGTCCGCCGCGGCACTCGACGCCGCGAAGTCGATCGCGGCCCGCATCGTCAACTCACTGGGCGGTCGCGGCGTGTTCGCCGTCGAACTGCTGGTGCGCGGCGACGAGGTGTACTTCGCCGACGTCCGCCCACGTCCGCACGACACCGGGATGGTGACGTCACGGTCCCAGCGGCTCACCCAGTTCGAGCTGCATGCCCGGGCCATCCTCGGCCTGCCCGTCGACACGATCATGATCTCGCCGGGCGCTGTCGAGGTGTCCTACCGCAGCGCCGAGCCCGCCGCGACCACCGATGCGGCGCGTCGCCGGCAGGTCCTGGCCGAGGCCCTCGTGGTCGCCGAAAGCGACGTCCGGCTGCTCGACGGATCCGACCAGTCCTCCGGGCGTCCCTGGCGGTCGCTGGCCGCTGCCACCGCGCCCGACGTCATCGTCGCTCGCGACCGGGTGCGGCGCATCGCGGCCGCTCTGCGAGGGCTTCGGTGACCGAGGACGACGACACCGGCGGCAGTGTCGGACCGATTCTGGGCGCGCTGGCGATCATTGTGGCCGTCCTGATCGCAATGTGGCTGTTCAGCGTCTTCTCCGGTCCGGGACCGGGACTCAGCGACGAGCAGCAGGTCGCGCGCGCGGCGGTGGGCCAGAACGACGCGCTGCAGCGCCGCGACTACGCCGCCTACCGCGGTTACACGTGTGTGGCCCGGCACGGTACCGAGGCCGAATTCGTTGAGCGGCAAGACAAATCGGAGGCCGAGCGCGGCAACCGCGTGCTGGAGGACATGGGTGCGGTCAGCATCGCCGGCGACCGCGCCACCTCCGAGGTCACCTACTCCTTCGAGGGTGACCCCGAGGCCGAGGAGAAGGTACCGATGAGCTTCGTGCGCGAGGACGGCGCCTGGAAGGTCTGTTCGACCGGCCCGAGCTAGCTGTGCGACACTCCTGACCGTGAGTTATGCCGGAGACATCACGCCGGAAGAGGCATGGAAGCTGCTGAGCGAGAATGCCGATGCCGCGCTGGTTGACGTGCGCACCGACGCGGAATGGCGCTTCGTCGGGGTGCCGGATCTGACGTCCCTGCAGCGCGACGTGGTGTTCATCGAGTGGAACCGCACCGACGGCACCCGCAACGACGGATTCGTCGACGACCTCAAGGCCGCGGGCATCGCCCCGGGCGAACGGCCGGTGGTGTTCCTGTGCCGCTCCGGCAACCGCTCCATCGGGGCCGCCGAAGCGGCCACCGCCGCCGGTATCGGACCGTCCTACAACGTGCTCGACGGCTTCGAGGGCGACCTCGACGAGCAACGCCATCGCGGCACCGTCGGGTGGAAGGCCGTCGGCCTCCCCTGGAAGCAGTCATGAGCATCCGGACGCCGCAACCGCTGCCCGACGGCGTCAGTCAGGAGACCATCGGGGTCCGCGGCGGTCTGCTGCGCTCAGGTTTCGAAGAGACCGCCGAGGCCATGTATCTCACCTCCGGCTACGTCTACGAGAGCGCGAGTGCGGCCGAGCAGGCGTTCACCGGCGAGGTGGACCGGTTCGTGTACTCGCGCTACGGCAACCCGACGGTGGCGATGTTCGAGGAGCGACTGCGCCTGATCGAGGGCGCACCGGCCTGTTTCGCCACCGCCACCGGCATGTCGGCGGTGTTCACCGCCCTCGGTGCGCTGCTGGCCGCCGGCGACCGACTTGTGGCCGCGCGCAGCCTGTTCGGTTCCTGCTTCGTCGTCTGTAACGAGATCCTGCCCCGTTGGGGCGTGGAGACGGTGTTCGTCGACGGCGACGACCTCGACCAGTGGGAGCAGGCCCTCTCGGTGCCCACCCAGGCGGTGTTCTTCGAGACCCCGTCGAACCCGATGCAGCAATTGGTCGACATCGCCGCGGTCTCGGAAATGGCCCATGCCGCTGGCGCAAAGGTGGTGCTGGACAACGTCTTCGCCACCCCGATCCTGCAGCAGGGCTTCCCGCTGGGCGTCGACGCCGTCGTGTACTCGGGGACCAAGCACATCGACGGTCAGGGCCGCGTGCTCGGCGGGGCGATCCTGGGCAGCAAGGAGTACATCGACGAGCCGGTGCAGAAACTGATGCGCCACACCGGGCCCGCGCTGAGCCCGTTCAACGCGTGGACCCTGCTCAAGGGTCTGGAGACGATGGCTCTGCGTGTGACACACCAGAATTCGTCGGCTCTACGCATCGCCGAGTTCCTCGAGCAGCACCCGGCGGTCAGCTGGGTGCGCTACCCGTTCCTGGAGTCGCATCCGCAGTACGACCTGGCCAAGCGCCAGATGACCGGCGGCGGCACCGTGATCACGTTCGAGTTGACCGGCGGCACGAAAGACCGGGCCTTCGAGGTGCTCGACAAGCTGCGGCTCGTGGACATCTCCAACAACCTCGGCGACTCGAAGACGTTGATCACACATCCGGCCACCACGACCCACCGGGCGATGGGGCCGGAGGGGCGCGCGTCGATCGGCCTGGGCGACGGCGTCGTCCGGATCTCCGTGGGCCTGGAGGGTGTCGAGGATCTGATCGCCGACCTGGACCGGGCGCTGGGATAAGTGGGACGCGGAAAGAACAGGAGAACCGCGGAGCAGAAGAAGGCCCGCCGCAGGAAGCGGCTGGCCGCCCGGGAGCAGACGTGGCTTCCCGACCATGTCGCCGAGGAACTCCAGATCGCCTCGGAGCTCGAGGATTTCGACGCGCGACTGACCGAACGCGGGTGGGAGTTCTCGCTCGACGACCAAGACGACACCGGTGTGGCGTGGTACTGGCCGCCGTCGGAGGCCGAGGTCGCCGACGAGGACGAGACCGTCAACGTCACGGTGATCCTGTTGACTGCTGACGACGGCGGCGAGATCGCGCACGTCGTCTTCGTCGGCACGGCCGACGACTACCAGTTCAACCTCGAGGAGCTCTTCGAGCACCTCGACGCCATCGAGGCCTACCGGCTGGGTGCGCCCCTGCCGGTGTTCTCCTAGTTCTTGTCCTCGACGACCCCGAGCGCGGACTGCGCCCGCTGCTCGTAGGCCTGCCGCTGGTTCTTGTCGAAGTCCAGGAACACCGTGTCCAGGCCCAGCTTCTTGTTCAGCCAGCGCCGGCCACGCGGGCCGAGCATCTGCGCGGCCTGGGCGGTGAAGCGCAGCGCCGGCGGCACCGACACATGCGTCTTGGGTTTGTCGAGGGTCTTGGCAACTGCCGCCGCGATCGCCTCCGGCTCGACCGGCTTGACCGCCGAGGGGTCCTTGGTGCCCGAGATCAGCTCGGTCCGGGTGAACGGCGGCATGACCACCGACACGTGCACACCGTGGACGGCGACCTCGTCGGCCAGAGCGGCCGACAGCCCGACCACACCGAACTTCGTGCCGACGTAGGTCACCTGACCCGGAACCGGGATCAGGCCCGACAGGGACGCGATGTTGATGATGTGCCCGCGTCGCCGCGCGATCATGTCGGGCAGGGCCAGCTGGCATCCGGTGATCACGCCGTAGAGGTTGACCTCGATCGACGAACGGATCGACTGCTCGGACTGCTCCAGGAACGGCCCGATCGGCATCACACCGGCGTTGTTGATCAGCACGTCGATGTGCCCGCCGCCGTCGGTGCGGGCCTTGTCCAGGAAGGTCGCGAAGGACTCGCGGTCGGTGACGTCGAGCGGGTAGCCCGACACCGGCCCGAGGTTACCGAGCTTGGCCACCGAGGACTCCTGCAGCGCGACGTCGCGGTCGCCGATGACGACCCGCGCGCCGCGTTTGATCAGGTGCTCAGCGGTCGCATAGCCGATGCCCCGCGCCGCCCCGGTGATGGCGATGGTCTTGCCGCGGATGTTGTCCATGCCGCCGAATTTACACGTGTCAAGTTTTGTCGGGGAAGGGGCCGTGCCACGAGATTGTCGGCGCCGGCCTCTAGTATCGAACGCATGTTCGACACCCTGGCAAATCTCGATGACGGTGCGCTGCTCACCGAGATGTCCGATGCTCTGCGTCACGAGCGCAGGAGTGTCGGACGTCGGCTGGTCGCGGCCGGTCGGTTGACCCAGCGTCGCATCGCGCAGTCGGGCGCCGAAGATACGAACCAGTGGTGCATCGACAACTGGGACCTGGTGGCCGCCGAGGTCGGTGCCGAGTTGGGTGTCAGCCGCGGACGCGCATCCTCGCAGATGGGCTACGGGTTACGGCTCCTCGAAGCGTTCCCGAAACTCGCCGAAGTGGTGTGGAACGGCGACGTGGATTACCGCGTCGTCACCCAGATCGATCACCGCACCGGTCTCGTGGAAGACCCCCACGTGCTGGCCCTCCTCGACGAGAAACTCGCGGCGAAGGCCCCGACCTGGAACGCGCTGTCCCGGGACAAGACCTCTGAGGCGATCGACTGGCTGGTTTCCAATCTCGACCCGGAAGCGGTCCGGCGCGGCCGCCAAAGCGACGATGACCGCTACATCGACGTCAACCCCGGCCGCGATGGCATGGCGTATATCGAGGGGGCAGTCCGCGGGCCGCAAGGTCTCGCCTTCGACAAGAAACTCGACCAGATCGCCGACACCGTCTGCAGGGATGATCCCCGCACGAGAGTCCAGCGTCGGGCCGACGCCGTCGATGCGCTGACCGAGGGCGTGTCGGTGCTGCCGTGCCTGTGTGGTTCGGAGGATTGCCCGGCAGGGGCGAGCCCGGGACCGGCCTCGTCTCAGACCGTCGTCTACGTCCTTGCCGAGCAGGCCACGGTCGACGGGGTCAGCGACAAGCCCGGGTTCCAGCCTGGCGTCGGCGCGGTGCCCGCTGCGAACGTCGCTGCCCTGGCGAAGACGGCGCGGGTGCGCAAGCTTCCGAACCCCGAGAGCCTGGGGGAGGAGCCGCAATACCGGCCGTCGGCCGCACTGGCGGCGTTCGTGCGGTTCCGCGACATGACGTGCCGGTGGCCAGGGTGCGGAGCGCCTGCCGCGCGGTGCGACATCGACCACACGATTCCTTATCCGTTTGGGCCGACCCATCCCTCCAACTGCAAGCTGTATTGCCGTCGGCATCATCTGGTGAAGACGTTCTTTTCGGGCAGCGGCTGGTGGCGGGAAAGGCAATTGCCGGACGGGACGATGGAATTCATCTCGCCGACCGGTCGGCGCCATGTCTCGAAACCTTTTGGCGCACTGCTCTTCCCGCAACTCGCCGTACCCACGGGAACGGTCGTACTCCGCGGTGACCCTCCTGCTGATGCGGACCGCCGCACTCTTGCCATGCCGCTGCGACGTCGCAGCCGCGCGGCCGAGCGCGCGTACCGAATCGAATGGGAGCGCAACCGAAATCGAATGCGCTTCGGTGCCGATCCGCCGCCCTTTTAGCTGAAGCCCGGAGCGGGCGGGTGACACTGGAGCGGATGCACCCGTTCCCGAACGAACTGCACTTCGTGGCGGTCCACCAGGACGACCCCCGCGCCGCGCCGCTGATCGACGAGCTCGCGATCGAATACGCCGACCGCTACGGCGGCCGCCGCGAGCGCGTGCATGCGTGGCTGCGCAGCTACCCGCCCAGCGAGTTCGAGCCGCCCGACGGCGCCCTGCTGATCGGCCTGCTCGACGGGCAACCCGTGACCGGCGGTGCGTTCCGCCGGTTCGACGCCACCACCGCAGAGCTGAAACGGATCTGGACCGACGGCCGGTATCGCCGGCGCGGGCTGGCCCGGGCGTTGGTGTCCCGGCTGGAGGCCGACATCGCCGACGCCGGGTATCGGTGCGTCTACCTGACGACCGGCGATCGCCAACCCGAGGCGGTAGCGCTCTACGAGTCCCTGAATTACACCCGTCTGGCGCAGCCGCTGCCCGCCGCCGGCGAGGAGAACTACCCGGTCGCATTCCTCAAAGAGCTCCCGTGACGTCGATAGGCTGACACGGTGTCCGAGGCGCGAGTCGGAGTCCTCTTACTGGGGGCTGCCGCGCTGATATTCGTGATCGGCGGGCTGTCGCGGGTGCTCGTCGGCCGGTACCGGGACAGCCGGGCGGTGCGCGGTCTGGTCCACGTGTTCCGCCGCACCGGGATCGCCCGCGTGTTCTTCGGCCGCTTCGACGACGACGTGCTCGACGACGACGAACTCGACATCATGATCCTGATGCCCGCGATCGTGATCGCGTCCGGCCTGTGCCTGACCGCGCTGTTCCTGCTGGGCTACGACACTCTGGCCTGAGCCGCGGTCACCGCGTCGCGCACCGGTCCGCGCCACAGCGGGCCGTGCCCGGGCAGCAGGACCTCCGACTCGAGCGCCGCCAGCGTCTGCAGGCTCTGCAGGCACGCCGGCTCGTCGTGGTTGAACACCGAGGGCAGCAGCTGCGGGCCGGGCCGCGCCGCCACCGGATGGTCGGTGACCAGTGCGTCACCACTGACCAGCACCCCGTCGACCAGATACGAACAATGCCCGCCGGTGTGTCCGGGTGTCGGGACGGCCACCGGCGCGCCCGGCAGGGCCGCCGCCACCTGCGGAGTCAGCGCCTGCGCGGTCGGGACGCCGCCGTGGGTCAGCGCGCCCTTGCGCATGATCGCCATTGACCACTTCAGCCAGCGCGGCTGCCAGGCGTGCGCCGCGATCTGCAGCGGTGCCGCCTGCTCGAGATAGTCGCGTCGGCTGTGCCCGACCTCGGCGGCGTGGCAGTACACCGGCACCCTGTGGGTCTCGGCGAACCAGATCGCGGTGCCGAGATGGTCCACGTGGGCGTGGGTGAGCAGGATCGCGCGCACGTCGGCGGGTCCGAACCCGAGCCGGCCCAGCGAATCCAGCACATCGGCGCGGCTGCCGGGGAAGCCGGCGTCGATCATCAGGACGCCGGAATCGTCGGCGACCAGCGTCCAGTTCACCAGGTCGGTCTCGACGAAGTGGACGCGATCGGTGACGGCTGTCAGGCCCGGTGCCATCCGGCGAGTGTAGAAACATAGTCATGGCTGAACTGAAACTGGGCTACAAGGCGTCGGCGGAGCAGTTCGCGCCGCGCGAACTCGTCGAACTGGCTGTCGCCGCCGAAGAGCACGGCATGGACAGCGCGACGGTCAGCGACCACTTCCAGCCGTGGCGGCACGAAGGCGGGCATGCACCGTTCTCGCTGGCCTGGATCACCGCGGTCGGGGAGCGCACCAAAAACCTCACGTTGGGCACGTCGGTGCTGACCCCGACGTTCCGCTACAACCCGGCCGTCATCGCGCAGGCGTTCGCGACCATGGCGTGCCTGTACCCCGGCCGCATCTTCCTCGGGGTGGGCACCGGTGAGGCGCTCAACGAGATCGCCACCGGCTACGAGGGCGAGTGGCCCGAGTTCAAGGAGCGCTTCGCGCGGCTGCGCGAATCGGTCAAGCTCATGCGGGAACTGTGGCTCGGCGACCGGGTCGACTTCGACGGCGAGTACTACCGGCTCAAGGGCGCGTCGATCTACGACGTCCCCGAGGGTGGCGTGCCGGTCTACATCGCCGCGGGCGGGCCGGTGGTGGCCAAGTACGCCGGCCGCGCCGGCGACGGGTTCATCTGCACGTCCGGCAAGGGCGAGGAGCTCTACAAGGACAAACTCATCCCCGCGGTGAAGGAAGGCGCCGAGAAGGCCGACCGCAACGTCGAGGACATCGACCGGATGATCGAGATCAAGATCTCCTACGACACCGACCCCGACCTCGCGCTGGAGAACACCCGCTTCTGGGCGCCGCTGTCGCTGACCGCCGAGCAGAAGCACAGCATCGACGACCCGATCGAGATGGAGAAGGCCGCCGACGCGCTGCCGATCGAACAGGTCGCCAAACGCTGGATCGTGGCGTCGGACCCCGACGAGGCCGTCGAGAAGGTCAAGGATTACGTCGACTGGGGGCTCAACCACCTGGTCTTCCACGCGCCGGGTCACGATCAGCGCCGCTTCCTGGAGCTGTTCCAGCGCGACCTCGAGCCGAGGCTGCGGCGCCTCGGCTGACGTTTCCGCGGGAGATGACACGAATTCTCGCGACGGTGCTCGGGATCGCAGCCCTCGCCGTCGCGGTGGTGGCGCTGGCTGCCCGCCACCTGCCGATCACCGGGCACGCCACGATGATCGTCGCGGTCGCCGCACCGTTTTCGTCGGTGGCCGCGCCGGTGGCGATGCTGACGCTGGCCATCAGCCGACGGTGGGTGATGACGCTGGTCGCCGTCGTCGTGACGCTGGCGACCCTGTGGGTGTACGTCCCGCGCTACCTGGGCCCGCCCGATCCAGACGTCCCGGCCGTCGATGTGCGGGTTCTGACCGCCAATCTCGGTATGGGGCAGGCTGATTCGGAAGCCTTCGTGGCCGAGGCGAACGCATCGGCCGACGTCGTGGCCGTGCAGGAGATGACGCAGGAGGCCGCCGACGGCCTGTCGGCGGCCGGTATCGACGCCACCTTCCCGTATCGCGTGATCCTGCCGGCGCCGGTGGCCTCGGGGATCGGCATCTGGAGCCGACACCCGATCGTGCACTCCGGTCGCATCGACGGGTACTCCCTACCGATGCTCGGCACCCGGATCAGGATCCCGGGCGTGGCGGTGGACACCACCGTGCTCTCGGTGCATCTCGCCGCGCCGTGGCCGCAACCGATCTGGCACTGGAAGAACGACATCGAGGCGTTCCCGGAGACATTGCGCGACATGGCCGACCGCGCGGGCGCCGGGGCGGTGATCGTGGCCGGAGACTTCAACTCCACCGCCGACATGGCGCCGTTCCGGGCGTTGCTGAACGAGGGCTACGAGGATGTGTCGCTGCAGGCCGGCGGCGGGACCGCCCGCACCTATCCGGGCCGGGGAAAGATCCCGCCGCTCATCGGCATCGACCACATCCTGGTGCGCAACGCCACCGCGTCGAGCACCCGTGCGGTGGACGTACCGGGAGCCGATCACCGCGCGCTGCTGGCCACCGTGCGTGTGCCGGTGGACATCACCGGCAGCGGTCGATAAGTACGCTGTCCCGTGTGACCGCAGCGCCGACCGACACGTCGAACGCCAAGTCGGGGACCACTGCGATCTACATCGCCTCCCCCGAGGGCGACACTGGGAAGTCCACCATCGCCCTGGGCATCCTGCACCGGCTGGCGGCCACGGTCGCGCGGGTCGGGGTGTTCCGGCCGATCACCCGGCTCGGGGAGGAACGCGACTACATCCTCGAACTGCTGCTCGGACACACCACCGCCGGTCTGTCCTACGAGGACTGTGTCGGGGTCGGCTACCAGCAGCTGCACGACGACCGTGACGCGGCGCTCGGCGAGATCGTGGACCGCTACCACGACGTCGCCGACCGGTGTGACGCCGTACTGATCGTCGGCAGCGACTACACCGACATCGCCACCCCGAGCGAGTTGTCGACCAACGCGCGGATCGCGGCCAACCTCGGCGCCCCGGTGGTCCTCGCGGTGAAGGGCAAGGGACGCACACCCGAACAGGTGCTCGCCGCCGTCGAGGTCTGTGTCGACGAGATCGCCGCCCAGCACGCGCACACCGCCGCCGTGGTGGTCAACCGCTGCGATCCCGACCGGTTCGACGCGCTGGTGGAGGCGGTGCGGGACTGCACGCCGCGGACCTACGTCCTGCCCGAGGAACCCCTGTTGGTGGCGCCGTCGGTGGCCGAACTGCAAGCCGCGGTCGAAGGTACCCGGGTGCGCGGTGACGACGCGCTGATGTCACGTGAGGCCCTCGACGTGCTGGTGGCCGGAATGACCGCCGAACACGTCCTGGAGCGGCTGACCGAAGGTGTCGCGGTCATCACTCCGGGTGACCGCTCCGATGTGGTGCTGGCGGTGCTCAGCGCCCATGCCGCAGCGGGCTTTCCGTCGCTGTCGTGTGTGATCCTCAACGGTGGCCTGCAGATGCATCCGGCCATCGAGTCGCTGGTGAACGGGTTGGGCCTCAACGTGCCGGTGATCGAGACGAGGTTCGGCACCTTCGAGACCGCCAGCCGGGTCGCGGCCACCCGCGGCCGGGTCACCTCCGGATCGCACCGCAAGGTCGACGTCGCGATCGCGTTGATGGAGAACCATGTCGACACCGCAGAACTGTTGGCGCAGTTGACCATTCCGATCCCGTCGGTGGTCACCCCGCAGATGTTCACCTACCAGCTCATCGATCAGGCGCGCGCCGACCGCAAGCACATCGTGCTGCCGGAGGGCGACGACGACCGCATCCTGACCGCGGCGGGACGGTTGCTGCGCCGCGGCGTGGCCGAGCTGACCATCCTGGGTGCGGAGGCCGAAGTCCGCGCGCGGGCAGCCGAACTCGGACTGGATCTGTCGGCGGCCACCGTGCTCGACCCCCGACGCAGCGAGCTGTGCGACCAGTTCGCCGAGCAGTACGCCGAGTTGCGCAAACACAAAGGCGTCACCGTCGACGAAGCCCGCGAGATCATCCACGATGTCTCGTACTTCGGCACCATGCTCGTCTACAACGACATGGTCGACGGGATGGTCTCCGGTGCCCGCCACACCACCGCCCACACGGTGCGGCCGGCGTTCGAGATCATCAAGACCCAGCCCGAGGTGTCGACGGTGTCGAGCATCTTCCTGATGTGCCTGGCCCACGAGGTGCTTGCCTACGGGGACTGCGCGATCGTGCCCGATCCGACAGCCGAGCAGCTCGCCGACATCGCGCTGTCCTCGGCACGCACCGCCGCCCGGTTCGGGATCGAGCCGCGGGTGGCCATGCTGTCCTACTCGACCGGGGACTCCGGGACCGGTGCCGACGTCGAGAAGGTCCGCAAGGCAACCGAACTCGTGCGTCAACGAGATCCCGAGCTGCTGGTGGAGGGGCCCATCCAATACGACGCCGCGGTGGAGCCGTCCGTGGCGGCTTCCAAGATGCCGGACTCCAAGGTGGCCGGACACGCCACCGTGCTGATCTTCCCCGACCTCAACACCGGCAACAACACCTACAAGGCGGTGCAGCGCAGCGCCGGCGCCATCGCCATCGGCCCGGTGCTGCAGGGACTCAACAAGCCGGTCAACGACCTGTCCCGCGGCGCGCTGGTCGAGGACATCGTCAACACGGTCGCGATCACCGCGATTCAGGCCCAGGGGTGAGCGCGGTGGGTGGCAGCGTACTGGTCATCAACTCCGGGTCGTCCTCGGTCAAGTTCGAACTGCTGGAACCGGATGCGGGCCGGTCCCGCGCCGAGGGCATCGTCGAGCGCATCGGTGAGGACTCTTCGGCCGCGGCGCTGACGGCCGGCACCATCGATCTCGAGCGAGGCGACCGGGTGGCCGACCACGAGGCTGCGCTGCGGACGGTGACCAGCCTGTTCGAGGAGGCCGGCATCCGCCTGGCCGACCAGAACCTGATGGCGGTCGGGCACCGTGTCGTGCACGGCGGCCCGGATCTGTACCGCCCGACGGTGGTCGACGACGCTCTGCTGGACCGGCTGCGGGAACTGTCTCCGCTTGCCCCGCTGCACAATCCGCCGGCCATCCTGGGTATCGAGGTGGCGCGCAAAGCGCTGCCCGACGTGCCGCACGTCGCGGTGTTCGACACCGCGTTCTTCCACGACCTTCCCCCGGCGGCCGCGACGTACGCGATCGACCGAGACGTCGCCGACCGGCACCGCATCCGGCGGTACGGCTTCCACGGCACCTCGCATCAGTACGTCAGCGAACAGGCCGCCGTGTTCCTGGACCGGCCATTGGCGGCGCTGCGGCAGATCGTGCTCCACCTGGGCAACGGCGCCTCCGCGTCGGCGATCGTCGGTGGCCGACCGGTCGACACGTCGATGGGTCTGACCCCGATGGAGGGTCTGGTGATGGGAACCCGTTCCGGCGACATCGATCCCGGGGTGCTGACCTATCTGCACCGCAGCGCGGGCATGAGCGTCGACGACATCGAGTCGATGCTCAACCGCCGGTCGGGTGTCCGGGGTCTCGGCGGTGAGATCGACTTCCGCGTGCTGCACCGACGGATGGAAGCCAGCGACGCTGCCGCGCAGCTGGCCTACGACGTCTACATCCACCGGTTGCGCAAGTACGTCGGGGCGTATCTGGCGGTGCTCGGCGGTGCCGACGTCATCACCTTCACCGCGGGTGTGGGGGAGAACGACGCTGCGGTCCGTCGGGACGCGCTGTCGGGGCTGGGGGTGTTCGGCATCGAGGTCGACGAACATCTCAACGCCAGCCCGGCGTCGGGGGCGCGACGGATTTCCCCGGACGGGGCGCCGACGACGGTCCTAGTGATCCCCACCGACGAGGAGCTGGCGATTGCGCGGGCGTGTGCGGAAGTACTTGGCGGCGGGAGCGGCGACGGGTAGCTCGTGGTCCGGGTCGCAGATTCGCAGCAGCCGGTACACCTCGGAGCCGGCCAGCAGGGTCCAGCGCACTCCGGCGTGTTCGCAGGCGACGTCGATGTTGGTCAGGGCAGCAAATCCGGAGCCGCCGAAGAACTCGACGGTCTGCAGGTCCAGTGTCAGCCTGCGCGCGGCACCCAGTCGCTTTTCGACGTAGCGGGCCAGGGCGGTGGCGTTGGTTGCGTCGATATCCCCGTGCACGGTCACCAGGACGGTGGACGGCGGGACCTCGGTGGCCGAGAAGGTCGCCCGGTGGTGTTCCTCGCGCAACGCGAAGGACGTGGGGTCCGGTCGAAACACCCGCTGTGTGCTGGGAGCGGGACGATATTCAGACAAGGACACGGTGGCCTCCCTCAGACGAAACGTTCTGGATTCGCATCCGATTCGCACTGTGGGTGCCGTCAGGGGATCGGGCCCTAGATTCTCAAAGCCGCCACGACAGTCGCTGCGCGGCTGTCGCCGATGACGTCACCGAAACTGGCTGGGGGTCAACCAGTGGACACACCTTACTACGGATTCAGTGGCTTGACCATACGGTTGTTCCCGCCTCGAAAACCGTGCTCTCACCTGCAATCTTGGCAAATACTTACAGCCGTGCCGGTCGACGGTGAAGCACAATCGTGTACTTTGCGCGGCAGGGGCGACGGAATCCGTATCAGAACGTCGAGACCGGTCGCACGCTGTTGGCCAGGTCCACCAACGCGTAGCGGTGGGCCTGGGTCGGCGCCACCCGCGCGAGGCTGCGCAGGGCAGCTTCGACACCCAGCTGCAGACCGTGCTCGGTGAACGGGAAGCCCAGGATGTGGTTGGTGCTGGCGTTGTTGTCGGCCAGCCAGTCCATCGCGGTACCCAACACCAGCGCCCGGATCTGCAGCACGCGCGGCTCGGTGTCGGGCAGCGCCTCCACGCGCCGCGCCGCGTCGCGGATGTGCTGTTCGGTGATCTCGCTGCTGGACCGCCCGGACAGCAGCGTCACCGCGCTGGTCAGTCGTGCGGTGGTGAAATGCCTTGAGGTGGCCGGTACTTCGTCGAGGGTACGCACGGCCGCGTCCCGTTCGCCGGCCGCCGACTGCGCCCGCGCGAGCCCGAATCCGGCGGAGATCACCCCGTTGTCGGTCGACCACACCGTGTTGTAGAACTTGCGTTCGTCGGCGGTCCCGGCCAGTTCGGCGGTCGCGGCCAGCGCCAACTTCGGCGCCAGCTCGCCCGGCAACATATCCAGCACCTCGGTGAAATGCCTTGTGGCCGAGTCATAATCGGCGGTCAGCAGCTCCGAGACGGCGCGGAACCAGACCAGCCGCCACGGGCGTCCGACCCGTTGGGCGAGATCGTCGAGCTTGCGGGTGGCCTTGGCCACGTCGCCGAGGTCGAGCAGCGCCCGCACCTCCATCAGCGGCAGCTCCACCGACGCGCTGAGATCCACCCCCTCGGAGTCCAGCGCGCCGTGGCGCGCCGCGCGCAACGAATCCAGGGTCTGGACCGGCTGACTGAGCACCGTGGCCGACAACACCGCCGCGCCGACGTCGGTCGGGTCGACCAGCGGCACCGGCAGGGCCCGCACGATCTCGGCGGCGGTGAGCTTCTCCGAGTGCACCTGCCCGTCGAGATAGACATCGGTATGGGCGACAAGCAGATCCACACCGAACGTCGACCGGGACGGGCTGAACACCGTCGACAGGCCGGGACGCGGGACACCGGTGTCCTTGGCCACGACCTCCCGCAGCACACCCATCAGCTGGCTCGACATCTCGTCGGCGGACTGGAAACGCCGCCGCGGGTCCGGGTCGATGGCCCGGCGCAGCAGCCGTCCGAACGAGTCGTACTCGGTCAGGACCGGGTCGTCCTCGGGCAGGCCGTCGACGTAACGGCCCTTGCGGGTGCGCAGCCGCAGCGTCAACGCGGCCAGCGTGCGGCCCACCGTGTAGATGTCGGTGGCCACGGTCGGGCCGGTGCGCACGATCTCGGGAGCCTGGTACCCCGGTGTGCCGTACAGATATCCGAACGAGTTGATCCGCGACACCGCGCCCAGGTCGATCAGCTTGAGCTGATCCTCGGTGACCATCAGGTTCTCGGGCTTGAGGTCGTTGTACACCAGCCCCAGCGAGTGCAGATAGCCCAGCGCGGGCAGGATCTCGAGCATGAAGCCGATGGCCTCGGCGACCGGCAGTCGGCTGCGTTGCCCGCGTGACTGCTGGATCGCCTGCTTGAGCGACGTGCCGCCGACGTACTCCATCACGATGTAGCCGACCGGATTGCCGTGCTTGTCGTCGTGCTCGACGAAGTTGTAGATCTTCACGATGCCGGGATGGGTGACCTCGGCGAGGAACTGGCGTTCGGCCATCGCGATGGCCTGGGCCTCCGCATCGCCGGAATGCACCAGGCCCTTCAGCACCACCGGTCGGTCGTTGACGTTCTTGTCGAACGCCAGATACACCCATCCGAGCCCACCGTGGGCGATGCAGCCCTTGATCTCGTACTGGTCGGCGACGATGTCGCCGACCGACAACTGGGGCAGAAACGAGTACGCCGAACCGCAGTGCGGGCACCAACCCTCCGACGGTGCCTTCTGCCCACCGGTCGAACGTCCCACGGGCCGGCCGCAGTTCCAGCAGAACCGCTTCGACTCGGCCACCACCGGATCGGACATCAACGCGGTCAACGGATCCCGCGCGGGCACCCGTGGAATCTCGACCAGCCCACCGCCGAGACGCCGGGTCCGCG
This sequence comes from Mycobacterium sp. pV006, assembly GCF_041287115.1. Lineage (NCBI taxonomy): Bacteria > Bacillati > Actinomycetota > Actinomycetes > Mycobacteriales > Mycobacteriaceae > Mycobacterium > Mycobacterium sp. pV006. The sequence continues at coordinate 118,162 of NZ_JBGGKT010000005.1, read as the reverse complement.
ACAACGCCCGCGTCCACGTCATGGTGGTGTCCTGCGGCTCGGTGTCACCGGTGTGCACGGAATCGTCGTCGGCGTCGTCGTCGAAGTGCGGCCGGAACACGGCTTGGGTGGCCATCGGCCGAAGCGTCGAGTCCATGTTCAGGTCGTCGAAGCTGGCGGGCTGGGTACCCGGATCCGGCATGACGTCGCCGGTCGTCTCGTCGTTGTAGTCGTCGGCCATCAGTCCGAGTACCTCGCCGCCGGTGGGGACGGTGCCGGACCGAGGACGGTCAACCACTTGCGGTACAGCGTGTACCAGGTGCCGTCGCGGCGGATCCGCTCCAGGGTGCCGTTGACGAACCGCACCAGACCCGGATTGTCGAGGTTGACCCCGATACCGTAGGGCTCCTCGTTCATCGTCGGGCCCACGATGTGCAGGTAGGGATCTTGGGACACTAAACCGGCCAGGATCGAGTCGTCGGTGCTCACCGCGTCGACCTGCCGCTGTTGCAGCGCCACCAGACAGTCGGCCCAGTTGACCACGCCGACGATGATCGGCGGCGGCGCGATCTGCTGGATCCGCTCCAGCGACGTGGTGCCCTTGGCGACGCAGACCCGCTTGCCCGACAGGTCCGACGACTGACGGATCGTGGAGCTGCGCGGCGCCAGGATCCGCTGCCGCGCAGTGAGATACACCGTCGAGAAGTTCACCAGCTTCTTGCGCTCACAGGTGATGGTCATCGTCTTGACCACCACGTCGACCTCGTTGTTCTGCAACGCCTCGATGCGGTCCGCCGACGACAGGATGCGGTACTCCACCTGCGAGGGCGTACCGAAGATGTCGCGGGAGATCTCCGCGGCGATGTCCACGTCGAAACCGGTGATCTCCCCGGTGATCGGATCGCGGAAGCTGAACAGGTTGCTGCCGATGTCGAGCCCCACGATCAGCCGACCGCGGTCCCGGATGCCGGCCACGGCCTCGTCGGCTTCCGCGCGGGTGGCGAAGGGACGCAGGCTCTCGGTGCGGTTGCAGGATTCGTCGTCGGTGCTCGGCGGGCGCGCCGGGGCCGGGGGCAGCTCCTCCATCCCGGCCGGGGTGGGCGGGGCCAGCGTCACACTGGGCGTCGGCACCACCGGGGCGGACTGCCCGCATCCGCTGAGCACCAGGGCGGCGACCACCGCGCCCAGCTTCCTCGCGTCCAAAATCTTCCTCATCCCCGTTTGTTCTTCGCGCAAGCGGCTCATCACCTGTACTCACTGAGCCTCGGCCAGATCCCCAACGCCACCGCGATCGCCGCCACGATGGACAACGCCGCCGCACCCACCGTCGCCCCGGACAGCACCCGGCGCGCGTTGAGGATCTCGTTGCGCAGTTGGCTGCGGCTCTGCTCGATGCCCTTGGTGAGCGCCTCGTCGAGCTTGTCGAACGCCGGGGTGGAGTCGTCCTCCCCGGTCCCCAGCGCCACCTGGGTGGCGGCCTGGTAGTTGCCCACCGCGATGTAGGCGCTGATGCGGTCGTCGGCGGCGCGCCACCGGTCCAGCAGTTCCCGGGCGTCGGCCAGGCCGGTCTTGTCGATCGAGTCTTCGCGTTCCAGGTAGCGGGTCAGCTGCTCCTGCATCGAATCGATGCGCTCGTAGTAAGACTGCTTGCGCACGTTCTCGTCGCCGCGCCGGATCAGCGACAGCGTCTCGTCGGCCCGAGCCTGCTGCGCGGTGATCGCCATCGTGGTCACCGTCTTGAGCGACTCGGCCGCCGTCTCCTTGGCCGAGCGGCTGTCGCCGGTCGACATGATCAACGCGGTGCCCACCCACATCAACATGATCAGCACCGCCAGCCCGCCGGCCACCAGACCGATGTTGACGCGCCGCCGGGTGCGCTTGGCCATCCACCGGTTGGCGAACACCCCGAACAGCAGGGTCGCCACCACCACCAGGATCACCGGGGCCGGGATGCGCGCCGACGCCGTCGTCTCGGCGTCCACCCGCGCCGAGGTCTCCTCGTAGAGCAACTGCGCGTCGGGCAGGATCTCCTGCTGCATCATCGACGACGCCTCCGACAGGTACGACGAGCCGACCGGGTTGCCCGCGCGATTGTTGGTCCGGGCGGTCTCCACCAAGCCGGTGTAAACAGCCAGGCGCGCGTTGATCCGGCCCAGCAACTGCACCAGATCCTCGTCGGTCAGACCGCTCGACGAGCGGGTGACCGCGACCGCGGCGTCGGTGATGGCCTGCTCGTAGCGTTGCCGGACCGCGCGCGGCTCGGTGCCGGCGATGAACGCGGTGGCCGCGGCGGCGTCGGCGACCGACAGCGTGGTGTAGAGCTGCCCGGCGGCGAACGCCAACGGCTCGGTGTGGTTGAGCACCGTGGTCAACGCTTGCTGGCGGTCGTTGATCGTGGTCGACGTCGCGAACGCACTCGCGATGACGAGGACGACCAGCACCAGCCCGATGGACAGGATCCGGCCGGGCGTGGTCCACAGGAACCACCAGCGTGGATGGGCTCGGCCCGTCGGCGACCGCGACGCCAGAGGTTCGGTCGAGGGATGCGCCAACTCCACAGTCACGTCTGGGCGGACCTCACCTTGGTCTCGATCTCGGTTCCGACTCGGCCAACTCTATGAAAGAAGTCTAAGAGCTGACCGTGCGGTGTGTGGGAATTCAGTTCCCTATCCTGAACGCGTGCGCGGGGACGGTGACGGATGGGTGGTCTCTTCCAACGGTGCTGCCTACTGGGGCAGGCACGGCGCGGCGGGACTGCTGTTACGGGCCCCGCGACCGGACGGCACCGCAGCAGTGCTGCTGCAGCACCGCGCGCCGTGGAGCCATCAGGGCGGCACGTGGGGACTGCCCGGCGGCGCGCGTGACAGCCACGAGACCGCCGAGGAGGCGGCCATCCGCGAGGCGATCGAGGAAGCCGGCCTGCCGCCGGACCGTCTGACGGTGCGGACCACGGTGGTGACCGCCGAAGTCACCGGGTGGTCCTACACCACGGTCATCGCCGACGCCGACGAACTGCTCGACACCGTGCCCAACCGGGAGAGCGCCGAGCTGCGCTGGGTGGCCGAGGACGACGTCGCCGACCTGCCGCTGCACCCGGGTTTCGCGGCCAGTTGGGCGCGCCTGCGCGAGGTCGTCGCGTCGATCCCGCTGCCGATCGAGCGCCGCTCCTAGAGCGCGGCCCGCAGATCTGCCGCCGCCGCCCGGGGATCCTCGGCGCCGGTGATGGCGCGCACCACCACGACACGCTGCGCGCCGGCGGCCACCACCTCGGGCAAGGTCTGGGCGTCGATGCCGCCGATCGCGAACCACGGCTTGGCGGTGTCGCGCGCCGCCGCGGCGCGCACCAGGTCCAGGCCCGGCGCCGGCCGGCCCGGCTTGGTCGGCGTCGGCCAGCACGGGCCCACGCAGAAGTAGTCGACATCCTCGGCGATCGCGCGTTCGACCTGGTCGATGTCATGGGTCGACCGGCCGATCACCGTCGATCCGACGATTTCGCGGGCCACTGACAGCGGCAGGTCGTCCTGGCCCAGGTGCAGCACGTCGGCGCCGGCCGCCCGCGCGATGTCGGCGCGGTCGTTGGCGGCCAGCAGCGCCCCGTGGCGGCGCGCCGCGTCGGCGAGCACCTCGAGCGCCTCGAGTTCCTCCCGCGCCTCCAGTGGCCCGAACTTCTGCTCACCGGAGGAGTTCTTGTCGCGCAACTGGATGATGTCGACGCCGCCGGCCAGCGCCGCCTCCGCGAAATCGGCGAGGTCGCCCCGTTCGCGGCGGGCGTCGGTGCACAGGTACAGGCGGCAGGACTGGAGGCGGGACGCGGCGGCAGGCACAGCCCGAACGTTAGCCCGGCCCAGGCACGGTCAGTAGGCTGGTACCCGAACGACACCACCCACACGGGAGTCCCGGGTCCGGGGACTGAGAGTGAGCGCGCCGGCTCTGACCGTCACACCTGATCCGGGTCATGCCGGCGAAGGGAGGACCCCATGACCACCGCAGGTCCCGACTCGGCACGCGGGTCGCTGGCCGTCATCGGCGGCGGCGTCATCGGCCTGGCAGTCGCGCGCCGCGCCGCGCAGGACGGCTGGTCGGTCCGGGTGCACCGCGGCGACGGGCCGGCGGCGTCCTGGGTGGCCGGCGGGATGCTGGCCCCGCACAGCGAGGGCTGGCCCGGCGAGGAGCGTCTGCTGATGCTGGGCCTGGCGTCACTCCAGCTGTGGCGCAACGGATTTCTCGACGGCATGCCGGATGCGGTGGTCACCGCCCGCAGCTCACTGGTGGTCGCCGTCGACCGCGCGGACGCCCAGGACCTCCGGACGGTCGGGGAGTGGCTGTCCGCGCAGGGGCATCCGGTCTCGCTGACGACAGCCGCGCGTGACGTGGAACCGCTTCTGGCTCAGGGCATCCGGCACGGTTTCATCGCCGACACCGAACTCGCCGTCGACAACCGTGCCGTGGTGGCCGCGCTGGCCGCGCACTGCGAGCGGCTCGGCGTGACGTGGGTTGCGGCGGTGGAATCCCTCGACGACGCCGCCGACGCGGATGCGGTGGTGATCGCCAACGGCATCGACGCCCCGGCGCTGTGGCCGGGACTGGCGGTGCGTCCCGTCAAGGGCGAGGTCCTGCGGCTGCGGTGGCGACGTGGCTGTATGCCGGTGCCGCAGCGCGTGATTCGCGCCCGCGTCCACGGCCGGCAGGTGTACCTGGTGCCGCGCGCCGACGGCGTGGTGGTCGGTGCGACCCAGTACGAACACGGCCGCGATACCGCCCCGGCGGTGACCGGGGTGCGGGAACTGCTCGACGACGCGTGCGCGGTCATGCCCGCGCTGGGCGAATACGAACTCGCCGAGTGCGCCGCGGGTTTACGTCCGATGACACCGGACAACATGCCGCTGGTCGGGCGGCTCGACGACCGCACGCTGGTCGCGACGGGCCACGGCCGGTCCGGATTCCTGTTGGCGCCGTGGACCGCAGAGACGATCGCGGCGCACCTGCGTGGTGAAGAACTGGTCGACGACCAGTGGAGAACGAAAGTAGGAGTGACCTCGTGAAAGTCACAGTCAACGACGAAGCCGTCGACGTCGCCGAGAGCATCACCGTCGCGGCGCTGCTGGACCACCTCGGTTACCCGGAGAAGGGGATCGCGGTGGCGGTCGACTGGTCGGTGCTGCCGCGCTCGGAATGGGACACCGCCCTGGTCGACGGCGCGAAGGTGGAAGTGGTGGCGGCGGTGCAGGGTGGCTGAGTCCACCACGAAGGCCACCGCGAAACTCAGCATCGCCGGACGCGAGTTCGGGTCGCGGCTGATCCTCGGCACCGGCGGGGCCGCCAACCTCGCCGTCCTCGAAGAGGCGCTCGTCGCATCGGAGACCGAGCTGACCACCGTCGCGATGCGCCGCGTCGACGCCGACGGCGGCACCGGTGTCCTCGATCTGCTCACCAGGCTCGGCATCACCCCGCTGCCCAACACGGCCGGATGCCGCGGGGCGGCCGAAGCCGTGATGACCGCCCGCCTGGCCCGCGAAGCGCTGGGCACCGACTGGGTCAAGCTCGAGGTGATCGCCGACGAACGCACCCTGTTGCCCGACGCCGTCGAGCTGGTCCGCGCCGCCGAACAACTCGTCGACGACGGCTTCGTCGTGCTGCCTTACACCAACGACGACCCGGTACTGGCGCGGCGCCTCGAAGACACCGGGTGCGCCGCGGTGATGCCGCTGGGCTCGCCGATCGGCACCGGTCTGGGGATCTCCAACCCGCACAACATCGAGATGATCGTCGAGGCCGCCTCCGTGCCGGTCATCCTCGATGCCGGCATCGGCACCGCCAGCGACGCCGCCCTGGCGATGGAACTCGGCTGCGACGCCGTGCTTCTGGCCAGCGCGGTGACCCGCGCGGCCGACCCGCCGGCGATGGCCGCCGCCATGGCGGCCGCGGTGCGGGCCGGGCACCTGGCCCGGCAAGCGGGACGGATTCCCAAGCGGTTCTGGGCGCACGCCTCGAGCCCGGCGCTGTAGCGATGGATCATTATGTGGCGCTGGGCAGTTCGATGGCCGCCGGGCCCGGCATCCGGCCCCGCGCGCCGGGGTCGCCCCGCCGGGCGGGCCGGTCGGCGCGCAACTATCCGCACCTGGTCGCCGAGCGGCTCGGGCTGCATCTGGTCGACGTGACGTATTCCGGTGCCACCACCGCGCACGTGCTGACCGAACGCCAGAACGGCGCACCCCCGCAGGCCGACGCGCTCGACGGGTCGGAGACGCTGGTGACGGTCACGATCGGCGGCAACGACATCGGGTACGTGCCGATGCTGTTCGCGGCCGGGCTGCCCCGGTGGGTGCAGTCCATTCCGCTGGTGGGCGCCAAAATCCGCGATCTGCTCGACCCGCAGGTGCGTCAGCGCGCGATCGACGAGCTGGGGGAGTCGTTGATCGAGGTGGGGCAGACGCTGCGGGCGCGCGCACCGAAGGCGACCGTGCTGTTCGTCGACTACCTGACCTTCCTTCCCGACGAGCCGCCGCTCCGGGAGGCCGACGCTGCGCTGGCCCGTCACCTCGCCGAGCGTCTCGAACACCTGACCGCCGACGCCGCGTCCGCGACCGGCTGCGGGCTGGTGCGCGCCGGAGCCGCCAGCCGGGATCACCATGCGTGGTCGACCCGGCCGTGGACCACCCCGTTCGGCTGGCCGCTGCCCGGCCGGCCGGCGCCGCTGCACCCCAACGCCGCCGGTATGCGCGCGGTGGCCGACCTGGTGGTCTCGGCGGTCCGCGGATGATCGAGCTGCAGGAACTGACCAAGAACTACGGCCGCACCCGCGCCGTCGACGGACTGACCTGCACGGTCGAGCCCGGCGTGGTGACCGGCTTCCTCGGCCCCAACGGCGCCGGGAAGACCACCACGATGCGGATGATCCTCGGACTGGACCGACCCACCTCGGGTGCGGCCGTCATCGACGGACGGCGCTACCGCGACCTGACCGACCCGCTGCGCACCGTCGGCGCGCTGCTCGACGCGCGCCAGGTCCATCCGACCCGGTCGGTGCGCAACCACCTGCGCTGGGTCGCCGCCGCCAACGGGATCCCGCGGCGCCGCGTCGACGAGGTCCTCGAGATGGTCGGGCTCGGCGCCGTCGCCGGCGCGCGGGCCCGCACCCTGTCGCTGGGCATGGGCCAGCGGCTGGGTATCGCGGCCGCGCTGCTCGGCGATCCGTCGGTGCTGCTGTTCGACGAACCGGTCAACGGCCTCGACCCGGAGGGCATCCACTGGGTGCGCACCCTGATGCGCAGGCTCGCCGGCGAGGGCCGCACGGTGTTCGTGTCCAGCCATCTGCTCTCCGAGATGGCCGAGACCGCCGATCGGCTGATCGTGATCGGCCAGGGCCGCCTGATCGCGTCCACCACCGTCGCCGAGTTCCTCGACCGCTCCGGTGCGGCCGGCGTGCGGGTCCGCAGCCCCCAGCTGGCCGCACTGCGCTCGTTGCTCACCGCCGCCGGGCTGGCGGTGCGCGACGAACCCGACGCGTTGACCGTCGCCGACACCACCACCGACGCGGTGGGTGAGCTGGCCGGCCGACACAACGTCACCTTGTACGAGCTCACCGCGCTGCGGACGTCGCTGGAGCAGGCGTACCTGTCGTCCACCGAGGCGGTCACGCAGTATCGGGGCCGACGCGGATGACGCTCGTGCGCGCGCTCGACGCCGAGCGCATCAAGCTGCTCACCGTGCGCTCGACGTGGTGGTCCGCGGCCGTCGCGGCGGTGCTGAGCCTGGGGATCGCGGCGCTGCAGGCCTCGGTCGCCTACGACTACGAACGGCTGGACACCGCCACCGCGGCCATGGGCGTGGTGGTGTTCGGGGTGCCCGTGCTGATGGTGCTCTCGGCGATGACCCTGACCGGCGAATACCGGACCGACATGATCGCCACCACGTTCGCCGCGATGCCGCGCCGGACGGTGGTGATGGCCGCCAAAGCCGTTGTCGCCGCAGGGTTCTCCGTCCTGGTCGCCGTGGTCATGGTGTTGGGGGCCACGGTGGTGGCCAAGACGGTCGCCCCGCCGCAGGTGGGTCGCGACATCACCGACGACCTCTGGTCCACCGCGCTCGGGGTGGGGCTGTATGCCGGACTGGCCGCGGTGCTCGGCATCGGTGTCGCCGGGCTGGTACGGCACACCGCCGGAGCCGTCGCGGCGCTGCTGCTCTGGCCGCTGCTGATCGAGCCGTTGCTGGGGAACCTGCCCGGCCGCGGCCCGCAGATCGGCCCGTACCTGCCGTTCGCCAACATGTACCGCTACCTCGACATCTCGTGGCTGTTCCCGACCTACGTCATCCCGTGGGGCCCAGCCGGATCGCTGCTGTACTTCACGGCGGTGGTGGCGGTGGTGTTCGCCGCCGCGGTCGTCGTGGTGTCCCGGCGCGACGCCTGACGTGTCCGGTGACAGGTGAGAAGGACCACTACACTGCCGGTGGCCGAGCCCGCCGCGACGAAAGGCTGACGACGACGTGACCACGCCCCAGAGGTTGTCGCTGACGCTGCCCCATCTCGAGGTCGCCGCCCTGGCGTGGGGACCCGAGGACGGGCGGCTGGCGCTGTGTCTGCACGGCTTCCCGGACAGCGCGTGGGGCTGGGGCCGTCTGGCTCCGCTGCTCGCCGAGCAGGGACTGCGCGTGGTGGCGCCGTTCATGCGCGGCTACGCGCCCACCGGTCCGGCCGCCGACGGCGACTATCACATCGGTGCATTGATGTACGACGCCCTGGCGGTGTACCGCCACCTCGGCGCCCCCGACGACGCGATCCTCATCGGTCACGACTGGGGCGCGTTCGCCAGTAACGGCATCGCCGCCCATCCCGAATCGCCGTTCGCCAAACACGTCTCGCTGGCGGTCCCCCCGGTGGCCGCGATCAACCGGACCCGCGGACCTGCCGCCCGTGCGCTGCAGATGCTGCCGCGGCAACTCCGCAACAGCTGGTACATCCAGTTCTTCCAGGTGCCCGGCGTACCGGAACGCGTGCTGCCGCGCGTCATCCGGCGACTCTGGCGGGACTGGGGTCCGCCGGGATACGACACCGACGCCGAACTCGAGGCGGCGCTGGCCGCGCTGCCCAGCCTCGCGCACCGGCAGGCCGCGGTCGGGTACTACCGCGCGCTGGTGCGGCCCGGCCGCCCGCTGGTGCGGTACGCCGAGTTGCACTCGCACCGTTTCGCGTTGCCGCGCGTACCGATCCTGCACATGCACGGTGAGCAGGACGGCGCGATGCTGGCCGAGTACTCCCAGCCGATCACGTCGGTGCTGCCGCCGGGCAGCCGTGTGCAGTTCGTGCCGGCAGCCGGGCATTTCCTGCAGATCGAACGTCCCGACGTGGTCGCGACGGCAATCTTGGACTTCGTGCGGCCGCGCTAACGTGGTGGCCGTGACCCGGACGAAACTGGCGCTCGGCGTACTGGCCGTCGTGGCCTTGACGATCGGTGGCTGTAACCGGGACGCCGAGCGCCCGGTGGCGGTGCCCTCCCCGAACCCCGCGGCGGCGGTCGGCTTTGCCGAGGACTTGGCGGGCCGGGTCACCGCCGACGCGACCATGGCCCATCTGCAGCGCCTGCAGGAGATCGCCGACGAGCACGACGGCAACCGCGCGCTGGGTACGCCCGGCTACGATGCCAGCGTCGACTATGTGGTGGAAGCGTTGCAGGGCAAAGGTTTTCAGGTGCAGACACCGGATTTCGAGGTGCGGCTGCCGTGGGCCGACGAACCGGCGGTGAGGGTCGCCGACGCCGAGGTCAAGGCCCGACCGATGGAGTTCACCATCGGCACGCCCCCGGACGGGGTGTCGGGACCGCTGGTGGCGGCACCGGCCGAGGACACCCCGGGATGCACCGTCGACGACTACGACGGCCTGCCGGTGCAAGGGGCGGTGGTGCTGGTCGACCGCGGTTCCTGCCCGTTCGGCGCGAAACAGGCCGTCGCCGCCGAGCGCGGAGCGGTCGCGCTTATCGTCGCCGACAACACGAACCCCGACGAACTCGCCGGAGGCACCCTCGGTGAAGGCACCGACGTGAAGATCCCCGTGGTGGGTGTCGGCAAGACCGCCGGAGCCGACTTGCGGGCGCAGCCAGACGCGCCGGTGACGATCACGATGAACGCCGGGGTGCGAACCGAACGCACCCGCAACGTGATCGCCCAGACGAGAACGGGTTCGACCACCGACGTGGTGGTGGTCGGTGCCCACCTCGACGGGGTGGCCGACGGCCCCGGCATCAACGACAACGGCTCCGGGGTGGCCGCAGTCCTGGAGACCGCGCTTCAGCTCGGCAGCTCCCCGGACGTGGCCAACGCGGTCCGATTCGCGTTCTGGGGCGCCGAGGAGAACGGGCTGCTGGGTTCGGAGAACTACGTGGCATCGCTGGACGCCGAGCGGCTCAAAGACATTGCGATGTACCTGAACTTCGACATGATCGGGTCACCGAACCCCGGCTACTTCACCTACGACGGCGACCTGTCCGCGCGCCCGGACCCGCAGCTACCGGTCCTGCGTATCCCCGAAGGCTCCGCCGGCATCGAGCGCACACTGGTCGAATACCTCGACGGCGCCGGCAAACCGGCGCGCGACACCTTCTTCGACGGGCGTTCGGACTACGAAGCGTTCATCCGCGCCGGAATCCCCGCCGGCGGACTGTTCTCCGGCGCCGGCGAGGAGATGAGCCCCGAGCAGGCCGACCTGTGGGGTGGGCGGGCCGGCGAGCCGTTCGACCCGAACTACCACAAGGACACCGACACCTCCGACGCCGTCAACCGCACCGCGATGGAGGTCCACGGCAGCGGCGTCGGCTACGTCGTCGGCCTCTATGCGAAGAACCAGCGCGGACGCAACGGAATCCCGGTCCGGGCCGACCGCACCCGCCACACACTCACCGAGTCCTGACCGACCTCAGGGATTCTCGGCGGTCTGCGCCGCGCGGCGTGCGGGACGGTCCGACGGGCGGTACCCGAGCAACCGCATGCCGTGGTAGATCACCAGCGCGGCGATGGAGCCCAACGCGATCCCGGTGAACGTGAGGCTGCCTGCCCGCCACGTGAAGTCGGCGATCCCGATGATCAGCGGCACGGCCGCGGTCATCTGGTTGATCGGCTTGCCGAAGTCGATCCGGTTGGTCAGCCAGATACGCACCCCGAGGATCCCGACCAGGCCGTAGAGCACGACGGTGGCGCCGCCGAGAACCCCGGCCGGGATGGCGACGATGACCGCACCCACCTTGGGGCACAACGACAAAGCGATGGCCACGGCCGCCGCCACCCAGTACGCGGCCGTCGAGTAGACGCGGGTCGCGGCCATCACGCCGATGTTCTCCGCGTAGGTGGTGGTCGCCGAACCGCCGCCGAAACCGGCCAAGGTGGTGGCCACCCCGTCGGCCGCCAGCGCGCGACCCATCAACGGATCCATGTCGGTGCGGGTCATCTGCCCGACCGATTTGACGTGGCCGATGTTCTCCGCGATCAACGCGATCACCGCGGGCAGGAACATGGGCAGCACGCCGAGGGTGAACGTCGGCGCCTGGAACTCCGGCAACCCGAACCACGCCGCCTCCGAGATCCCGCTGGTGTCGACCTCGCCGAGCGCGAGCGCCAGCAGGTACGCGGCGGCGACGGCCACGAAGATGGCCAGCCGGCCGATCATCCCGCGGAAGAACGCCAGCGCGCCGACCAGCAGCACCAGCGTCACCATCCCGAGCAGCGGCCCCTCCTCGAAGTTGGTCTTGGCCACCGGTGCGAGGTTGAAGCCGATCAGCGCGACGACCGCGCCCGTGACCACCGGCGGCAACGCCAGGTCCAGCCAACGGGTGCCCACCAGGTGCACGATCGCGCCGATCAGGATCAGCACCAGGCCGACCGCGACGATGCCGCCCAACGCGCTGCCGGTGCCGTCGGAGGCCACCGCCGCCACCACGGGCGCGATGACCGAGAAGCTGGACCCGAGATAGCTGGGCAGCCGGTTGCCGGTGATCAGCAGGAACAGCACGGTTCCCACCCCGGAGAACAGCAGCGTCGTCGCGGGCGGGAAGCCGGTCAGGACCGGGACCAGGAAGGTGGCCCCGAACATCGCGACGACGTGCTGGGCGCCCAGACCGATGGTGCGCGGCCAGCTCAGCCGCTCGTCGGGCGCGACGACGAAGTCGGTGTCGGTGCGGGACTCGACGGGTTTCCAGGTGAGCACGAAGCGACTACACACCATCGGCGCGGGCGCCGCCACTCAGGTAGACGATCATCCCCACGGCCACCACCGCGACTCCGGCGATCACCGCCGACCACGGCAGCGTGAACGCGAGAACCACGCATCCTGCGAACCCGATCGCCGGCACGATACGACGGGTTCCCAGCGTCCAGGCCGAGGCGTTGGTGACCGCGTAGTACAACAGCACCCCGAACGAGGAGAACCCGATCACCGCCCGCACATCGGCGAGCGCGGTGATCACGGCGACCACGCCGCCGATGACCAGCTGTGCACGCTGGGGGCTGCCGTGCCGCGCGTCGACCTGGGCCAGCGCGGACGGAAGATGGCGGTCCCGGGCCATCGCCAACGTCGTCCGGGACACCCCGAGCAGCAGCGCCAGCAGCGCCCCCAGCGCACCGACGGCCGCCCCGAGGGTGACCACGACGCCGAACTCGGGCACGGAGGTGGCCGACACCGCCGCGACCAACGGCGCGTCCGACTCGGCCAGACGCCGGCTGCCCAGCGCGGCGAGTACCGCCACGGCGACCACCGCGTAGACGACGAGCGCGACCCCCAGTGCCCACACCACCGCCGACGGGATGGTCCGCGCCGGGTCGCGCACCTCCTCGCCGAGGGTTGCGATGCGCGCGTATCCGGCGAACGCGAAGAACATCAGCCCGGCGGCCTGCAGCACCCCGTAGGTGGAGACGTCATGGGGCACCAGGTGCGACACCTCGGCGTCGCCGAAGCCGAGGACCGTGATCACCACACCCGCCAGCACGGCCAGCACGAACGCCACCATCCACCGCGTCACGGCCGCTGAGCGATGCACCCCGGCGCAGCCCAGCGCGGTCAACACCAGCACCGCCACGACCGCCACCGCCCGGGCCTGCTCGGGCCACACGTAGTGCCCGACGGTCAACGCCATCGCCGCGCACGACGCCGTCTTGCCGACGATGAAGCTCCAGCCCGCGGTGTGCCCCCAGAACGGGCCGAGTCGTTCGGTGCCGTAGACGTAGGTGCCACCCGAGCGCGGATAGCGCACCGCCAACCGGGCCGAGGACAGCCCGTTGCACACCGCCACCGATGCGGCTAAGGCCAGCGCGATCAGCAACGCGGGCCCGGCCGCCGCCGCGGCGGGTGCGAGCACCACGAAGATGCCGGCACCGACCATCGATCCGACACCGAAGGTGGCGGCGTCGAAGGTGCCCAGCCGGCGCGGCAGCGCCGGTTGCGGGTCGCTGCTCAGCGGTTGCGCGCCACGTTGGCGCCGAGATACAGCAGGTAGGCGACCAGGCCGGCCAGCGCGAACTTACGGGTCTGCGGTGCAGCGATACCCAGACCGACGGCGGTCTCGATCGCGCCGTCGATGTAGATGTGCTTGCGGGTGTCGGTCGGGAACGCCGGCTCGGTCAGCTTCTGGTAGAGCTGCGGGGCGATGAAGTGCGACAGCCCGGCGGCGGCCAGTACCAGACCGGCGATGGTGGCAGGGCGCGAATGCTGTTGTGGCACAGTTCTCCTAGGTGAGGTGGTAATCGCTGAGCGGGAACGTCGAAGCTTCGGAGATCGCGTCCTGCGTCGACATCGGTCGCAGCAGGCTCGGTTCGCCGTGCGGATTGAAATAGTACGACCGCGACGTCGCGCAGTTGCCCAGCGTCCACAGCGAGTCGCCGAGCAGTTCGGTCATCCGGTCCAGGTAGGCGCTGTTGGCTTCCTCGGTGACCTCGAACGTGGTGGCGCCGCGGCGCTGCAGCTCACCGAAAAGCCGGTCCATCAAACGCATCTGGTACTCCATGGAGTTGAAGAAGTTCAACCCCAGGAACGCATACGGGCTGGCCAGGCTCAGATAGTTGGGGAAATAGGGCATCGACACGCCCTGATAGGCCTGGAACCGGTTCTCCCGCCACCACTTTCCGAGGTTGCGGCCGTCGCGGCCGATGACCTCGATGGCCGGGAAGTTGGCTTCCCACAGGTCGAACCCGGTGGCCAGCACCAGGGTGTCGATCACGGTCTTGGTGCCGTCGGCATTGACGATGCCGTCGGCGGTGATGTGGTCGATGCCGTCGCTCTGCAGGTGCACGTGCGGCTTGGTGAACGTGCGGAAGTAACTGTTGGAGAACGTCGGTCGTTTACATCCGATGTCGTAGTCGGGGGTCAGACGCCGCCGCAGGTCCTTGTCCCGGACCTGGATGAACTGGTTGATCTTGCACAGGTCCATCGCCGAGATGTTCAACCGGCGAAACAGCGGCACCTTGTAGTGCACGACGCCGATATTGATCATCGCCTCGTAGATGGTGTCGGTGATCGCGCGCAGGACGCGCTGCGTCCAGGGCAGCCGCGCGAACAGCCGCTTGGTGCGATCCGAGATCCGGAAGTCCAACTTGGGTGCCACCCAGATGGGGGTGCGCTGGTACACCGTCAGGTCGGCGGCGGTCTTGGCCAGTTCGGGGATCAGCTGCACGGCGGTGGCGCCGGTGCCGATCACCGCGATGCGTTCGCCGTCCGGCCGATAGGTGTCGTCCCACTCGGTGGTGTGCACCACCTTGCCCGCGAAGTCCTCGATGCCGGGAATGTCGGGCAGCTTGGGTTGAGACAGGAACCCGGTCGCGGTGATCAGGAACTGCGCGGTCAGCTCCGGGCCGTCGGAGACGTTGACCCGCCACACCCCGGCCTCGGGGTCCCAGCGGGCGCCGTCGACGGTGGTGTTGAACCGGATGTGGCGACGGACGTCGTACTTGTCGGCCACCGAGTCGGCGTACTGCTTGATCTCCGTGCCGGTGGAGAACAGCCGCGACCAGTTCGGGTTGGGCTCGAAGTAGTAGGAGTACGTGGTGGTCGGCACGTCGACGGCCAGACCGGGGTAGTGGTTGACGTGCCAGGTGCCGCCGAGGTCGTCCTCGCGGTCGAGGATCACGAAGTTCTGGTATCCCATGCGTTTGAGCTGGATCGCGGCGCCGATACCGGCGAACCCCGCCCCCACGATGAGCGCGTCGAAATGCTCCGAAGGCATGGAGAAACGGTACCCGAGGTCCGGGGAACCTCAGTCCAGCAGGCCCAGTGCGGCCTCGACGGCCAGCGCCGGTACGTCGAGTTTCGTCGACGCGAGGTCGTGTCGGGCGCCGGTGACCTCGACGATCCGGGTGGGCGCGGCGATCAGCCCGGCGGCCGGACGCAGTTCGTCGAGCGTGCCGAACGGGTCGGAGGTGCCGTGGGTGAACACCGTCGGCACGCCGATCCGGGGCAGATGCTCGGTGCGGGCGCGTTCCGGCTTGCCCGGCGGGTGCAGCGGATAGGAGAACAGCGTCAACACGTCGACGTCGAGGCCGTCGGCGACCGCCATCGACGTCAGCCGCCCACCGTAGGAGTGCCCGCCCGCGACGACCGGCCCGGCGGCCATCGCGCGCACGACCGCAACCGCCTCGACGATCCCGGCCTGATCGGCCGCCGCCGACCCGGACGGTGGTCCTTTCGGGCGGCGCCGCCGGTAGGGCAGGTTGTAGCGCACCGCGAGCCACCCGCGTCGCGCCCACTCGTCGCACAGCGCGGTCAACATCGCCGACTCTCGGCTGCCGCCGGCGCCGTGGGTCAGCGCGACCACACCGGTCGGGGTGCCGGCCGGTTCGTGGGCGACGCCGGCGATCGTGTCCAGGTCGCTGGTCATTCGCCGAGCCGGAACAGCGCCGACACCGGGCCGTGGCCCTGGCCCAACGGGTAGGCCGCCTTCAGGCACTCGGTGACCCACCGCTTTCCGAAGGCGACTGCCTCGGGCACCGGGTAGCCGTGCGCCAGTGCGCCCGCGGTGGCCGCCGCCAGCGTGTCCCCGGCGCCGTGGTCGTGAGGCGTGTCGATGCGCACCGCGTCGAACTCGTGGAAATCGGTGCCGTCGAACAACAAATCCGGACTGTGCGCCGACGACCGCAGGTGCCCGCCCTTCACCAACGCCCACCGCGGACCCATGTCGTGCAGCGCACGGGCGGCCGCACGCTGGGTGTCCGCGTCGATCACCTCGATCCCGGTGAGCAGACGCACCTCGTCGAGATTCGGCGTCACCAGGGTGGCCAGCGGGAACAACCGCGACTTCAACGAGTCCAGCGCGCTGGGATGCAGCAGCGGATCCCCGTGCATCGAGGCGCACACCGGATCCACCACCAGCGGGACGTGATCTGCCAGGCCTGCCTGCTCCCACGCCCCGGCGACGGTGTCGATGATCTCGGCCGAGGCCAGCATGCCGGTCTTGGCGGCCTGCAGTCCGATGTCGGAGGCCACCGCCTCGATCTGTCCCGCGATGACATCGCGCGGAATCTCGTGAAAACCCCTGACGCCCAAGGAGTTCTGCACCGTCACGGCGGTCACGGCGACCAGCCCGTGCAACCCCAGCATCGCGAAGGTCCGCAGATCGGCCTGGATGCCGGCGCCGCCGCCGGAGTCCGATCCGGCGATGGTCATCACCCGCAGCGGGGTCTGACCCGGTGGCGTCAGCGGCAGGCGGTTCACGGTGTCACCACCGGCAGGTACACCCGGTTGCCGGCTTCGGCGAACTCTCGCGCCTTGTCGGCCATGCCCTGCTCGTAGATCTGCTGCTGGTAGGTGTCGCGCACCTCGTGGCTGATCCGCATCGAGCAGAACTTCGGGCCGCACATCGAGCAGAAGTGTGCGGTCTTGGCCGGGGCCGCGGGCAGCGTCTCGTCGTGGTAAGCGCGGGCGGTGTCGGGGTCCAGCGACAGGTGGAACTGGTCTTCCCACCGGAACTCGAAGCGGGCTCGCGACAGTGCGTCGTCGCGCTGCTGGGCCCGCGGGTGCCCCTTCGCGAGATCGGCTGCGTGGGCGGCGATCTTGTATGCGATCACACCGTCCTTGACGTCCTTGCGGTTGGGCAGGCCCAGGTGTTCCTTCGGTGTGACGTAACACAGCATCGCGGTGCCGGCCTGGGCGATCATCGCGGCACCGATGGCCGAGGTGATGTGGTCGTAGGCCGGGGCGATGTCGGTGGCCAGCGGGCCCAGCGTGTAGAACGGCGCCTCGTCGCACCACTGCTCCTCGAGCCGGACGTTCTCGACGATCTTGTGCATCGGGACGTGGCCGGGACCCTCGATCATCACCTGCACGCCATGGGATCTCGCGATCTTGGTCAGTTCGCCGAGGGTGCGGAGTTCGGCGAACTGCGCCTCGTCGTTGGCGTCGGCGATCGATCCCGGCCGCAGTCCGTCGCCGAGGGAGAACGTGACGTCGTAGCGGGCGAGGATCTCGCAGAGTTCCTCGAAGTGGGTGTAGAGGAACGACTCCCGGTGATGTGCCAGACACCAGGCCGCCATGATGGACCCGCCGCGCGACACGATCCCGGTGACCCGGTCGACGGTCAGCGGGATGTGGCGCAGCAGCACCCCGGCGTGCACGGTCATGTAGTCGACGCCCTGTTCGCACTGCTCGATCACGGTGTCGCGGTACAGTTCCCACGTCAACGCCACCGGGTCGCCGTCGCACTTCTCCAGTGCCTGGTAGATCGGTACGGTGCCGACCGGTACCGGGGAGTTGCGCAGGATCCATTCGCGGGTGGTGTGGATGTCGCGGCCGGTGGACAGGTCCATGATGGTGTCCGCGCCCCAGCGGGTGGCCCACACCATCTTGTCGACCTCCTCGGCGATCGACGACGACACCGCCGAATTGCCGATGTTGGCATTGATCTTCACCGCGAACGCCTTGCCGATGATCATCGGTTCGGCCTCGGGGTGGCGGTGGTTGGCGGGGATGACCGCCCGCCCGCGGGCGACCTCGTCACGCACGAGTTCGGCTGCCACGCCTTCACGTTCGGCGATGAACGCCATCTCCGCGGTGATCTCGCCGGCGCGGGCGCGCTGCAGCTGGGTGCCGCGGTCGGTGACGACGGTCCGGCGCGGCAGACCGGCCTCGAGGTCGATGACGGCGTCGTCGTCGGTGTACGGGCCGGAGGTGTCGTACAGATCGAGGTGTTCGCCGGTGCTCAGGTGTACGCGGCGGAACGGTACCCGCGCCTCGCCGCGGTAGATCTTGCTGCTGCCCGCGATCGGGCCGGTGGTGACAGTGGGTGTGCTGTGGACGCCAGACATTTCGGCCTCTCCCTACGCCGGCATTACCCGGTCAGGTTCGTACGGTCGACGGGTCTACCCGTCCTCTCAGCGCGTTACGACGCGCTCCCGCGTGGTGGACGGGTGACACGCTAGCGCAGGGGAGTGGGAGAGGGGAAGGGGAAGCGGCGGTTGTCTTCGCCGAACGTGCGCTCAGGGCGGGATTCGGGCCGATTTTCCGCCGACGATGCACGCTCGGCGAGCGCGGAATTCGGCTCGCGGACCGGAGATTTCGGTCGCTACCGCAGCGTCACCAGGACCGGGGCGTGGTCGCTCGGCGAGCCTACCCGGTTCTTGCCGGTCTTGCGCTCGTCGCGGACGATCTCGGCGTGCTCGACGCGTTCGGCCAGCGCGGGCGAGCCCAGGATGAAGTCGATGCGCATGCCCCGGTTCTTCGGGAACCGCAGCTGCGTGTAGTCCCAGTAGGTGAAGACATCCGGTCCGGGGGTGTAGGGGCGGACGACGTCGGTGTAGCCGGTCGCGACGATCGCCTCGAATGCGCTGCGTTCGGGTTCGGTGACGTGGGTGCTGTGCTGGTAGAACTCCACACTCCACACGTCCTCGTCGGTGGGGGCGATGTTCCAGTCGCCCACCAGGGCGATGGGCGACGACGGATCGTCTTTCAACCATCCGGCGGCCGTGTCCCGTAGTGCGGCAAGCCATTCCAATTTGTACCGGTAGTGCGGGGAGTCCACCGTGCGGCCGTTGGGCACATACAGGCTCCACACCCGCACCCCGGCACACGTGGCGCCCAGCGCGCGAGCCTCCGCGGCGCCCTCGATCTCGGGTTTGTCGCTCCAGGTCGGTTGGCCGGCGAACCCGACCTCGACGTCGTCGATGCCGACCCGCGACGCGATGGCCACGCCGTTCCACTGGTTGAACCCGCAGTGCACCACCTCGTAACCGAGCGCGGCGAACGGCATGGTCGGGAACTGGTCGTCGGAGCACTTCGTCTCCTGCATCGCCAGCACGTCGACGTCGGCGCGGGACAGCCAGTCGGTGACCCGGTCCACCCGGGCGCGGATCGAGTTGACGTTCCAGGTGGCCAGACGCATGGCTCTCACAGTAGGGCGTCGGCGGCGACGTAGCGGGACCGATGGTGCACGACGAAGCCCATGGACTCGTACAGGCTGCGCGCCGCAGTGTTCTCGACCACCACCTGCACGTAACCCCGGGTCGCCCCGCGCTGGGCGGCCCAGTCCAGCAGACCGGCGCACAGACGGCGCGCCAGACCCCGGCGGCGAGCCGATTCGGCCACCCGTACCGCCGAGACACCGGCCCACCGGGTGCCGTCGGGCGCCTCGGTGATCGCGACGCGACCCACCGCGGCACCGGACAGACAGCCGAACCCGACCTCGCCGTCGACGACGGCGGTCAGCACGTCGACCGGGACGTCGCGCTGGTAGAGGTGCAACCACCGGTCGGAGGGCCGGGGCAGCACCTCGAGCTCGGTGTCGTGGGTGGTGCGTTCGAGATCCGTTGCCATGACCAGGTTCTCGGCGTCGGTGGGCACCCCGGCGGGCACCCGGAACAACCGGTCGGGTGCGGAGATCAACGCCGGGACACCGCGGTCGGCGTACCAGCGGGCCACGTCGACGATCTCCCGGTGACTGGTGAAGCGCAGCGGCACAGCGGAGTTGGCCCGCCGGGTGGTGCCGCCGCGACGCACGAACCAGCCGTCGAGCCACCGGTGCTCGGTGCCGGGCCAGCCCAGCGCGGCCGCGTGTTCGAGATTGCGGATCTCACCGGTACGCACGGGGATCTCCGGCAGCTCCCGCACGGCCACCACGTCGGCCGGGGCGACGGCCACGACGCCGTCGTTCTTGGTCTGCACCAGCACCGTCGGCGCGGTCTGCAGGAGCCGGCCCACGACGTCGGTCAGCGGGGGAACCTCGCCGGCGGGCAGCCGGTAGCGCAGGCTGACGCGGGTGCCGACGTCAGGCATGCCGGGCATCGGTCAGTGCCCGAACGGGTCGGGATCCTCACCGGGCATCCAGGACAGGCCCGGCACACCCCAGCCGTTCGACTTCACCGCGCGCTTGGCGCTGCGCGCGTTGCGGCCGATCAGCCGGTCCAGATAGAGGAAGCCGTCGAGGTGTCCGGTCTCGTGCTGCAGCATCCGGGCGAACAGGTCGGTGCCCTCGACCGTGATCGGGTTGCCGTCCGCGTCCAACCCGGTCACCCGTGCCCACGAGGCGCGTCCGGTGGGGAACGACTCGCCGGGTACCGACAGGCAACCTTCGTCGTCGTCCTCGGGGTCGGGCATGGTCTCGGGGATCTCGGAGGTCTCCAGCACCGGATTGACCACGACGCCGCGGCGGCGCAGCGTCTTGCCGCGGGCATCGGCGCAGTCGTAGACGAAGACCCGCTTGGCCACCCCGATCTGGTTGGCGGCCAGGCCGACACCGTGGGCAGCGTCCATCGTGTCGTAGAGATCGGTGATGAGATCGGCGAGGTCGGCGGGCAGCGACCCGTCCTCGGCAACCGGCACCGGTTCGGTGGCGGTGTGCAGGACAGGGTCGCCCACGATGCGGATCGGACGTACGGCCATGGTGGGCCAGCTTAATCGGGCGGCTCCGGCGACATTTTCCGTGCCGACGCGCGGCGATCCGTCCCGCGGCCGTGACCCGGCCGTGATTGAATGACCGCGATAAACCACACCAATGTCATTCACTTGTCGGAAGGGTCCAAGAAGCGATATGGACGGCGCCATCGCGCGGGCTGAGCAGTCCGGGGACGACACCGAACCCGCCGACGGCCTGACCCGTCGGGAGCACGACATCCTGGCGTTCGAACGGCAATGGTGGAAATACGCGGGTTCCAAGGAAGACGCGATCAAAGAACTGTTCTCGATGTCGGCCACCCGCTACTACCAGGTACTCAACGCGCTGGTGGACCGTCCCGAGGCGCTGGCCGCCGATCCGATGCTGGTGAAGCGGCTGCGCAGGCTGCGGGCCAGTCGCCAGAAGGCGCGGGCCGCGCGTCGCCTCGGCTTCGATGTGACCTGATCGCGACCGGACTTTTTCTGTACCTCCGCGGCGGGTCGATACAGTAGCGCCGATGAACCAGCGAGATTCCTCAGGGCTGCCCCTGCGTGCCATGGTGATGGTCCTGTTGTTCCTCGGCGTGGTTTTCCTGCTCGTCGCGATCCAGGCACTCGGCGGCGACTCCGACGACGAGTCCTCGATCGCCGCGACGGCGACTACCAGCGCCACGACGTCACCGACGACCACGGCCGAACCCGCCCGGCCCGATGTGCGGGTGCTCAACATCTCCGAGGTCGCCGGCGCCGCCGAGGCGACCGCCACCCGACTGCGCGACGAAGGCTGGACGGTCACCGAGACCGGGAACTTCGTCCTGCCCGAGACCACGGTGACCACGGTGTACTTCGGGGAGGCGCCGGAGGAGCAGCAGGCTGCCGAGGACATCGGCCGGTTGCTCGAAGCGCCGGTGGCTCCGCGGGTACCCGAGCTCGTAGACCAACCACCGGGCGTGATCGTCGCGGTGATTGGTTAGGCTCTTGCTCATGCGTAGGACCCCCATGCGTAGGACCGTTGCCGCCACCCTGTTCGCAGCGCCCGCACTCGTGTTGAGCGCCTGCTCTCCCCCCGGGGAAGTGCCGTCGGATTCACCCGGCACCCAACCCCCGGTGTGGACCGGCTCGCCGGCCCCCACGACCGAGGCGGGCGGCCACGGAGCGGGGCACGGCGCCGCCGCCGCCGCCGGCGACACGCTGAGCGCGGACATCCGCAACGCCGACGGCGTCACGGTGGCCACCGCGGACATCGCTTTCACCGACGGCTTCGCCACGGTGACCGTCGAGACCACCGGCCAGGGCCGGTTGACCCCGGGATTCCACGGCCTGCACATCCACTCGGTCGGCAAGTGCGAGACCGATTCGGTGTCGCCCACCGGCGGCGCACCGGGCAACTTCAACTCCGCCGGCGGACACCTCCACACCTCCCGCGACAACGAGGGACACCCCGCCGCGGGTGACCTGTCCGCGCTGCAGATCCGCAGCGACGGCGAAGGCAAGCTGGTCACCACCACCGACGCGTTCACCGCGGAGGACCTGCTCGCCGACGGCGGCGCGGCCATCATGATCCACGAGAAGCCGGACAACTACGCCAACATCCCGCCGGAGCGCTACCAGCAGATCAACGGCGACCCGCCACCGGACCAGACCACCCTGGACACCGGTGACGCCGGTGCGCGGGTGGCGTGCGGTGTCATCGGCCGCGGCTGACGCCCGCATCGATTTCTCCGGGTCGGCCCGCCCGACGGTCGGGGTCGAGTGGGAGTTCGCCCTCGTCGACGCCGACAGCAGGGACCTGAGCAACGAAGCCGCCTCGGTGATCGCCGAACTCGGCGAGAACCCGCGGGTGCACAAGGAATTGCTGCGCAACACCGTCGAGATCGTGACCGGCATCTGTGAGAACGCCGGGCAGGCGATGGACGACCTGGCCGACACCCTGCGTCCGGTCCGAAAGATCGTGCGCGACCGCGGGATGGAGCTGTTCTGCGCGGGGACCCATCCGTTCGCGCACTGGTCGGTGCAGAAGCTGACCGACGCGCCGCGCTATGCCGAACTGATCAAACGCACCCAGTGGTGGGGCCGGCAGATGCTGATCTGGGGCGTGCACGTCCACGTCGGGATCCGGTCGGCGGACCGGGTCATGCCGATCATCACCTCGCTGCTGCACCACTACCCGCACCTGCTGGCGCTCTCGGCGTCCTCCCCGTACTGGGACGGCGAGGACACCGGATATGCGAGCAACCGGTCGATGATGTTCCAGCAGTTGCCGACCGCCGGCCTGCCGTTCCACTTCCAGGAGTGGCGCGAGTTCGAGGGCTTCGTCGCCGATCAGAAGAAGACCGGGATCATCGATCACATGAACGAGATCCGTTGGGACATCCGGCCGTCCCCGCATCTCGGCACCATCGAGGTCCGCATCTTCGACGGCGTGTCCAACCTGGCGGAGCTCTCCGCGTTGGTCGCGCTGACGCACTGCCTGATCGTCGATCTGGACCGGCGTCTCGACGCCGGGGAGACGTTGCCGGTGATGCCGCCCTGGCACGTCCAGGAGAACAAGTGGCGCGCAGCGCGCTACGGCCTCGACGCGATCGTGATCCTCGACGCCGCCAGCAACGAGCGGTTGGTCACCGAAGATCTCGACGACCTTCTGGAACGTCTTGCGCCGGTGGCCAAATCGCTGCATTGCTCCGACGAGCTGGCCCGGGTGTCCGACATCTACCGCACCGGTGGGTCCTATCAGCGTCAGCGCCGCGTCGCCGAGGAACACGACGGGGATCTGCGCGCCGTGGTCGACGCTCTGGTCGGCGAGTTGGTGATCTGAGCGCGTGCCGACCGTCCCGATGTTCCCGCTGCAGGTGGCGATGCTGCCCGGCGAAGAATTGCCGCTGCGGATCTTCGAACCCCGGTACACCGCGCTGGTCGCGGCCTGCCTGGCCGCCGACGACCCGGTCTTCGGCACGGTGCTGATCGCCGCGGGCCGTGAGGTCGGCGGCGGGGACACCCGCAGCGACGTCGGTGCGCTGGCCCACATCACCGATCACCTCGACCAGGGTGCCGGCCGCTACCGACTCAAATGCACCATGGGCGAACGGATCCGGGTCATCGAGTGGTTGCCCGACGACCCGTATCCGCGCGCTGTGGTCGAGGTGTGGCCCGACGAGCCCGGTCTGCCGGTGGACGTCGAGAAGATCCGCGACATCGAGGACCGCATGGTCGCGGTGTTCGCCCGGATCGCCGCCCAACGCGGCGTGGAGGTCGACGCCCGCGGCGTGGTGGCCGGCGCCGACGAATCCGGCGACGCCGCAACGTGGTTGTACGCGTTGAGCGGTCGGCTCCCCCTGGGGCAGGCGGACCGCTACGCGGTGCTGGCCGCGCCGACGGTGGCCGAGCGGGTGGCGGCGTTGTCCGACGCGGTGGACACCGTCGCGGCGATGGTGGAGTTCGGACTCTCGGAGTGAGCGTCAGAGCAGACGGGCTTCGATGAAGATGTTGCGCCCGATCTGTCCGTCGGCGTCATCGTCGGGGTGGCGGTGGTACCTGGCGAACAGTTCGGCCGCGTCGATCGCCGTCACATCCCAGCGGTGCGCACACAGCCACGTCGTGACGTCGGTGCTCTCGGTGCCGGCCTCCAGCGCGATGCGGCTGCTGCGCGCGCTGTAGAGCGCGATGCGTTCGAGCACCCGCTGCTGGGCGGTCGCGGGCAGACACGGCATCAGACCTTCGACCGCCCATGCGGTCGGTTCCGACGGGTCGAAACCGGCCTGGGTCAGGGCGCGGGACCAGTCCTCGTGCAGGTCGGCGGGCACGGGCACGTAGGCGGCTGCCGGTCGGGCACCGGCCTCCTGCAACGTTGCGGCCTTGAATTCCAACAGCTTCGGGCGGTCCACCTCGTAGATCACGGTGTCCGAAAGCCACGGCATCCGCCACGCGCGGGTGTCCAGGCCCGCGGCGAGGATCACCACCTGCGACAGGCCGGCGGCGCCGGCGGCGACGAAGTACTCGTCGAACCACTTGGTCCGGGTGGCGGCGTAGGTGGTCGCCGACGCCTGCTGGTCGGATGAGAGGTGAGGGGTGTGCCCGTCGGCCGCCTCCACGAACAGCCGGGCGTAGGGGTCGGTGAACAGCGGGCACGAGGAGGAGTCCTCGAGCGCTCGGGCCAGCGCGACGCCGAGCACGGCGCGGCCGACACTCTCGTCGGGCCCCCAGGGCTCAGCGTGGCGGTGACTCATTGCCGTCGGATTCCCGATCGGCAGTGAATTCATGCAATTCGTCCCTGGTCATCAGGTCGTCGCGGATGTTCTGCTCCCGGTAGGCGAGTTGGCCGACGCGGTTGGCGATCACCGGTGCGGTGATGATGGTGAACATCCCGGTCAGCAGCAGCATCCCGACATCGGCGTTGCCGCGCAGTCGGATCACCGCGCCGGCCAGCACCAGCAGCAGACCGAGGGTCTGGGGTTTGGTGGCCGCGTGCATCCGCGACAACGTGTCGGGGAAGCGCACCACTCCGATCGCTGCGCTGAGTGCCAGTGCCGAACCCAGCAGGATCAGCACGCTGGCGATGATGTCGTCGACGTTCATCGCTCCGGTCCCTTGTCTGCCGGGTCGGCCACGTCGGGCACGCGGAAGCGGGCCACGCTGACCGAACCGACGAACGTGATCAACGCCAGCGCGGTCAGGCTGTAGGTGACCGTGGTGTCGAGGCTGAACGCGGCCCACGCGCCGATCGAGCACATCGACACCGCGATCAACGTGTCCAGCGCGACGAGGCGGTCCAACGTGGTGGGCCCCAACAACATTCGGATGATGGTGGCGATCGCTGCCACCGACAGCATGGCTCCTGCGGCGATCCAGACGGCGCTCACGGGGTGTCCACCTCCTGCCCGTTCGTCGAGACGTCGTCGACCTTCTCCGCCGAGGGCCGCCAGTCCTGTGGCCGCTCGAAGGCGTTCACCAACAGCTTCTGCTGGGTGGCCATCTGGCGGTAGAACCGCTTGACCGCGCGGTCGGTGCCGACGTCGAGGACGTGCACGTAGACCAGGCGCCGCGCCTGGTCGATCTCCAGGGCGATGGTGCCCGGGGTGAGGTTGATCATGTTGACCGCCAAGGCCAGCACCAGATCCGAGCGCACCGGCACATGCACGCGCAGCACCGCGGTCAGCGGTGGTGGTCCCGGCTTGAGCGCCAGGTAGGCCACCTGCGCCGACGAACTGAGCAGGTAGTAGGCCATCGTGAGGATCAGGCGCACCAGTGAGAGCGGGTGCAGCTTGCCCTCGACCGGCACCGGCGGCAGCGGCAGTAGCAGCGTGATCACCAGTGCGATGGCCAGTCCCGACAGGATGTTGGCCGCAGAGATGCTGCCCCACAGCAGCACCCACACCAGGATCAGCCAGCAGACGATCCAGATGCGCAGGGCGATGGTTCTCATGGCGCCGGCTCCCCGAGTACCGCGGTGATGTACTGCCCGCGGTCGAGAACCTCCACCGCGGCACGGTCGCTGTAGGCGAAGATCGGTCCGGCCAGCACGGTCAGCATCAACCCGACGACGATCAGCGCGCCGGTCGGGGCCAGCATGCCCACCGGCATCCGGCCGACATCGTCGCGCTCGACGTACTCCACGTCCACCGATTCCTCGGTGTCGTCGAGCAGCACCGCCGGTGCTGCCGCCGACAGATGCCCTTCCGGCGCGTCCTTGCGGGCCCGCCAGAACGCCTTCGTCCACACCCGGGCCACCACGTACAGCGTCAGCAGGCTGGTGATCACGCTGCCGGCGACCAGCAGCCAGGCCAGGACCGACCCGATCTCGGCGCCGGCCTCGAGCAGCGCGACCTTGCCGATGAAGCCGGAGAACGGGGGGATGCCACCGAGATTGAGTGCGGGGACGACGAACACGAACGCCAGCACCGGGCTGGCTGCGGCCAGGCCGCCGAGCCGTTCCAGCGTCGAGGCGCCGGCCTGTCGCTCGATGAGGCCGACCACGAGGAACAGGGTGGTCTGCACGAGGATGTGGTGGGCGACGTAGTAGATGGCGCCCGACATCCCGAGCTGGCTGGACAGCGCGATGCCGAACACCATGTAGCCGATGTGACTGACCAGGGTGAACGACAGCAGACGTTTGATGTCGCTCTGGGCGATGGCACCGAAGATGCCGATCACCATGGTCAGCAGCCCGGCCACCAGCAGCACCCGGTCCAGGCTCCCGCCGGGGAACAGCAGCGAGTGCGCGCGGATGATCGCGTACACACCCACCTTGGTGAGCAGCCCGGCGAACACCGCGGTGACCGGGGCCGGCGCGGTGGGATAGGAGTCCGGTAACCACGCTGAGAGCGGGAACACCGCGGCCTTGATGCCGAAGGCCACCAGCAGCACCGCGAACAGCGCGGTGCGTGTGCCCTCGGTGACCCCGCCCAGCCGCAGCGAGAGCTCCGCCATGTTCAGGGTGCCGGTCGCGGCGTAGACCAGGCCGATCCCGAAGAGGAAGACCAGTGACGAGACCATCGAGACCATGACGTAGGAGATCCCGGCGCGCACGCGTTCCTTGCTGCCGCCGATGGTCAGCAGCACGAAGCTCGCGGTGAGCAGCACCTCGAAACCGACGAACAGGTTGAACAGGTCGCCGGCCAGGAACGCCATGAACACGCCCGCCGAGAGCACCAGGTAGGTGGGCAGGAAGATCGACACCGGCTGCCGCTCGTCGCCGTCGCGGATACCCTGCCCGATCGCGTAGAAGACCACCGCCAGCAGCACGATCGCCGAGACGATCAGCATCATCGACGACAGTCGGTCGACCACCAGGGTGATCCCGAGCGGTCCCAGCCCGTCGTCGGTCGGGCCCCACCCGCCGACCTGCAGCGCAAGCGTGCCGTGGTGGTCGGCCAGGTACACCAACGCGGCCGAGACGGCGAGCACGATCGTCAGGGCCAGCACGGTCACCGCGCGCTGCAGGCGCGGCCGGCGACCGGCGAACAGCGTGATCGCCGCGCCCAGCATGGGGATCAACACCGGGAGCGGGGTGAGCACCTGCGCGACCTCGGGGCCGGTCATCGTGATCCCTCGAATCCTGGGAGTGCGTCGAGCTCGTCGGGCAGGTCGGTGTCGGTGAGGTGGTCGGGTTCGAGTTGCTCCTCGATCTCCTCGGCGGACTCCTTGCCCGACAGCTGCGAGACCCTGGTGTCCTCGGGGTCGTTGCTGACTTCCTCGATCGTGTTGATCCGGTAGGAGCGATAGGTCAACGCCAGCACGAACGCCGCCACGCCCATGGTGATGACGATCGCGGTCAGGATCATCGCCTGCACCAGCGGGTCGGCGGTGGCCGCGTTGTCACCGCTGGTGCGGTCGCGCACCGGGGGATTGCCGGCCGGGCCGCCGGCCGTCAGGAGAAGCAGGTTGATCGCGTTGCTGATCAGCAGCAGCCCCAGCAGCATTCGGGTCAGGTTGCGTTCCAGCAACAGGTAGACCCCGGCGCTGGTGAGCACACCGATCACGATCAGGGACACCACGTAGGCCGTCATCGTCGACTCACCGCCGCCTGCTGCTCGGAGAGCTCGACGTCGATGCGGGCGCCCAGGCTGCGCAGCACGTCGAGGACCAGCCCCACCACGATCAGATACACGCCGAGATCGAAGAACAGCGCCGTGACGAACTTGACCGTGCCCAGGACCGGGACCTCGAATTCGATCAGCGCCGACGACAGCGCCGGCGCGCCGACGAGCAGCGACGCCGCCGCCGTCCCGGCGGCCAGCGTCAGACCTGCGCCCAGGATCTTCCCGGCGTCCAGCGGCAGCGTCTCGCCCAGCTCGTAGCGCCCGCCGGCCAGGTAACGCAGCACCAGCGCCAGGCCCGCCATCAGACCGCCGGCGAAGCCGCCGCCGGGCGTGTTGTGCCCGGCGAAGAAGAAGTACGCCGAGAGCACCATCATCACCGGGAAGATCAGCCGGGTGGCAACCTCGAGCACCAGCGAACGGTGCCGCGGGTCGCGCAGCTCGCTGCCGCGCAGCCACGTGATGTCACCGGCGGCGGGGCTGTGACGAGTGCTGACGGCCAGCTGACCGATGTCGGGCTGGCCGGCGTCGGCGACCCGGGGCGCCACGCCGAAGCGCCGGTTGCGGAAGACCATCGACGCGACGCCGGTCGCCGCGACCAGCAGCACCGAGATCTCGCCCATGGTGTCCCAGGCGCGGATGTCGACGAGCAGCACGTTGACGGTGTTGGCGCCGTGACCGCGCAGGTATGCGGCGTCCGGCAGCAGTTCGGCCAACGGGCGACCGCTGCGGGCGGCCAGGGCGAACGCCGCGACCCCGCTGACCGTCGCGCCGACCGCGACCGCGAGCATTGCGCGCGGCACCCGCAGCCGGGTGATGTCCGCGCGCCCGGTCTCGGCCGGCAGGGTGCGCAGGACCAGCACGAACGCCACCAACGTCAGCGTCTCCACGAGGAACTGCGTCAACGCGAGATCGGGAGCGCCGTGGAAGGCGAAGATCACGCCGCAGCCGTACCCGGTCACCCCGACCATCAGCACCGCGGCCAGGCGGTTGCGCATCAGCGTCGCGCCGATCGCGGCGGCGACCATGAAGATGCCCACCACGACCACCGGCGGCGAATCCCACAACTCGAACTCGGGGCGGTCGCGGGTACCCAGGCTCAACACCGCGACGGGCAGCACCACGAGAGTGGTCAGGATGACCGCCTGGGTGGTGGGCAGCGAGCCGCGCTGCGTGACCGCCGTCAGGCGCACGGCCGCGACGTCGGCGGCGCGCAGCACCGCGTCGTAGATGCGGTCGGCGTTGGCCAGCGGCAGGAAGTTCAACCGCTTGCGCCGGAGGCGGCCGCGCATCGCGTACATCGCGACGCCGGCGCCGATCACCACCGCAGACAGCAGCAACGGCAGCCCCAGGCCGTGCCACAGTGCGAGGTGGTATCCGGCGGCGTAACCGGGCGGGTCGGGAACGCTGGCGGCGTAATCGCCGAGCACCCGGTCCAGCGGGTTGGGCCACAACCCGAAGACCAGACCGGCGGCCGACAGGACCGCCGGCGGGATCAGGAACGTCAGCTCTGGACGGTGCATCTCGGCGACGCGGGTGCTGGCGTGCGGTAGTCCTTTGCGCCCGAACGCGCCGAAGATGAAGCGCAGGGAGTAGACCGTGGTCAGGATCGAGCCGGCGACGATGCAGGCGAGCACGACTGGCGCCCAGTCACCGAGGTACGGGCTGTACAGCACGGTCTCGAAATCGGCCTCTTTGGCGACGAACCCGAAGAACGGCGGCAGCGCGGCCATGCTCGCCGCGGCGCCGCACGCGATGATCAGCAACGGTCTGTTGCGGTCGCCGAGCCACGCCAGTCGGCGGATGTCGCGCGTGCCGGTGGCGTGGTCGATGATGCCCACGACCATGAACAGCGAGGCCTTGAACATCGCGTGCGCGCACAGCAGAGCCAGTCCGGCCAGCATCATCTCGCTGCCGCCCGTACCCACCATCACCGTGATGAACCCGAGCTGGCTGACGGTGCCGAACGCCAAGATCAGTTTGAGGTCGTATTCGCGGATCGCGCGCCACCCGGCCACCAGCATGGTGAGCAGGCCGAGACCGACCACGGTCGGGCGCCACTCCGGGGCATCGGCGAACCCGGGTGTCATCCGCGCGATCAGGTACACGCCGGCCTTGACCATGGCCGCGGCGTGCAGATACGCACTGACCGGGGTGGGTGCCGCCATCGCGCCCGGCAGCCAGAAGTGCATAGGCACGATCGCCGATTTCGACAGGGCGCCGACCAGGATCAGCACCACGGCCACCGAGGCAGCCAGCCCGGTGGGCGGCTCGGCGATCAACTCCGACAACAGGTAGCTGCCGGTCATGTTGCCCAGCACGACGATCCCGACCAGCATGGCCAGGCCGCCGAACGTGGTGACCAGCAGGGCCTGGGTGGCGGCGCGACGGCTGGTGGCCCGCTCGGCGTAGTGCCCGACGAGCAGGAACGACAGGACGGTCGTGGTCTCCCAGAATACGTAGAGCACCAGCATGTTGTCGCTGGTCACCAGACCGAACATGGCGCCGGAGAACGCGACCATCTCCGCGGCGAAGCTGGGCAGGCGGCGTTCGATCCGGCCGTCGTGATGCCGGAAGTAGTTGGCGCAGTAGAACAACACCAGTGCCCCGATGCCCAGCACCAGCACGCTCATGATCGCGCTGAGCGGATCGAACCGCAGGACGATGTCCATCGACAGCGCCGGGACCCACGACACGGTCACCACGTGGGCTTCGCCCCGGCCCGGCCAGTTCGCGAACACCCACACCAGCGATGCGAGCGGCACCAGCGACAGCGGATAGAAGGCTCGCCATCCCCAGCGGTACACCAGCAGCGGGGCCAGCATCGTGGCCACTGCATGGGCAGCAAGGATGGCGAGCATGGCTCCGTCTCGTCGCGGGTCGGCAAGGGCGCCCGTGGAGACACCCGGGGGCGGAGCCCGTCGTGGCGAGGAGCACTGACGTGTCAGCCGACGGACTCCGAAGTCGTCGCCCAGTCTACGGGGAGCGCTTTCGGTGTCGGCGGCGCGTCGGCGCGGTCCCGGTCACCGTCGAAGTGCCATCCTCCTCGCCGGCGGACAGCCGCCGAGATGGGCGAACAGCCCCAGACCGGCACCCGCGATCGGCCAGATGGGCCAGAAATACCAGGAACCCGACGACAGGCCGACCGCCAGCCACACCGTCAGCACGGTGACCACCATCGCGAGGTAGCCGACCACGTGCAGCCGGGCGGCGGTGCGTGCCGCGGCACGGCGCCGCGGATCGTGGCGGCGCAGCCGGGCCAGCGGCAGGTCGGCGGTCAACCGGCTCAGGTCCGGGGTGGTGGTGGCGTCGTAGACGGCCTGCAGCCGTGTGTCGTATTCGGCGACGTCGAGGTAGCCCTGCGCCATTGCGCGACCCAGGAGTTCGGCTGTCGCGTTCCGGTCCAGGTCGCCGGCGCGCAGCGCGGTGGTCGTACTCATGGGACCTCCGATCAAATCTGGACAATGACTAGTTACAGGATGAAGCCGAAACTAGGCACTGTCAAGATGGTGGGTTCAGCGGTTGTCGGCGAACGCCCGCAGGGCTGCCACCTGCGCCGGGTCCAGGGATGGCCGGACGGTCTGGCGGGCCTGTGCCACATCGGCGGCGGTCACGTCGGCGGCATCGATCGAGCGGCGCATCGCGGTCAGGGCCGCCTCGCGCAGCAGCGCCACGCAGTCGGCGGCGCTGTAGCCCTCGAGGTCGGCGGCCAGCGCCTCCAGGTCGACGGCCTCGGGCCCCTCGGCGGTCAGCGGCACCGCCTTGCCGGCGGTGCGCAGGATCTGCGTGCGCGCCTCGGCGTCCGGCGGCTCGACGAACACCAGCTTCTCCAGCCGGCCGGGCCGCAGCAGCGCCGGGTCGATCAGGTCGGGCCGGTTGGTCGCGCCGACCACCACGACATCTCGCAGGGGTTCGATGCCGTCGAGCTCGGTGAGCATCGCCGCCACCACCCGGTCGGTCACCCCGGAGTCGAAGCTCTGCCCGCGCCGCGGCGCCAGCGCATCGATCTCGTCGAGGAACACCATCGACGGCGCCGAGTCGCGCGCCCGCTGGAACAGCTCGCGCACCGCCTTCTCCGACGAGCCGACCCACTTGTCCATCAGCTCGGCGCCTTTGACCGCGTGCACGGACAGCCGGCCCGAGCTGGCCAGTGCGCGCACCACGAACGTCTTGCCGCAACCCGGCGGGCCGTAGAGCAACACCCCGCGTGGCGGCTGCACGCCGAGACGTTCGAACGTCTCCGGGTGCTGCAGCGGCCACAGCACGGCCTCGGTCAGCGCCTGTTTGGTGGCCGCCATGTCGCCGACGTCGTCGAGGGTCACCGACCCGACCGAGACCTCCTCGGTGGCCGACCGCGACAACGGGCGGATGACGCTCAGCGCGCCGGTCAGGTCCACCTGCCGCAGCGCCGGGTCCTCACCGTTCTCGCTGGCGCGCGCGGCTGCCCGCAACGCTGCCTCGCGGACCAGCGCGGCCAGATCGGCGACCACGAAACCCGGTGTGCGATCGGCTATCTCGGTCAGGTCCAGATCCTCGGCGGGAACGTCGCGCAGCAGGGATTCCAGCAGCTGGCCGCGGACCGCGCCGTCGGGCAGGGTGAGCCCGAGCTCCCGGTCGCACAGTTCGGGGGCGCGCAGGCGGGGGTCGACGATGTCGGGCCGGGCCGTGGTGGCCACGAACGCCACCCCTGGAGTCGACACCGCGGTGCGGAACTCGGCCAGGATCAGCGTTGCCACCGGGTCGGCGGGCGTGGGTAGCAGGGCGTCGATGTCGCTGACCAGCAGCACGCCACCACCGTCGCGCACCGCGGCGACCGCCGCCGTCACCCGGGTCAGGCGGTCTTCGGCGCGCAGCGACCCGACCTCGGGACCGTCGAGTTCGATCAATCGGCGGTCGGCGCACACCGTGCGCACCATCGTCGCCTTGCCGACACCGGCGGGCCCGGACACCAGGACACCCAATTGCGCTGTGGCACCCAGCTTCTCGAGAAGCTCGGGCTGGTCGAGCGCCAGCTTGAGCCAGTCCTTGAGTCGGCCTGCCTGGGCGTGGGAACCCTTCAGGTCGTCGAAGCCGATCGTCGGCGGGGCCGCGGCCGCGGCCACCGGCGTACCGGTGTCCGCCGCGGGGGCCGACGGTGTCGAATTCGAATCCGCCCAGCAGACAGAAGAATTCGGTTGTACGCTCACAGGTCCCGTGGGATCGACCCCGGTCACGGTCAGCAGCTCGGAGGTCCAGGTGATGCCGACCGCCGCGGCGAGTGCGGCGCTGGCCGCCGAGGTCGAGGTGCCCGGTCCGAGGTCGCGGGGCAGCAGCGAGACGGTGTCGCCGACCGTCATCACCTTGCCCAGCAGCGCCTGTCGCAGCGTCGCCGGCGACAGCGACTGCGTGGCCAGCCGCGACCCGCGCAGCGTCACCTCGCGCGCGCCGTACACCGTCACCGGGGCCACCAATACCGCGGTGTCCTCGCGCAGTCCGGCATTGGACAGGGTCACGTCGTCGAGCAGCGCGGTGCCGGTCGGCGTGCCGGCGGGGGCGATGCCAACCACCGCGGCCGTGGTGCGTGATCCGGTCAGCGACACCGCGTCCCACTCCCGGATGCCCAGTGCGGCGATCGCCTCGGGGTGCAGGCGGACCACCCCGCGACGGGCGTCGAGCGCCGAGGTGTTCAGGCGTGCGGTCAGCGTCAGGTGCGGCGGGGTCCCGCGGCGGGCCGAGGACTCGTCGAGCGACGACACGTCACTGCCTCGGCGGGCGGCGCAGCCCCAGCCGCGCCATCGATCGCCGGTGCGGCTGCGCGCGCCGGATCGCGCGCCGGGCGGCGCGTTGCTGACGCGGCTTGTCGCCCCACACCTCGGGGTGGGCGGCCAGGAAGCGCCGGGTCCGGATCGCGAACGGGATGTGGATGACGTAGGCCACGATGATCACCAGGATCACCAGGTAGCCGTAGAGGATCGCGGCCGCGACGCCGATCGCGACCAGGGCCAGCAGCGGCGCGACCATGTTCGGCGGGATCGAGAACGTGTGGATCTTGCGCATCGGCAGCGTCGAGACCACGAGCAGCGAGACGCCGATCATCCAGATCACCACGGCCGGCTCGGAGGTCCACCAACCCTCACCGAACTGCATCTTGGCCGCCAGCGGCCCGATAGCCCCGATGGCCCCGGCCGGGGCGGGCATGCCGACGAAGAACTTCGAGGCGTAGGAGGGTTGGTCGACATCGAGCATCGCGTTGAACCGCGCGAGCCGCAGCACGATGCACACCGCGTACAGCAGCACCACGATCCAGCCGATCTGCGAGGTCGACAGCAATGTGCCGTAGACGATGAAAGCCGGTGCCACACCGAAGTTCACCGCGTCGGCCAGTGAGTCGATCTCCTCACCCATCCGCGATGTCGCGTTGAGCGCGCGCGCAGTGCGACCGTCGAGTGCGTCGAGGATCGCCGCGGCGGCCAGGAACGCCATCGCCTCGGTGGGCCGGTTGTCCAGCGCGAACTTGACCGCCGACAGACCCAGGCAGATCGCCACCACGGTCATGGCGCTGGGCAGGATGCGCGCGCTGACCACGGGTGCCCGTAGGCGCGGTTTGCGCGGCTTGATCATGGCAGTTCGGCCAGCACCGTCTCACCGGCCAGCGTGCGCTGGCCGTTGGTGACGAGCACTTTCGACCCGGCGGGCAGGTAGGTGTCCAGGCGGGAGCCGAAGCGGATCAGACCGTAGGTGTCGCCGATGCCCAGCTTGTCCCCGGCGTGCACGTCACACACGATGCGCCGCGCCACCAGCCCGGCGATCTGCACGGCGACCACCGTGGCGCCGTCGGGGGTGTGCAGCACCACGCTGTTGCGTTCGTTGTCCTCGCTGGCGGCTTCGAGGTCCGCCGACCCGAACAGGCCGGGGCGGTGCACCACCGAGACGACCTCGCCACCGACGGGCGCCCGCTGCACGTGGGCGTCGAGGATGGACAGGAAGATGCTGATCCGCGGAACCGGGGAAGGATCCAGTCCGAGCTCGGCGGGTGGACTGTGTTCGTCGACCACACAGATCAGCCCGTCGGCCGGCGCGACGACCACACCCGGGCGGGTCGGCGGTGTGCGTGGCGGATGCCGGAAGAACGCGGCGTTGGCGGCCGCGGCGGTCAGCCCGGCGCGCCGGATCCACGGGGACCGTCGGCCGGCCAGCGCGACCGCCAGGGCGGCGCCGACGAACGGCAGCCCTTCCGGGTGCATCGGGGGGACCGAGGAGCGAACCAGGGCAGCGAGCCGCGCTGGGCCTGAGGGGAGGTCGGGGCGTCGGGCCATGGTGCCCGCGATACTACCGATGGGAACTCAGCGCAGGTCCCATACCTGGACCTGGGAACCGGCGGCGACTTCGGTGGTGTTCTCGTCGAGTTCGAGCAGACAGTTGGCCGACGCCAGCCACCGCAGATGGTGTGAGGCCGGCGGGCCGTAGCTGGTCACGGAGTCGCCGTCGAGTACGCCACGACGGAACTGGCGTTTGCCGCCGGGGGAGGTGAGGTCCTCGCGCAGCGTCGCGGTGCGGCGCGGCCGCTCGGTGTCGGCCAGGCCCATCGCCGCGCGCAGCGCCGGCCGGACGAACACCTCGAAGGACACCAGCGCGCTGACCGGGTTGCCGGGCAGCGTGATCACCGCGGTGCCGTCGACCACGCCGGCACCCTGCGGCATGCCCGGCTGCATCGCGACCTTCACGAACTCGACCTGATCCGACCATGCGTCCTTGACCACCTCGTAGGCGCCGGCGCTGACCCCGCCCGTGGTCAGGATGACGTCGGCGTCCCCGGCCGAACGGATCGCCGCCCGGAACGCCTCGACGTCGTCTCCGGTCATCGGGGAGGCCACCACCTCGGCGCCCGCGTCGCGGACCGCGGCGGCGAGCATGACGCCGTTGGACTCATAGATCTGGCCGGGCTGCAGCGCGGTGCCCGCGGGGACCAGCTCGGTGCCGGTGGAGACCACCAGCACCCGTTGTCGGGGGATCACCTCCACCTCGGTCAGTCCCAGTGCGGCCACCAGGCCGAGCGCGGCGGGGGTGAGCACCTGGCCGGCGCGCAGCACCGTGGTGCCCGCGGTGACGTCTTCACCGGCGCGCCGGATGTGTTGGCCGGGACGGGCGGTCGCCCGGATGCTGACGACGTCGGTCGCGGCGTCGGTGGCCTCGACGGGGACCACCGCGGTGGCGCCGGTCGGCAGCGGCGCCCCGGTCATGATCCGGTGGGCGGTGCCCGGTGTGATCGTCGGGATGTCGGTGCGCCCGGCCGGGATGTCCTCGGCGACCGGCAGACGCACCGGCTGGTCGGGGCCGGCGGCGGCCACGTCCTCGACGAACACCGCGTAGCCGTCCATCGCGGAGTTGTCGAACGCCGGCAGCGAGACGCCGGCCACCACGTCACGGGCCAGCACCAGTCCGAGCGCCTCGGTCGGCGCCACCGTGACCGGAACGCGTCCGGTGATCAGCCCGGCTACCACCTGCCGGTGCTCGTCGACCGAACGCATCAGATGCCGTAGGTGACGC
Organism: Mycobacterium sp. pV006; assembly: GCF_041287115.1. NCBI lineage: Bacteria > Bacillati > Actinomycetota > Actinomycetes > Mycobacteriales > Mycobacteriaceae > Mycobacterium > Mycobacterium sp. pV006. The sequence continues at coordinate 81,295 of NZ_JBGGKT010000005.1, read as the reverse complement.
CGGTGAGCTCTTCGGAGACCGCCCACAGCCGCTGTTGCACCGCGACGTCGTGGGACTTCTTGTTGGAGTCGACCAGCACGGGGTGGCCGACCATCTCCTGGAACCCGGACGGACCGTAGTACTGCCCGCCCTGGACCGCGGGATCGGTCGCCGCGCGCAGCGTCGGCAGCGCCCCGACCGCGGGGCTGTTGGTGACCAGACCCGCGAATTTGGGCACCCCGGGCAGCTTCATCAGCGGGATGTGGCGCATCAGTTCGGTGTTCGACAGGCCGGGGTGGGCCGCGGTCGCGATGGTCTTCGCGTTCTTGGCGGCCAGACGGCGCTGCAGTTCGTAGGTGAACATCAGGTTGGCCAGCTTGGACTGCCCGTAGGCGGCGACGCGGTTGTAGCGGCGCTCCCATTGCAGGTCGTCGAAGTGGATGTCGGCCATGTTGCGGTGCGCCATGCTGGCGACGGTCACGACGCGGGAGCCCTCGACCGGCAACAGGTTCTCCAGGAGCAGCCCGGTCAGCGCGAAGTGGCCCAGATGGTTGGTGCCGAACTGCAACTCGAACCCGTCGCGGGTGACCTGCTTGGGCGGGTACATCACGCCGGCGTTGTTGATCAGCAGATCGATGCGCGGATGGGCGGCGGCCAGCGCGGCGGCAGCCTGCCGCACGCTGTCCAGCGACGACAGGTCGAGTTCCTGGAGGCTGACCTGCGCGCCGGGGGTGGCGCGGGTGATGCGGGCGACGGCGTCACGGCCCTTGGCCAGATCACGCACCGCGACCACCACGTGGGCGCCCTTGGCGGCCAGCACCTCGGCGGCCTCGTATCCGATCCCGGTGTTCGCGCCGGTGACGATGGCCACCCGGCCGGATTGGTCGGGGACGTCGTCGGCGGTCCATTTGCGGCTCATGGGGTTCAACTTACTGATGGTGGCCAGGCATGCTCGTCATATGGACCTGGTCGACCCCGCGCATCCGCCGAGCCAGAAAGCCCCGCTGGTGTGGGCGATCGGGTCGCTGATCCCGTGGTCGATGGCGGTGGTGGGCCAGATGGTGTGGTTCGCGGTCGACGGGCGGTGGGTGTGGTTGCACCTGCTGGTGGCGGCGTTGACCGTGGTCGGCATCGTGGTCAACGTGGTCATCGCGCCGCTGTGGCGCTACCGGGTGCACCGCTGGGATGTCGACGCGACCGCGGTCTACACCCGGTCGGGGTGGCTGGTGCAGGAACGCCGGATCGCGCCGATCTCGCGGGTGCAGACCGTCGACACCTACCGGGGCCCACTGGACCAGCTGTTCGGGTTGGCCAACGTGACGGTGACGACGGCGTCGTCGGCGGGTGCGGTGCGCATCGTCGCGTTGGACGCCCACGTCGCCGACTGGTTGGTCGCACGGCTGACCGACATCGCCGCGCTGGGGGTCGAGGACGCGACATGAGCGACTGGCAGCGACTCGACCCGCGCATGCTGCTCGTGCATCCGGTGCACGAGATCCTGCGTCAGATGCCGGTGCTGGTCGGCTCTTTCGTGCTCGGTTCGGCCACCGGAAATCCGGTGTGGGCGATGCTCGGCGTGGTGCTGATCGTGGCCTACGGCGTGGCGCGCTGGTTCACCACCACCTACCGGATCGGGCCCGACGATGTGCAGTTGCGCTCCGGGGTGTTGCAGCGCAAGGTGGTTTCCCTGCCGCGCAACAGGATTCGATCGGTATCGACGGATTCGCGGTTGCTGCACCGGTTGCTGGGACTGACGGTGGTCACGGTGAGCACCGGGCAGCAGGCCAGCGCCGAGTCTGCGTTCGCGCTCGACGCGATGGCCGCCGAGCAGGTGCCGCGGCTGCGCGCGACCCTGCTCGCCGAATCGTTGGGTCCCGCGGTCCAGACGCCGGGCCAGGTGCTCGCGCGGTGGCAACCGTCGTGGCTGCGCTACAGCGCGTTGACCTTCGGGGGAATGGTGACCATCGCCGCAGCCGCGGGGGTGATCAGCCAGACCGGAGTGCTCGGCGCGCTGGAGGATTCGCCGTGGACTCAGGCGGGGGCCGATGTCGTCGAGTCGGTCGGCGTGGCGGCCGTGGTCGCCGGCGCGGTCGCGGCGTTGGTGTTGGCCTCGGCGGCGTTGTCGGTGACCCAGTCGCTGCTGACCTACGGCAACCTGATGCTGCGCCGTGACGCCGAACTGCTGCACCTGTCCCACGGCTTGGTGCGGGTGCGTGAACACACCTTCGACATGCGCCGCCTGCGCGGCGGCACCCTGCGAGAACCGTTGCTGGTGCGGCTGTTCGGAGGTGCGCGCCTGGACGCCGTGATGACCGGGGTGTCCGGGGTCGGGGAGGCCTCCCAACTGCTACCGCCGTGCCCGCGGGGAACCGCGGCGTCGGTGTTGCGCGCGTTGATCGACCAGCCGGACATGGTCGACGGGCCGTTGCGCCCGCACGGCCCGGCCGCGGTACGGCGGCGCTGGGTGCGGGCCCTGGTGCTGCCGGTGCTCGCGGCGGTCACCGCCGGGGTCGGCGCCGTCGTCGGTTCGCTGCCGGGATGGGTCTGGGTCGTCGTCGGTGTCTTGACCGTGGTCGGCGTCGGGCTGGCGGTGGACCGCTCCCGAGCGTTGGGCCACCGGGTCGGTGATGGGTGGCTGGCGGCGCGCGCGGGCAGCCTGGACCGGCGCCGGGACTGCCTGGACGGCGCGGGCGTGGTGGCCTGGACCGTGCGGCAGAGTTGGCCGCAGCGCCGCGCCGGGGTCGCCACCCTGGTGGCCGCCACCGCGGCCGGGGTCAAGCACTACGAGGTCGTCGACGTGCCGGCCGAGTTGGCGTGGGACATCGCCGCCGGGGTGACGCCGTGGGTCGGCGCCAGCGCCTGGGCGCGCGACTGACCGGGCCGAGTTGCGTCCGAACGACGGCGGTTTACTGTCGATTCATGGCGATCGGTGGAGTGCTTTTCGACATCGACGGCGTGCTGGTCACCTCCTGGAAGCCGATTCCCGGCGCGGCCGAGACGTTGCAGAGCTTGGCGCGGCAGCAGATCGCGTGTGCTTATCTGACCAACACCACCACGCGTACGCGGGTGCAGATCGCCGACCTGCTGACCGAGGCCGGCATGGCGGTGGCCCCCGACGAGGTGATCACCGCCGCGGTGCTCACCGCCGAATTCGTCCGCACCCGGTATCCCGGTGCGCGCTGCTTCCTGGTCAACAGCGGACAGATCGCCGAAGACATGCCGGGCATCGACCTCGTGTCCTCCGAGGAGTTCAGCGGGCCGCACGCACCCCCGACCCCGGACGTGGTGCTGCTCGGCGGGGCGGGCCCGGAGTTCGGCCACCTGACCCTGTCGTGGGTGTACGACTGGATGGCACAAGGGGTTCCGGTGGTCGCGATGCACCGCAGTACCGCGTGGAACACCGCCGACGGGCTGCGCATCGACACCGGCATGTACCTGATCGGCATGGAGGAGACCTGCGGTCGCAAGGCGACGGCGGTGGGCAAGCCCGCCCCTGCGGGTTTCCTGGCCGCGGCCGGCCGGCTCGGGGTGGACCCCGAGGAGATGTACATGGTCGGCGACGACCTCAACAACGACGTGCTGGCCGCGCAGGTGGTCGGCATGACCGGGGTGCTGGTGCGCACCGGCAAGTTCCGTCAGGACACGCTGGACCGTTGGGCTGCAGACGAATTCGCGATGCAACCCAACCATGTCATCGACTCGGTGGCCGATCTTCCGGAACTGCTGGGGCTGTAGCCGCGACGCGTGGGTGCGGCAGCACCAGCGGGGTGTGGGTGATCGGGTCGGTGATGACGGTGGCTTCGACACCGAAGACGTCACCGACCATGTCGGCGGTGATGATGTCGTGCGGCGACCCCTGGGCCACGAGTCGGCCGTCGCGCATCGCGATCAGATGGTGTGCGTAGCGGGCCGCCATGTTCAGGTCGTGCAGCACCAGCACCACGGTGCGCCGGTGCACGCGGTTGATCTCGGCGAGCAGCCCGAGCACGTCGAGTTGGTGCGCCAGGTCCAGGTAGGTGGTGGGCTCGTCGAGCAGCATCACCTCGGGGTCCTGCGCGAGTGCCAGTGCGATCCAGACGCGCTGACGTTGGCCGCCGGACAGTTCGTCGATCGGGGTCTCGGCGAGCTCGGTCAGACCGGTGGACTGCATCGCGGCGGCGACGGCGGCGTCGTCGGCGGCGCTCCACTGCCGGAACCAGCGCTGGTGGGGGTGGCGGCCGCGGCCGATCAGATCCGCCACGGTGATGCCGTCCGGGGCGGCCGGTTGCTGTGGCAGCAGACCGACTTTGGTTGCGAGCTCGCGGCTCGGGATGGCGCCCAGGTCACGTCCGTCGAGATGCACGACGCCGTGCTGGGGCGCCAGCAGCCGGGCCAGGCCGCGCAGCAGGGTGGACTTGCCGCAGCCGTTGGGCCCGATGATCGCGGTGATCGCGCCGGCGGGCAGCGTGGTGCTGGCCTCCTCGACGATGACGCGACCGGAGTAGCCGAGGCTGAGCCGCTGGGCGGTGAGACTGACGGGGACGTCGTGGGTCATCCGGCACTTCCGATCCGGTTGGCGCGGGCAAGCAGGAACAGGAGTACGGGGGCGCCGAGCACGGCGGTGACCACACCGACAGGCATACCGGCGGGCGCGAACAGCACTCGGGCGGCGAGATCGGCGGCGACGACCAGGAGTGCGCCGACGGCCGCCGACGGGGCCAGCCCCACGTGCCGCTCGGCGAGCAGCCGGCGCGTGATCTGCGGTGCGACCAGCGCGACGAATCCGATCGGGCCGGCGGCGGCCGTGGCCATCGCGGCGAGGGTGACGGCCACCAGGACCAGCGCGATGCGGTGGCGCTGGCGACTGCCCAGGGAGGTGGCGAGCTCGTCACCGAGTTCGAGCAGCCGCAGCTGGCGGCCCACCACCGCCAGCACCGGCACGACGAGCACCAGCGTCGTCCCGATCACCGCGACGTGCATGCCGTCGCGATTGGCCAGGCTGCCGGTCAGCCAGGCCGCGGCGCTCATCGCCTCGTGGACGTCGGCGCGGGTCAGCAGGTAGGAGATCCCCGAGGTCAGCATCGCGGCAACGCCGATGCCCACCAGCACCAGACGGAAGCCGTGCAGCCCGCGCCGGTAGGCCACCAGCAGGATCACCGCGGAGGCCAGCAGGGCCCCGGCCAGCGCGCTGACGACGACGGCCGCGCCGCTGCCCCCGACGACGGTGATCACCAGCAGTGCGCCCAGCGCCGCCCCGGAGTTGATGCCGATCACGTCGGGACTCACCAGCGGGTTGCGGGCGATGCGTTGCAGGATGGCGCCCGACAGCGCGAAGGCCGCGCCCACCCCGAGTCCGGTGACGGCGCGCGGCAGCCGGTCGCCGAGCACCACGTCGCGGTCGATCAGGGTGCCGCCACCGGCGAGGACGTCGAGCACCTCGGTGATGCTGATCGGGAACTCGCCGAGCGTCAGCGACGCCGCCGCGACCGAGACTGCCGCCGTCCAGGCGAGCACCGTCAGCAGGGTGCCGCGGCGACTGACCCGCACCGCGAACCGCGCACGACGGTCGGTGAGCACCAGCATGTCGGCGCTCACAGACCCGAGACCTTCCGGTTGCGCACGAGGTACAGGAAGAACGGGGCGCCGGCCAGCCCGGTGATGATGCCGACCTGAAGTATCTGGGGCGACACCAGGATTCGGCCGAGCACGTCGGCGAGCAGAAGCAACGTCGGGGCCAGTACCACCGTCCACGCCATGATCCACCGGTAGTCCGGCCCGGTGATCAACCGCGCGATGTGCGGGACCACCAAGCCGATGAAACCGATCGGGCCGGCGATCGCGGTGGCGGCGCCGGCCAGCAGCACCACCGCCAGCGCGGCCAGCAGCCGCGCCGACCACAGGGTGGTTCCCAGACTGCGGGCCATGTCCTCACCGAGGGCCACGACGTTGAGGGTGCGGCTGGTCGCGAACGCGGCGACCGCGCCGGCGGCAATGAACGGCACCACCGCGGTCAGTGCGGCGGCATCGGCGCGGGTCAGGGAACCCACCACCCAGAAGCGGAAATCGTTGAGGGTGGTGGCATCCAGCAGGGTGAGGGCGGTGGTGACCGCGCCGACCAGGGCGGTGAACGCCGCCCCGGCCAGCGCCAGCTTCACCGGTGTCGCCCCGCCCAGACCGAGCGAGCCGAGGGAGTACACGAACACCGCGGCGATCGCGGCCCCCGCGAAGGCGAACCACACGTAGCCGCCGGCGGTCGTCACGCCGAACACCGTCATCGCGATCACCACCGCCAGCGCCGCACCGGAGTTGATGCCCAGAATTCCCGGTCCCGCCAACGGGTTTCGGGTGATGCCCTGCATCACGACCCCAGCCACGCCCAGAGCCGTGCCGGCCAGCAGGCCGGTGACGGTACGGGGCACGCGGACGTGCTGCACGATCCGGTCCACGTCGGTCTCGGCCGGACCCGTCAGCGCGGCCAGGGCGTCGCCGACCCCGATCGTGTAGTTGCCGACGAGCAGCGAGATCAGCGCTGCGACAACCAGACCCAGCGCCGCGACGGTCAGGCCGAGCAGCCGGACCCCCCTGTTGCGCAGCAGCTGCCGGCCGCTACCGGCCGGCCGGCCGGTACCTGTCGCGGGGCGGGTCAGGGCGACGGGCATGTCGGAGGGTTGCTCAGCGGACCCGGTCGGGGTGCAGGATCGACGCCACCAACTCGACGGAGTGAGCGGCCCGCACCCCGGCGGCCCGGTCGGCGAACAGGAACGGGTGCACCTGGTTGTTCCGCACTGCGCTCACGCCGGCCAGCGCCGGGCTCTGCGCGAGCGCGGCGGCCTCCTCGGCGCCGGTCTCGGCCGTGAACGAGATGTCGCAGCAGACGCTGGTCAGGATCACGTCCGGGTCGCGCCGGATGATCTCCTCGATGTCGACCTCGACGTGTCGGCGCTGCTGCAGATCGGCGAACGCGTTGACCCCGCCGGCGTGTTCGATGATCTGGGTGCCGAAGTCGACGCCGCCGGCGACGCGGTATCCGCCGTCGTCGTCGATCAGCACGATCGCGACCTTCGGGCGGTCGGCCCCGGCGACGGCTTCCTCGACGGCGGTGATCCGTTGCTGCTGGTCGGTGATGACCTGCTCGGCGCGATCCTCGACGCCGAAGATCGTGCCGAGATCACGCAGATCCCGATAGATGGTGTCGACGCGCACCGAGGCCGGGTCGATGGCCTCGTCGGACAGACCGTCCTGACTGGGGCACAACGGGCTCAGGATCCAGGACTGGATACCGAGTTCGGCCAGGCTCGCGCGGGTGCCCACGCTCTCGTCGGCGTCGCCTTCGGCGAAGAAGTTGTTGTAGCCGGACAGCACGAAGTCAGGACGCGCGGCCAACAGCCCTTCGCGGCTGGGGAGTTGCGGCACATAGGGCACCTGGCTCTGCGCCTCGGCGTACTCGGGCAGCACCTGTGAGTCCAGGTAGGCGGTGCCGACGAGCCGGTCGCTGATGCCGAGCGCGTGCGCGATCTCGGTGGCCGGCTGGTACGCGGCGTATACGCGTTCGGGCGGTCCGTCGACGCTGACCTCGATGCCGCAGTTCTCGACGGTCACCGCGTTCTCGGATCTGCTGTCTTCCTGCGGGTCCGGGGACGAACAACCCGACGCGGCAATGGTGACGACCGCGGCAACCGCGGTCAGGGTTCGGGGCAATGCATAGGCCACTGTCAGCCCGCCTCTCCAGATCCTCGTGGATGGGGTACTTCGTCGCCGTGGCCGGTCTCCTGGCTGACGGGCATACCGCGAGCGTTCCGCCTTCCCAAGGCCGGTGGGCCTCAGTGGCCCCACCGCGGGTCAGCGCGGTGGGAAGGAACGTCGCAATCCCGATCACAGTGGCGAGGGCCGCGCCGGTGTCACACCGGCTTCCCGTTCACCACGGCTTGCGGTGACGTTAACAGCTGACGGGCCGGGACGGGCGGCAGGGTCGGTGGGCTGCGTCTCAGGTGCGCGGCGGCGTCTGCACCGCGCGGCCGGATCCGGCGGCGCGGGAGGTCCACGACGCTACGAGCGCCGGCGCGTCGTCGGGTTCGACCGGACCCCACCAGTCGTCGTCGGGGTGGACGGCGACCACGGGTGCGTGGTTGCACGGGTACAGGCAGCCGGTCTGGGTGACCAGCACCTCGTCGTCGCCGAGCCTGCGGGCTTTGAGCGCTTCGGCGATGGCCTGTGCGGTGGCCGCGGAACCCTTTGCGGTGCACCGCGGTCCGCGGCAGACGAGGACGTGACGTCCGAACGAGGGGAGGTCCTCCCAGGCGGGGGAGGTCAGCCCGGACTCCCAGCCGGTGACCGCGCCGCTGACGGTCTCGACCGTGAGCAGACCCTTGTTTCGGCGCACCCAGTCCCCGGCGATACGCCGCAACCACGACCGGGCCGGAGCCGGCGCCGCACCCACCGGCAGCGGCAGCAGCCGGACCGCTGAACCCGGTGTGGCGGCGGCGATGTCGTCGAGGACGTCGAACAGCGTCGGGGTGGCCAGCTGCAGATAGGCCAGGCGTGCCCCGATGTTCTCGGCGAGTTGGGTCGCTTCGGTGTGGCGGGCGTGCGCGTCGGCGCCCATCCCGACGAGGACGAGGTGACGGCTGCGGTCGGTCATCGACCCACCCCTTCTCGGGGAGTTCCGCCCCGGTGGAAAGGAATCGGCGAGGGCGAGTGTCTGGCTCACGAGATGTCGTCTCGCACACAGTGGCGGTACCGCGCCGGAATCGCACCGGACTTCCTCTGACCAGCGCCGAAGGACAGCCGACTGTAGCAGGCGGTCAGCAGCCGGTCAGGCCGTCAGCTCGCGCTGCAGCACCCGGACCGCCTCGATGCGGGCCTGCAGTTGTTCGCGCGTGGCGGCGGCCACCGGCGGTCCGCCGCAGCGCCGCCGCAGCTCGTTGTGGATCCAGCCGTGTGGGCGTCCGGTGCGGTGATGGGCCAGCGACACCAGCGTGTTGAGTTCGGTGCGCAGCTCGCGCAGCTGTCCGTGTGTGGTCCTCGGAACCGCGGGACCGCCTGCTTCGGTGCGTTTGGTGAGCTGCTCTTCTTGCCTGCGGCGCAACAGATCTCGCATCGACTCCGCGTCGAGTAACCCGGGGATGCCGAGATAGTCGGCCTCCTCGTCGCTGCCGGCCGGGGTGGCCGTACCGAACGACGACCCGTCGAAGATCACCTGATCGAGTTCGGCGTCGGCGCCGAGGTACTCGATCTTGTTCTCCTCCTCGCCGGGCTCGTCGCGCTTCTGCTCCCGTAACTCCGCGTCGAGCGGGTCCTCGAGCGTCTCGCGGTGCGGCTTGCCGAGCACGTGGTTGCGCTGGGCCTCCATCTCGCTGGCCAGCAGCAGCAGGTTGGGCACCGACGGCAGGAAGATGCTCGCGGTCTCCCCGGGACGGCGCGACCGGACGAACCGGCCGATCGCCTGGGCGAAGAACAACGGCGTCGACGCGCTCGTGGCGTACACGCCGACCGCCAGGCGCGGCACGTCGACGCCCTCGGAGACCATGCGCACCGCCACCAGCCACCGCGACGTGCCCGCCGAGTACTCCGAGATGCGGTCCGAGGCACCCTTGTCGTCGGAGAGCACCACCGTCGCCGGTTCGCCGGTGATCTTGAGCAGCAGCTCGGCGTAGGCCCGAGCGGTGGTCTGGTCGGAGGCGATGATCATGCCGCCGGCGTCGGGCACGTGCTGCCGCAGGCCCTGCAGACGCTTGTCGGCCGCCGCGATCACCGCGGGCATCCATTCGCCCTTCGGGTCCAACGCCGTCTTCCACGCCCGCGCGGTCTGCTCGGCGGTCAACGGTTCCCCGAGCCGGGCGGCGTGCTCCTCCCCGGCGCTGTCGCGCCACCGGGCCTCACCCGAGTACGCCATGAACATCACCGGCCGGACCACCCCGTCGGCCAGGGCGTCGCTGTAGCCGTAGGTGTAGTCGGCCCTGGAGCGGGCGAACCCGTCCGGGCCGGTCTCGTAGGTGACGAACGGGATCGCGCTGTCGTCGCTGCGGAACGGTGTTCCGGTCAGCGCCAGACGCCGGGTCGCGTCGTCGAATGCCTCGCGGATGGCGTCGCCCCAGCTCTTGGCGTCGCCGCCGTGGTGGATCTCGTCGAAGACCACCAGAGTCTTGCGGTTCTCGGTGCGCACCCGATGGCGCGACGGGTGGGTGGCGACCTGGGCGTAGGTGACGACGACGCCGTGGTACTCCGAGGACGTCTGGGCGTTGGAGTTGGAGAACTTCGGGTCCAGGGCGATGCCGTGCCGCGCGGCCGCCTGCGCCCACTGGATCTTCAGGTGCTCGGTGGGCACGACGATCGTGATCGTCTCGACGGTGCCCTCGGCGAGCAGTTCGGAGACGATGCGCAGCGCGAAGGTGGTCTTACCGGCGCCGGGCGTGGCCACGGCGAGGAAGTCCCGGGGCTTGGCGGTCAGGTATTTGACCAGTGCCCGTCGCTGCCAGCCCCGCAACGCCTGGGTGCTGGGCGCTGCGTCAGCCCGCACCCACGACTCCTTTCCTGAACCGGAAATGCAGTCTAGGGCAGGCGGTTCCGCGAATGCATCCAACGCGGCGTGTCCGGTCCGGCGTGTCCGCCCGGCAGGCGTTGCGACCTCAGATTGTGAACTACGTCACATCGTCGGCCGTGCCGTGCCACGCTGATGGGGACGCACTCTCGAACGGGGACGAGAAGATGGTGTTCAGGCGCGCACGGCGGTCGGCCACGCTGCTGCTCGCCTCGGCGCTGTTGGCCGCGACGGCGGTGCTGCCCCCGGTAGGCAGCGCCGAGACCACCGTGGTGATCCCCGGGGCGTCGCTGTTCAAGTCGCTCAACCCGCGCTATCCGGCGATCGCGGCCACCTATCCGCAGATCGGCCGCCACTTCCACGGCGACGAGCACCCGCTGGTGGTCGACTACTCCCAGGACCCCTTCACGTTCGACCGGTCGCTGCGCGACGGGGTGGAGCGGGCGCGCGAGATGGTCCGGGATCTCGAGGGTGACGTCGTGATCGTCGGAGAGTCGATGGGCAGCATGGTCGCCACCCGGCTGGCCGAGGAATTCGCCGCCGATGCGCCGACGTCGAGGAACCTCCGGCTCGTGTTGATCGCCCCACCCGAGCCGGGCGCGGCGCGTCTCTTCAAGGAGGGCGCCTTCGTCCCGCTGCTGAACTACCGGGTGCGACGCATGCCCGAGCTGCCGTACCCGACCACGGTCGTCGTCGGTGAGTACGACCCGTGGGCCGACCCGCCGGACCGGCCGTGGAACCTGGTCGCGATGGCCAATGCCGTGTTGGGCTTCTTCTACGTCCACGGGCCGCCCTCCTGGCAGATCGACCCGGCCGACATCCCGCCGGAGAACGTCACCGTCTCCGGCAACGTCACCCGATACTTCGTGCCGACCCCGCAGCTGCCGCTGACCCGGCCGCTGCGCGACCTCGGTGTCCCCGACGGGGTGGTCGACGTCGCCGACTCGATCCTGCGTCCCGTCATCGACGCCGGCTACCGCCGCCACGACGAGCCCGGCGACACCCGGCCGTATCTGTCGGAGGGCCGGCTGCTCCGCGGCGACGGCGAGGAACCGGACCTCGGGCCCCAACGTCGGCGCAGCGAGAGCGGGTCGCATGCCGACCGGAGTCCGCGCGCCGAGCGCACCGAGCGCACCGAGCGCGCCGAGGACCGCGACGTGCGCCGATCGGCCTCGAGCTCCCGCGACCAGGCGCGCACGGCGCGCCACGCGCGCGTCAGCTGATCGGGTAGGTCACCTTCGTCAGCTCCTCGGACACCGTCCAGAGCCGCTGCTGGGTCGCCACGTCATACGAGAGGTTGCTCGACGCCACGACGACGGGGTGGCCGCGCTGCTGGCCGATGCCGTCGGGCCCGTAGTACTGCCCGCCGAGGACACCGGGGTCGGTGGCCGCGCGCAACGTCGGAAGCGCGCCCGCGGCGGCGCTCTGGGCCAGCAGCGGCGTCACCCGGTTCAGCGCCGGCTGCAGGACGGCCGGCAGGTTGCGGGCCAGCTCGGTGCTGGACGTGCCCGGGTGCGCGGCCACCGCAATGGTCTTGCCGCGCGGCGCCAGGCGGCGCTGCAGTTCGTAGGTGAACATCAGGTTGGCCAGTTTGGATTGCGAATAGGCACCCATCCGGCTGTAGCTGCGCTCCCACTGCAGATCGTCGAAGTGGATCGCCCCACCCATCTTGTGGCCGTTGCTGCTGATCGTGACGATGCGCGCACCGTCGACGTCGAGCAGCGTGTCCAACAGCAGACCGGTCAGCGCGAAGTGGCCCAGGTGGTTGGTGCCGAACTGCAACTCGAAGCCGTCGGCGGTGGTGCCCTTCGGCGTCGTCATCACGCCCGCGTTGTTGATCAGCAAATCGATCCGCTCGTAGCGGCCCTTCAGTGCCTCTGCCGCGGCGCGGATCGAGGCCAGCGAGGTCAGGTCGAGTTCGGTGACGGTCACGTCCCCGGCGATGCGTGCCGCGGCACGGTCCCCCTTGCCGGCGTCGCGCACCGCGAGGACCACGTGCGCCCCGCGTTCGGCCAGGGCCTTGGCAGTCTCGAAGCCCAGACCGGTGTTGGCGCCGGTGATGACGGCGGTGCGGCCGCTCTGGTCGGGAATGTCGGCGGTGGTCCAGTCGGTCATGAGTCGACTGTACGGAGCACGGCGACGCCGCCGTGTTCGCCGACAGCGGAACTCCTTCCGACCTTGCACTCGCCCTGGTCGAGTGCTAAGAATGCAGTTGGCACTCGCGACCGGTGAGTGCTAGGTCGGGACGGTGAGGCAACGGGCCGCGTCAGCGGAGCACACCGGAGCCGTCCGTCGCGGGCACTGCGCCCGACCAGCAAGACGTGCATCCCCAATCCGGAGGAACACTTCGCAATGGCCAAGACAATTGCGTACGACGAAGAGGCCCGTCGCGGCCTCGAGCGGGGCCTCAACAGCCTCGCCGACGCGGTAAAGGTGACGTTGGGCCCCAAGGGCCGCAACGTCGTCCTCGAGAAGAAGTGGGGCGCCCCCACGATCACCAACGATGGTGTGTCCATCGCCAAGGAGATCGAGCTGGAGGACCCGTACGAGAAGATCGGCGCCGAGCTGGTCAAGGAAGTCGCCAAGAAGACCGACGACGTCGCGGGCGACGGCACCACCACCGCCACCGTTCTGGCCCAGGCCCTGGTTCGCGAAGGTCTGCGCAACGTCGCTGCCGGCGCCAACCCGCTCGGTCTGAAGCGCGGCATCGAGAAGGCCGTGGAGGCCGTCACGAGCAGCCTCCTCAACTCGGCCAAGGAGGTCGAGACCAAGGAGCAGATCGCCGCCACCGCCGCGATCTCCGCCGGTGATACCCAGATCGGCGAGCTCATCGCCGAGGCCATGGACAAGGTCGGCAACGAGGGTGTCATCACCGTCGAGGAGTCCAACACCTTCGGCCTGCAGCTCGAACTCACCGAGGGTATGCGCTTCGACAAGGGCTACATCTCGGGTTACTTCGTGACCGACGCCGAGCGTCAGGAAGCGGTCCTCGAGGATCCCTACATCCTGCTGGTCAGCTCCAAGGTGTCGACCGTCAAGGATCTGCTCCCGCTGCTGGAGAAGGTCATCCAGGCCGGCAAGCCGCTGCTGATCATCGCCGAGGACGTCGAGGGCGAGGCCCTGTCGACCCTGGTGGTCAACAAGATCCGCGGCACCTTCAAGTCCGTCGCCGTCAAGGCCCCGGGCTTCGGTGACCGCCGCAAGGCGATGCTGCAGGACATGGCGATCCTCACCGGTGGCCAGGTCGTCAGCGAAGAGGTCGGCCTGTCGCTCGAGACCGCCGACATCTCCCTGCTGGGCCAGGCCCGCAAGGTCGTCGTGACCAAGGACGAGACCACCATCGTCGAGGGCGCCGGTGACTCCGACGCCATCGCCGGCCGGGTGGCTCAGATCCGCGCCGAAATCGAGAACAGCGACTCCGACTACGACCGCGAGAAGCTGCAGGAGCGCCTGGCCAAGCTGGCCGGCGGTGTTGCGGTGATCAAGGCCGGCGCTGCCACCGAGGTGGAGCTCAAGGAGCGCAAGCACCGCATCGAGGACGCCGTCCGCAACGCGAAGGCTGCCGTCGAGGAGGGCATCGTCGCCGGTGGTGGCGTGGCTCTGCTGCAGTCGGCTCCGGCGCTGGAGGACCTCAAGCTCGAGGGCGACGAGGCCACCGGTGCCAACATCGTGCGCGTCGCGCTCGAGGCCCCGCTGAAGCAGATCGCCTTCAACGGTGGGCTGGAGCCCGGCGTGGTGGCCGAGAAGGTCCGCAACTCGGAGAAGGGCGTCGGCCTCAACGCCGCGACCGGCGAGTACGAGGACCTGCTCAAGGCCGGCGTCGCCGACCCGGTGAAGGTGACCCGCTCGGCGCTGCAGAACGCAGCTTCGATCGCGGCGCTGTTCCTCACCACCGAGGCCGTCGTCGCCGACAAGCCGGAGAAGGCCGCCGCACCTGCGGGCGACCCGACCGGTGGCATGGGCGGTATGGACTTCTAGGTCCCTGTACGAGAAAGGCCCCGGCTCGCTTGGCGAGCCGGGGCTTTTTCGTGTCTCAGGCGCCGAGCGCACGCTTTCTGACGAGAATCCGCGGAAATCCGTCAGAAAGCGTGCAGTCGGCGACCTCAGAGTGTGTGCAGCGGCGCGGGTTTCAACGCCCGCGTGGCGACGATGCTGATCATCGCCGTGACGACCAGGTACGTGCACGCGATCCACGGCGAACCGTCGGCAACACCGATCAGCGCCGTGAGGATCAGCGGCGTCAACCCGGAGGAGTACACCCCCGAGAGCTGATACACCGTCGACAGCCCGGTGTAGCGGATCCGCGCCGGGAACAGCGACGCGTACAGCGTGCCCTGGGCCCCGTAGAACAGCGCGTGAATGACGCCGAACACCAACAGCATCCCGATCGCGTAGAGCGCGAAGTCGCCGGTGCCGAGCAACGCGAAGACCGGGAACACCGCCACCGCGTAGGCGGCGATACCGATCGTGTAGATGCGCTTGGGTCCGTAGCGATCGCTGAGCAGACCCGACACCGGCAGTAGCGCCGCCATCAACAGCGCGGCCGCAGTCACCCCGATCAGCACCGGTACCTTGCCGAGCCCGAGAGTGCCTGTGGCGTAGGAGATCGCGAAGACGCCCCAGGTGTTGAACGCCGCACCTTCACCCCACCGTGACAACATGCCCAACACCGTCGAGCGCAGGACCGGCGGGCGGAACACCTCGCGTACCGGTACCGCAGCGCGCTCGCCGCTGTCGCGAACCTTCTCGAAAGCCGGTGTCTCGCTGGCCTTCAACCGCACCACCACGCCGAAGATCACCAGCACGATGCTGAACAGGAACGCGATGCGCCAACCGTAGGTCAGGAACGCGTCATCCGGCAGCGCGATCTGCAGCAGCGCGAACACCCCGGTGCCCAGCGCGAGCCCGAGTGCCAACCCGACCTGCGGCACACTGCCGAACAGTCCTCGTCGGCGCGTCGGCCCGTGCTCGACGGCCAACAGGACCGCGCCGGCCCACTCGCCGCCCAGCGCGAACCCCTGCACAATCCGCAAGAGCAGCAACAGGATCGGGGCGGCCACCCCGATCTGCGCGGCAGTGGGCAGCACCCCCATCAACGCGGTGGCGCCGCCCATCAGCAGCATCGTCAGCGCCAGCGTCTTCTTCCGGCCGATCCGGTCGCCCACGTGGCCGAACACGAACCCACCGATGGGCCGGACGACGAACCCGACGGCAAACGTTGCGAACGAGAGCATCGTGCCGACGAAGGTGCTCTGATCGGGGAAGAACGCCTGGTTGAACACGAGGCTGGCGGCAGTGGCGTAGAGGAAGAAGTCGTACCACTCGATCGTGGTGCCCACCAGGCTGGCCCACAGCGCGGTACGGGCTTGCGGGGTGGCGCGCTGCGGTTCGGCCGCGGGTGCGTTCAGGACGGTCACAACGGTCTATCAGCGCAT
The DNA here is from genome assembly GCF_041287115.1 of Mycobacterium sp. pV006. NCBI lineage: Bacteria > Bacillati > Actinomycetota > Actinomycetes > Mycobacteriales > Mycobacteriaceae > Mycobacterium > Mycobacterium sp. pV006. The sequence goes on along the minus strand of NZ_JBGGKT010000005.1, from coordinate 65,365 downwards.
CCGCGGCCCGCCCAGACCAGGTTTGTGCGCGCCGTGAGTGAAAGCTCAGCTGCGCAGCGGCACGCAGTCGTCCCCACAACCGGTCGCCGACGGCGGCGAATCCGGACCCGGTTTGCGGTGCAGGACAGCACCGGTCGGTCCGACGTGCAGGCCCTGCTCGTCGGTGGTGGCGTGCCCGTCGACGATCAACGTGTACCCGCCGGGCTGTCGTGGCGGCCACACCAGGGTGACGTCGGGATGAGCGGCGGCATTGCGACGGGTGCTGTTGCCGACCGAGGCGATCTGCAGGACACCGTCGACCAGCACCGGATCGACGGCGACGGTGTGGGCGCGAAAGTCGTCGCCGACGGTGACCAGGTAGGCGAAGGTGAAGTCGCCCAGGGTGTCGGCCAACCGGTCGATGTCCACCTTGACGCTCATGGACCGAGCCTACGACGCTACGTTCGAAAGCATGCCTCTGCCGACACCGTCTGCGTCCACCACCGCCGTCGTCACCGGCGCGTCCGCCGGGATCGGCGCCGACCTGGCCCGGGAACTGGCGTCGCGTGGCCACGGGGTGACGTTGGTGGCGCGGCGCGAGGACCGCCTCCGCGCGCTGGCCGACGAACTGTCCGGTTCGGTGCGCGTCGAGGTGCTCACCTGCGACGTCGGCGACTCCGACGCGCGGGCGAACCTGTTCGACGAGCTCGCGCGCCGGGGGTTGACCGTCGACGTGCTGGTCAACAACGCCGGGATCGGCACCATCGGGCCGGTGGTCGAGTCCACGCCGGAAGCCGAGATCGCCCAGGTGCGGGTCAACGTCGAAGCCGTGATCGACCTGACCACGCGCGCTGTGCACCAGATGGTGCCGCGCGGACGCGGGGCGATCCTCAACGTCGGGTCCACTGCCGGCTTCCAGCCGTTCCCCGGCCAATCGGGTTATGCGGCCACCAAGGCGTTCGTGCGGACCTACACCGACGGTCTGCGCGGCGAGCTGGCAGGCACCGGGGTGACCGTGACCGCGCTGCATCCCGGTCCGGTGCGCACCGAGTTCCTGCAGACCGCCGGGATGGACGAGCAGACATTCGCCGCGGCGTTCCCGAAGTTCCTGTGGATGCCGTCACGCACCGTGGCCAAGTCCGGCATCGACGGGCTGGACCAGGGCCGCGGCGCGGTCATTCCCGGCCTGCAACACGAGATCTCGGCGCGGCTGATGGAACTGCTGCCGCGCCGGTTGGTGCTGCCGTTGATCGCGAGTCAGCATCCGGCGCTGCGCCGGTCCCGTCGCTAGCTGGCCGGAGCGGGCTGACGCCCCCGGACCAACCGGCCCGGGCGGGCGTCGGTGGGTGCGCCGTTCTCGGCGATCACCGCACCGGAGACGACGGTGGCGACGTAGCCGTCGGCGCGCTGGTCCAGACGCCGGCCGCCCGCGGGCAGGTCATGGGCGACGACGGGGCGGTGCAGGCGGATCGCGTCGGGGTCGATGACGTTGATGTCTGCCTTGTAACCGACCGCGATGCGGCCGCGGTCGTGCAGGCCGGCGACGCGCGCCGGCACCGAGGTCAGCTCCCGCACCGCTTCGGGCACCGTCAGCTTGTCGCCGGCCCGGTCGCGGACCCAGTGGGTCAGCATGTAGGTGGGAAAGCTTGCGTCGCAGATCATCCCGTAGTGGGCACCGCCGTCGCCGAGACCGAGCACAACATCGTCGCGGCGGATCAGTTCGGCCACGGTGTCCAGGCTGCCGTCGCGGAAGTTGGCCAGCGTGACCAGCAGCATCGCGTGGCCGTCGTCGTCGAGCAGGCGGTCGTAGGCCTCTTCAAGCGGACTGACACCGCGGGCGCGGGCGCGGGCGCGGATCGAATCCGCCGGGGACGGTTCGTAATTCGGCGGATCCTCGAGGGGGAACATGTAGTCCCACGCCTGGGCGGCGAACATCAGGGGGTGACCGTCGGAGGCGGACGTGTCGTTGAGGATCCTTTCGCGCACTTCAGGTTTGCGCATCAAGGCGACCTTCTCGGCCAGCGGCAGAGCGGCGATCTCGCGGTAGCTCGGGTACAACACGAACGGATTGCCCGACAGCTCCAGGCCCAGCACCAGGCCGATGGGACGCGGGAAGATCTGGGCGGTCACCAGCGGCCCGTCAGCTCCGGCGTTCTGATTGGCCTTCTCGACCATGGTCAGCGCGTCGAGGAAGAACGGCTCGCCGGCGTTGCCGATCGCCAGCGTGAAGGTGACCGGCAAGCCGACGTCGGCGGCGACGTCGAACACCGTCCGCAGGACCGGTTCGTAGTCCCCGGCGACGAGGTCGGGAACGAACTGGATCAGCCCACCGCCACCGGCCTCGACACCACGCGCGATCGCCTCGATCTCGGCGCGGTCGGCGTCGTAACTGGGTATCGGATGGCCACTCTCGGTCTTGTGCAACGTGAACCGTGACGACGCGAAACCCAGCGCCCCGGCCTGCACCGCCTCTTCGGCGAGCTTGCCCATCAAGGCGAGGTCCTCGGCGGTCGCCGGTTCGCGGTCCACCCCTCGCTGCCCCATCACATACACCCGCAGCGGCGAGTGCGGCAGCAGGGCCGCCACGTCGATGTCCCGTTTCCGCGCGTCCAGGGCGTCGAGGAATTCGGGGAACGTCTCCCAGTGCCACGGCAACCCGTCGACCATCACCACGCCGGGGATGTCCTCGACCCCGGCCATCACATCGACGAGCACGTCGTGGTCCTCGGGGCGGCACGGCGCGAAGCCGACACCGCAGTTGCCCATCACCGCGGTCGTGACACCGTGGGCGGAGGACGGTGTCAGTCGATCGGACCAGATCGCCTGACCGTCGTAGTGGGTGTGCAGATCCACGAAGCCGGGGGTGACCAGAAGTCCCGTCGCGTCGATGACGCGGTCGGCGTCACCGGTCACGGTCCCGGTCTGGACGATGACGCCATCACGGACGGCGACATCGCCGACGAACGGTTCGTTGCCCAGGCCGTCGACGACGGTGCCGTTGCGGATAAGCAGGTCGAAAGTCATACCCCGAATGTACGTTCAGCCCATGATCGACCACCTCGGAATCAACTGCGCCGACTGGGAACGGTCCACGACGTTCTACGACAAGGTGCTCGGGGTGCTGGGCTACCGCCGGTTGATGGACTTCGGGGTGGCCATCGGGTACGGCGCCGACGAGCACCCGGAGTTCTGGATCGCCGACGCGGCCGCCGGCGATGCCGCAGGGCCCAACCGCGAGGTGCACGTGGCGTTCGTGGCGAAAGACGCCGAGTCGGTGCAGGCGTTCTACCGGACGGCGCTGTCGCTGGGAGCGCAACCGCTGCATGAACCCCGGCTGTGGCCGGAGTACCACGAGAACTATTACGGCGCGTTCGTGCGGGATCCGGATGGGAACAACGTCGAAGCGGTGTTCCACGGCGGCGAGCCGCCCAATAGATGAGGCGGCGGACCGCCCAATAGATACGGCGGGCCGCCTGATGGATGAAGCGGCGGGCCGCCCAATGGATGAAGCGGCGTAGCGTGAAGTGATGTCCGACGCCGACGCGGCCCGCGAACTTCTGCGCGACTTCTTCACCCGCCTGATCGAGCATGTCGAGGAGGTCACCGACGGGTTGACCGGCGAGGTCGCCCTGTACCGACCCACACCGGAGGCCAACACGATCGCGTGGCTGGTGTGGCACAGCGCGCGCATCCAGGACGCCCAACTCTGCGACATCGCCGGCACCGAGCAGGTGTGGTTCCGCGAGGGATGGGTGGACCGTTTCGCGCTCGATCTGCCGCGCGACGCGCACGGCTACGGCCACACCGCCGAGGAGGTCGCCAAGGTGCGGGCGCCGGCGGACCTGCTGGCCGGCTACTACCGCGCCGTGCACCGGGAGTCACTCCAGTACGTGGCCTCGGTGTCGCCCGACGAACTCGCCCGCATCGTCGACCGGAACTGGAACCCGCCGGTGACCGCCGGCGCCCGGTTGGTCAGCATCATCGACGACGCCGCCCAGCACCTCGGCCAGGCCGCCTACCTGAGAGGCATCGCGCCCTGATCTTGACGCGCGTCAACACCGGGGAGACGCACGTCACAGCGGTCGTTAGCATGGAGGGATGACCGCGACGACCGACGTGCAGACGCCCGACCCGTTCACCGGTACCGGCACCATCAGAAACCCTGCGACCGGCGCCGTCGCCGGCGAGGTCCAGTGGACCGATCCCGCAGACGTGCCGCACCTGGCCGCCGGGCTGCGCACGGCGCAACGCGAGTGGGAAGCCCGCGGCGCGAAGGGCCGCGCCAAGGTGCTGGCCCGGTACGCCGTGTGGCTCGGCGAGCACCGCAGCGAGATCGAAGAGCTGCTGATGGCCGAGACCGGCAAGTCCGCGGTCGACGCCGCGCAGGAAGTGCCGCTGATCCTGATGATCACGTCGTACTACATCCGCACCATGGAGAAGGCGCTGGCGCCGCAACCCCGGCCGGCGGCGCTGCCGATGATGTCGATCAAGAAGATCACGGTGCATTACCGGCCCCGCCCGGTCGTCGGCATCATCGCGCCGTGGAACTACCCCGTCGCCAACGCGCTGATGGACGCCATCGGCGCGCTGGCCGCCGGCTGCGCGGTGCTGCTCAAACCGTCGGAGCGCACCCCGCTGACCGCCGAGCTGCTGCTGCGCGGCTGGCTCGACTCCGGCGCACCCGACGTACTGGCGCTGGCCCAGGGCGCCCGGGCGGTCTCCGAAGCCGTCATCGACAACTCCGACTTCATCCAGTTCACCGGTTCGAGCGCCACCGGCGCCAAGGTCATGGAACGCGCTGCGCGCCGGCTCACCCCCGTGAGCCTGGAACTCGGCGGCAAGGACCCGATGATCGTGCTCGAGGACGCCGACATCGACCTCGCCGCGCACGCCGCGGTGTGGGGGGCGATGTTCAACGCCGGCCAGACCTGCGTGTCGGTCGAGCGGGTGTACGTGCTCGAGCAGGTCTACGACCAGTTCGTCGACGCGGTGGTGCGTGACGTCAAGAACCTGCGGATGGGCAGCGGAGAGGGGAACCACTTCGGTTCGATGATCGACGACTCCCAGGTCGACGTCGCCGAACGGCACGTCGCCGACGCCCTGGCCAAGGGTGCGCGCGTCCTGACCGGCGGCAAGCGCGGCACCGGCTCGGGCAGCTTCTACGAGCCCACCGTGCTCGTCGACGTGGACCATTCGATGTCGTGTATGACCGAGGAGACGTTCGGGCCGACCCTGCCGATCATGAAGGTGTCCTCGGTGGAGGAGGCCATCCGGCTGGCCAACGACAGCCCGTACGGGTTGTCGGCGGCGGTGTTCTCCAAGGACGTCGATCGTGCGCAAAAGGTTGCGCTGCAACTGGATTGCGGCGGCGTCAACGTCAACGACGTCATCTCGAACTTGATGTGCACCACGGCGCCGATGGGCGGCTGGAAGACCTCGGGCATCGGCGCGCGTTTCGGCGGCCCCGAGGGCCTGCGCAAGTACTGCCGAATCGAGACCGTGGTCAGCCCCCGCACCAACATCGGCGCCGGCGGCAACTACTACAACAACTCCGACCGCGCGTTGAAGATGATGAACACGGTGATGACCAAGCTCGCGCTGATCCGGCCCCGCCGGATGGCCAAGTAGGCGCCCGCACCTCGATGCGTTTCCTCGCAGCGCTGCTGTTGTGGCTGCTCACGACCGTGGCGTTGGCTGCGGCGGTGCCTGCCCTGTGGGCACAGGCCACGATCGTCGACGAAGACGGCTACGCCGCGCTGGCGTCGTCGGCCGCCGAGGATCCACGCCTGCAGCAGGCGATGGCCGGTGAGCTGACCACCCAGACGGTCGCGTTGGCCGCCGACAGCGGCTACACGCTCAACCCGGTGCTGGTGGCTCACGTGGCCGACTCGTACACCCACAACGACGGCTTCCCCGGGCAGTTCGGGCAGGCCAATCGGATCGCGCACCGGTGGATGTTCACCGGCGCGGTGCCCAGCGGAAACTCTACCGACCAGTGGCTGATCGACGTCGCGCCCATGCTCGCCGATCCGTCGTTCGACGCCACCCTGGGCAACCTGGACCTACAGGTCCCCGAATCCCTGACCGTGCCCATCACCGTCGACTCGCCCGAACTGCAGCCGGGCAAGCTGCGGTGGCTGGCGACGTGGGGTCCGTGGATCAGTGTCGGGGCGGCGGTGGTGACCGGACTGCTGGCCCTGTTGACGCTGATGGCGGCCCGTCGACGCGGGAAAGCGCTGACGGCGCTGGGTGTTTCGGCGCTCCTGGTGGGTGCGGCCGGCTGGGCGGGCATCGAGATCGCCGACCGGTACGTCGAGACGGCGCTGAACCGCACCACCGGCAACATCCGCACCGTGGCCGAGGTGATGGTCGACCACGCCGTCGACAGCCTGCACCATTGGCTCACCGTCACCCTGCTCGTCGGCCTGGTGCTCGTGGTTCTGGGCGCACTCGGCGCCGTGCTCAGTGGTCTGACGCGACGGAGCCGCTACGCCCCTACAAGTGGTCCATCTCCCGGGACAGCAGTGCGTTCTCCATGAAGGCATAGTGCCTCGGATAGAGGTGCGGGACCCGGACCCCGCCGTCCTCGACTTCGTGAGTCCTCCAGTGCACCAGGGTCGACACTCGTGCCGTCGTCACCGCCCATCCGTGGGAGGCATGGGAGCCGACGTATCCGACTACGGTCATGACCGTTCCTTTCCCCGTACTCGGCTACATCGTCAGCTACTCCTCTGACGGGTGCGTCAGTAGCGCGATACTGACTTTCGGGGACACCGGGCGATGATGCGGTGAGCTACTTAACTGCGGTGCGAGGGGTGGATAGCCACGAGCGCGGCCAGTTCCGCTCGGCTCGTTGCGCCGGTCTTCGCCATGGCCTTGTAGATGTGGCTTTCCACGGTGCGCGCCGAGACTGTCAGCTTGGTTGCGATGTCCCGATTCGACAGCGATTCACCGACCAGCATCGCGATCTCACGCTCGCGGTCGGTCAGGGGCAGCCGGTCGACGGCCTGGCGAAGCGCCGGGGTGAACGCTCCGCCACATCGTTCGGCCAACTCCTCGGCGCGGGCCGAGCAGTGGAGTGCGGATCCGCGCAGACTCCTGTGGCGGTGGCTGGCCGCGGCATGTGCCGCGGAGTCGACGGCTCCGATCAGATCGCCGACCGATTCGAATTCGTGTGACACCCGGTCCAATTCGTCGCCATCGGCTGCCCGCAGAGCGGCCGCGAAACGGGCGGCCAAACCGGCCCGCGGTCCTTCGACGAGGTCGTCGAGTTCACGCAGCCGCTCGACGTTCGATGCGTCACCGAAGTGTGTCGCCGTCTGGAGGCAGAGCACCTCGGCGGCGTATTGGCCTTTCGCTCTGGCTTCTTCGGCCGCGACGTGGACCGTGTGGATCGCTTCTCGTACCGCGCCCTGGGCGCCCAGCACCCAGGATTCTCCGATGGCGCCGGCGTAGTCGAGGTGGCGCCAACTCGGGTGCCAGCTGCTACGCAGCGTCGTGCGGATCCGGTCGGCGTCGCCGGTCAGTCCGCGCATCGCCAGGGCGGTCATCAACAGGATGCGGTAGCGGTAGGGAAAGCCCGTGGCCGCGCTCCACACGGTGACGCGATCCACGGCGGAGCGCAGCAGGGTGCACGCCGCATCGAGGTGACCGGCGCCGAGTTCGGCGTGCCCCGAAACCGCCTCGGCCGCATGGCCGAACGGCCCCTCGCGCGAAGCCAACGCCCTTCGCCGCATGGTGGCGGCCACCGTCAGTGCGTCGGTCACCCGGCCGGCCAGCAGCATCGCATCGATATGGGCGTCGGCGATGACGATGAATCCGCGCACCGGAATCAGATAACCGTGCTCCGCCGCCGCGATGGCCGCAGCCGTGCGACCGGCCTCGCCATGGGCGACGGTGAGGGCCAACGCAGTCAGCCGACCCTGCAGGTGGTCCGAGGTCTCGTCGAAGGACAATGCCCCGGCGTGCTCGAGCACCGCGTCGGGTCTGCCCGTCAATGCCCAGTAGAGGCCCTGGAACACCGCGATACTTCTGCGGACTGGCCGCGAGGTGGGAGGGGTTTGGTCGATGACTGCTTTCGCGGCCTCGGGATCGGCCAGCGTGAACAGTCTGTTCACTGCACGCAGGAGTATCAGTCGGGCCCGATCGGATTCCGAGAGCGTACACATCTCGATCTCGGCCAAGAGCGACTCGGCCTCCTCTCCGTTTCCCGACCAGGACAGCACGAAAGCGCGGACGAGACGCGCCTCGGTGCCGCCTCCCGCAGCGATGGCTGCTCCGGAAAGACGTTCTGCCAGCCTGAGATCCAGCATTCCCGCGGCTGCCGTGGCCGCTTCGAGCAACAGGTCGGCATCAGGTGCGATGTCGGCGTCGAGGCTCAACTCGGCGCGTCGAACCACCGTCTGCAACTCGTTGCGGCGTTCGGATGCGGCGAGTTCGGCGACGACCATCCCGCGCAGGCGTCGCAGGCTGGCCCGGGGAGCGCTCTGCCTGCGCGCCTCGCCGTAGAGCGGATGTGCCAGGGACACCTCCACCTCTTCGAACATCCTGCTGTAAGTGATCAACCCGCGACGGTCGGCCTCCTCGACGGCGTCGGCTCCGGTGATGCGCATCAGGGCCCGCAGCTCGACAGGCTCGCCCACCGCCAACGCGTCGACGACGTCGCAGACCGGGCCGGACAGGGTCCCGAGCCGGGATTCGACCAGCTCGACCAGGTTGGGTGGCAGGACGGGATCGCCGCGCCAGACCCAGATCCCGTCATGGCTGAGCAGTCTCGCATCGGCCACCTCCTGGTCGACGATGTTGCGCAGGTACAGGGGATTACCTCGGGTCAGGTCCCAAAGGCGCTGCGCTGCTGTGGGATCCAATGGACCGCGAAGGGTGCGGGTCAGCAGTTCTCGCGTGTTCACCTCGTCGAGCGGTTGCAGGTGCAACCACTCGAATTCCGCGCCCCGCCACAACTCCTGAGTTGCCGGCGGAACGGGGTCGCCTTTGCGGACGGTCAGCAACACCTTTGCCGACCCTCGCGCGATGATCTGCTGCACCACGATGGTCGACAGGTCGTCGAGCAACGGGGCGTCGTCGATGCAGACCACGACCGGACCGCCGTCGGGTGTGGTGGTGAGTGCTTCGGTGACGCTTCGGATCAGTTCACGCCCGTCGTCGGAGGTGGTCCGCACCCAGCGAGTCAGCGCTCCCAGCGGAAGGGTGCGGGCGGCCGAGGTCGCTGTCGCCCAACGGGTTTGCCAACCCGCAATGGCGAGCTCGGCGAGCGTCTCCCGGACGAGTCGGCTCTTTCCGACGCCGACGGCGCCGCTGACGACCAGACCGGCGCAGTGGGGATCGAGAAGCGCGTCTTGTATTCGGCGCGTTTCCCCTGAGCGGCCGACCATCGGCCACGTCAAGCGCACCCACACAGTTTAAGAGCCACCGCGGCGCAGATCGAGAGTCGCGCGCAATGCAGTAGAGCGGTACTTAGGGGACCTCAGCCGGACGCCGTCAGACTCGACACGAGGTGATTTTCATGACCGTGGAGACGTATTCGCGCGTGATCGCCCCGGGAAACGACGGCGGCCCTCCGAAGCTGGACTACGACGACGTGACAGATCCCGACGTCCTCCACCGGATGCTGGCGCAGGCGCGCGGCCGCGCACCGATCGCGGCGGGTGTACACGGGCCGGAGGTGCTGACCTACGACCTCGTCCGGACGGTGTTGCGGGACCCGCGATTCCGGGTGCCGCAGGGAATGTTTCTCGCATCGCAAGGCATCACGTCGGGGCCGCTCTGGGATCGGGTGGCCGGCAACCTGATCAGCCTCGACGGCGAGAAGCATCACCGGCTGCGGCGATTGATCGCCGGTGCGTTCACCCCGCGAGCCACCGAGCGGCTCCGCGACACCGTGGTCGCGGTGATGACCGACCTGATCGATCAGCAGCTACCCCACGGACGCTGCGATCTGGTCGACGACATCGCGCGCAGGTACCCGATCCCGGTGATCTGCGCCCTGCTCGGTGCACCGCCCGAGGACTGGAGCTTGTTCTCGGAGTGGACCGACGACATCTTCCAGGTGTTCTCGTGGCGCGTCGGGGACCATCAGCAGGACATCCTGCAGGCGTGGCAGGAACTCGACGACTACATCGACGACATGGTCGCCTGCCGCCGCCGGACGCTCACCGACGACCTGCTCTCCGACCTGATCCGCGCCGGTGACGACGGCGACCGTCTGAACCTCGCGGAGCTGCGGATGCTGGTCGCCGGCCTGCTGATCGCCGGGACCGACACCACCCGAAACCAGTTCGCCGCGGCCGTGCAGGTCCTGTGCCGGAACCCCGACCAGTGGGAGTTGCTGCGCCGGCATCCGGAGCTGGCCTACAACGCCGCCCACGAGGTGACCAGGCACTCGCCGGTGGCGGTGGCGATGTTGCGCACCGCGGTGGAGGATGTCGATCTGGCGGGGACCGAGATTCCGGCGGGGCAACTGGTGATGGCGAACCTCGCTTCGGCCAACAGGGACGAGGCTGTGTTCACCGATCCCGACCGGCTCGACATCCGGCGATCCAACGCCTCGGCGATGGTCACCTTCGGCGGCGGCATGCACTTCTGCCTCGGGTCGCATCTGGCCCGCCTCGAGATCGCCGAGGGGCTGGCCGTCATCGCTGAGCGGATGCCGCACCTGCGCCTCGACGGGGACGGGCCGTGGAAGCCACTGACCGGGTTGAGCGGTCCCCAGAACCTCCCGGTGACGTTCTGGGAGTGATCGCCGCGCGACGGGGTACCCGGACCACCTTGGCTAGGCTGGCCCGAGATCCCCGACGAAAGGCTGCTCGTTGTCGACGGACACCATCACCGAACTCGACGGCCTCGCCGGCTGGACCGTGGACCTCATGGAACGTCTCGGCGGCCCGGGAGCCGGTCTGGCGATCTTCCTGGAGAACGTGTTCCCGCCCCTGCCCAGCGAGGTGATCCTGCCGATGGCGGGGTTCGCCGCGCAGCTCGGTGTCTTCTCGGTCACCGGCGCGATCCTGTGGACCACGCTCGGATCGGTGCTCGGCGCGTGGTTCATCTACTGGCTCGGCGCGCGACTCGGTCATGACCGCATGCGCCGCCTGGTCACGAAGGTCCCGCTGATCGACACCGAGGACATCGACAAGGCTGCGGACTGGTTCGCCCGGCACGGCACCAAAGGCGTGTTCTTCGGCCGGATGCTGCCGTTCTTCCGCAGCTTCATCTCCGTCCCGGCGGGCACGGAGCGCATGAACTTCGCCGTCTTCACCGTGCTCACCACGTTCGGCAGCCTCATCTGGAACAGCGTCTTCGTCGGGCTCGGCTACGCCCTCGGCGTCAACTGGCACTACGTCGAGCCGTATTCGGCGATCTTCCAGTACATCGTGTTCGCCATCATCGGTGTGCTCGTCGCACGGTTCGTGTTCACCCGCCTGCGTCGCCGGAAGGTGCAGGCCCAGGCGCGCTGACGAGCGCCTACCGGGGCTCCCGGTGCGCCGGGTGCGCGGAGTACACCCGGCCACCGAGCTTGATGTGCGGCGTGCGGAAGTAGGCCCACCCGGTCATCAGGATCGTCGCCGCCGCGAGGAACGCGACCGCGCTCTGCAGATCGGGGAGCCCGCCCGCGAACAGCAGCGCCGCGCCGATCACGCTGCCGGTCCAGTAGATCCGGCGCTTCACCTGCCCGGCGGACAGGCCTTCGGTCGCCCGCCCCGGCACGATCGCGGCCGCCAGCAACGCCACGGCACCGGCGATCAACAGCACGTTCGATATCTGGTTCATGTCAGGGCATCAGCATCTGGAATCCGTCGACGATCTGCTCGGCGTCGCGCTGATACGTCGGGTTGTCTCCGTCGGAGGTCTGGATGGTCACCGTCGCCAGGTAGGTGGCGTTGCCGCGTTGGGCGACGACGGCGTGCATGATGATCGGCCGCTGCGGCGCGGGCCCCATCGGCGGCGCCGTATACGTGGTGGTCTCCGAGGGGAACCCGCAGGTCGTGTTGTCCTCGGTGCGGAGGTTGGTGGCGTTCATCATGCGCACCAGGTTGGCGCGGTTCTGTTCGAACACCTCGGCGGCGTCGGCCACCCCGCGCGCCCGTTCGAGGGTGACGACGGCGTTGGGTGCGAAGCCGTTGGCGATCAGATTCTCCGCGACGATCGCGAAGCGGATCACCTGGCTGTCCATCATGGAGTTGCGCTTCCAGCCCGACGGGATCGGGATGCGCAGCCGCGGTTCGCGCGGGCTCATCGCGGGGACCTCGGCCAACGGCGCCTCGACGGTGGTGCAGTCGGCGTCGGACACCCACGCCTGCCCGGGGGTCTGTCCCGCAGCCAGTACCGGGGTCCCGGAGATCTCGCGGGCGCACCCTGTCACCAGCAGCGTGGCCGCACATGCGACGGCGGCCAGGGCTCGGATGGTGGTGGACATGTCAACTCCCGTCGAGGGTGCGGTGCAGGAACTCGTAGATGAGTGCCGCGCGGAACGCCGTCTGCGGATTGTCGGCCGCGCCGGCGTGTCCGCCTTCGATGTTCTCGTAATAGCGCACCGGATGTCCTGCGGCCTCCAGTGCGGCCGTCATCTTGCGGGCGTGGCCCGGATGTACCCGGTCGTCGCGGGTCGACGTGGTGATCAACACCGGCGGATACCGACGCTCGGACGAAATGTTCTGGTAGGGCGAGTATTTCGAGATGAACTCCCAGTCGGCGGGGTCGTCGGGGTTGCCGTACTCCGCGACCCAGGACGCACCGGCCAACAGCAGATGGAACCGGCGCATGTCCAGCAGTGGCACGCTGCAGACCAACGCGCCGAACAACTCCGGGTACTGCGTGAGCATGATGCCCATCAGCAGGCCGCCGTTGCTGCCGCCCTGGGCGCCCAGCTGCTCGACGGTCGTGATCCCGCGGTCCACCAGATCCTTGGCCACCGCGGCGAAGTCCTCGGCCACCAAGTGGCGGCCCTCCCGCATCGCCTGCGTGTGCCACGTCGGCCCGTACTCGCCGCCGCCGCGGATGTTGGCCAATACGTATGTGCCGCCGCGGGACAACCACAGCCGACCCAGTACCCCGTCGTAGGACGGCGTACGCGCCACCTCGAATCCGCCGTACCCACCCAGGAGCGTGGGGCCCGGGCCTTGTCGATGACGATGCCCCACAACGAAATACGGAACCGAGGTGCCGTCCTCGGAGGTCGCGAAATGCTGCGTCACCTCCAGGTCGGCGGCGTCGAAGAACGACGGCGCCCGCTTGATCTCCTGCAGCTCGCCACCGGCGGCGCCGTGCAGCAGCCGCGACGGTGTGTCGAAACCCGAGGAGTCCAGGAAGATCTCGTCGCCGTCCTCGTCGGCGGCGGCGATGACGGTGTTGGTGTTCTCCGGGAGTCCGCGCACCGGCTCGGCGTCCCACGAACCGGGGGTGTAGACCTCGACCCGGCTGGCCACGTCGGCCAGCGTCACGACCACCAGGCGGTCGCGCGTCCACGCGTAATGGTGCAGGCAGGTGTGCGCGTCGGGCTCGAACACCGTTGTCAGGGTGGCCGTGCCGGCGAGGAACTCCTCGTACGGCGCCGCGAGCAGGGAACCGGCGCGGTAGGACTGTCGGCCGTACTGCCAGTCGGTGCGCAGCTCGATCAGCAGCCACTCCCGATGGACCGAGACGCTGGAATCGGTGGGAGCGTCGATGCGGATCAGCTCACCGGCGCGCAGCTCGTAGATCTCGTCGTTGAAGAAGTCCAGGGCGCGTGAGATCAGGGTGCGTTCGAAACCCTCGGTGCGGTCCACCGACGCCGCGACGATGACGTCCTCGTGTGTGCCGCTGAACACCACCTCCGCGTCCTGCAGCGGCTGCCCGCGCCGCCAGCGCCGCACCTCCCGCGGGTAGCCCGACTCCGTGAGCGTGCCGTCGCCGAGGTCGGTGCCGATCAGCAGCGTGTCGTGGTCGACCCAGCTCACCTGCGACTTGGCTTCGGGAAGCTCGAACCCGCCGTCGACGAACTGCCGGGACGCCATGTCGAACTCCCGCACCACCGCGGCATCCGAACCACCCGGCGAGAGGCTGATCAGAGCGCGGGAGAAGTCCGGTTCGATCACCTGCGCCCCGGCCCACACCCAGCTGACCCCATCGGCGGACGCCAGCTCGTCGACGTCGATGATGACGTCCCATTCCGGCTGCTCCTGCAGGTAGCTCTCCAGGGTGGTGCGCCGCCACACCCCCTTCTGGTGGCGGGCGTCGCGCCAGAAGTTGTAGAGGTGGTCACCGCGGCGTCGTACGTACGGGATGCGGGTGTCGGTGTCGAGCACCTCCAGCGCCTCGGTGCGCATCTGTTCGAAGCGCTCGCCACCGAGTTGGGCGATGGTCGGCTCGTTGTGCGCGCGCACCCAGGCCAGCGCCTCATCCCCGGTGACGTCTTCGAGCCACAGGTACGGGTCGTCAGTGTCTGCCACGTCCCCCATTCTGCGCACCCGTCGCGCAACGGGGACAACCGGCGGCGCGCCGCACTGGTCGGAGGCGGTGGCGGCGTTATCGTCGGAAGCGTGATTCCGCTGCCGAGAGCCTCGGCGCTGGCCGGGGTGATGATCGTCGGAGTGGCGATCGGCATGATCGCGGCCATCGTGGCTGCGGTGGAGATCAGCGCGTCGATCCGCCCCGACGTCGTCATCGCGCTGGTGGTCGGAGTCCCCGGGCTCGTCGGGCTCGTCACGATCCTCGCGTCCCGTCGCCGCTGGGTCACCGCCGTCGGTGCGATGGTGCTCGCCATCGGTCCGGGTCTGCTCGGCGCGCTGACCGCGATCCAGGTGGCCACCGGTGCCTGACTCCCAGCCCGACAGCGGCGAGAACACCCAGACGTTCACACCGGAGTTCACCGGTGCCTTCACCGCCGCCGCGGTGCACGACCGGCCCACCGAGATTCCGCCGCATCCGGCCCAACCGGTCGTCGTGCCCGGGGTCACCCAGTACCTCGGCCGGTGGCGGTTCGTCCTCGTGCTGTGCGCGGTGTGGCTGGTGGCGGCGGCCGCAGGCGCCGGTCTCTACTACTGGTGGTTCCACTCGCACGACAAGACCATGCCGGTGTTCGTCGTGCTCGTCTTCCTGGTCGCGGCCACCGTCGGCAGCCTGCTCACCGCGCTGGTGCAGGAGCGGCCGGTGGTCGCAGCGCTGGCGATCGCGTTGATGTCCGCGCCGATGGCCGCGGTCGCGGGAGCCGCGCTGCTCTACGGTGGGTACGTGTTCGGCTGGGTCAGCCGCTGAAAGTTTCTATCCGCCTGCGCACAGGGCTCATTCATATGTTCAGATAGACACATGAACCGTCGCGCGGCGCTGGCCTGCGTTCTGAGTGCTGCGCTGGTCGCGGCGTGTGCCGGACAGTCCGACGAGCAGACTTCCGACCAGATCGTGCTCGCCGAAAGCTACGAACTCGGCGGCTACAACCCGGTCAACGGGTACTCCGAGTCCGGCGTCTCGCCGATCTACGAGGGGCTGTACCGGCCGCGCGCGACCACCGACACCACCGTCCCCGAACTGGCTCCGGCACTCGCCACCGACGCGCCCGAGTCGATCGGCCCCAACCGATGGCGCATCCCCCTGCGCGCCGACGTGGTGTTCTCCGACGGCAGCACGTTCGACTCCGGTGACGTGGTCGCCACCTATGCCGCGGTCGCCGATCCGAAGGTCGCCTCGGAGATCTCGACCTCGGTGGCGCCGATCGTGGCGCTGACCGCCGACGGTCCCGACGCGGTCACCGTCGAACTCGACACCGCCGCAGATCCGCGGCCGTACCTGCTGCTGGGCATCCTGCCGTCGGAGAAGATCGAGGACGCACCGGCCGGCGACTGGGCGGTCAACACCGCCCCGGTGGGCACCGGGCCCTACCGCCTGGACACGCTGCGACCCGACCAGGTGGTGCTGGTGGCGCGCGACGACTACTGGGGTGACCCGGCGCAGGTGCAACGCCTCGTTTACACCAACACACCCGACGACAACGCACGCGCGCAGAGCATGGTCGCCGGGACGGTCGACGGCACCACGCTGCCGCCGCGGCTGATCGAATCGCTCGACGGCGAGGACATCGAATCCGTGGGTGTGCAGTCCGCCGACTGGCGCGGGGTCGCGTTGCCCGCCGGTAACCCGTTCACCTCCGACGCGCGCGCCCGGCTCGCCATGAACCTCGGCGTGGACCGTGACGCGATGGTGCGCGACGTGCTCGTCGGTTACGGGCGCCCCGCCAGCACGCCGGTGGCGCAGGCCTACGGCGATGCCTACAATCCCGAGGCCCAGTACACCTTCGACCTCGACCGCGCCAAAACCGTTCTCGACGAGGCCGGCTGGCGGGTGGGCCCCGGAGAGGTCCGTGAGAAAGACGGCGCCCGAGCGTCTTTCGACCTGCTGTACAACGCGCAGGACACCCTGCGCCGCGACCTGGCCGTCGCGTTCGCCGCCGCGATGAAACCGCTCGGGATCGACGTGGCGCCGCGCGGCACCAGCTGGGACGAAATCGACACCCGCTTCGGTGATTCGGCGGTGCTGCTCGGCGGCGGCTCGACGCCCTACAGCATCGACGCCCAGGTCTACGACACCCTGCACACCCGCGTGCCGAACTCGTCGATCTACTCCAATCCGGGCAACTTCACCGCCGAAGGGCTCGACGGTCTGCTCGAACGGGCGGCCCGGTCGGCGTCCGGCCCGGAGAAGGACGCGCTGTACCGCGACATCCAGCGCACCTACGCCGCCGAACCGTCACACGTGTTCCTGGTGTTCCTCGACCACGCCTACACCTACCGCGACCGCGGCTGGAACCAGACGGCGCCGATCATGGAACCGCACTCGCACGGGGTGTCCTGGGGCCCGTGGTGGGACATCGCCCGATGGACACGCTGACCCCGCCGCCCACCGTCTACGTCGAGGACCCCTCGGCGGTGCGTCCCGCGCGCCCTCTGCGCGCCGCGGCACGGCTGCTGGCCGTGCGGACCGCGATCGCCGTTCCGATGACCGTGGCGATCTCGGCGGCCATCTTCGCCGTCGCATCGCTGTCCCCGTTCGACCCGCTGGCCGCCTACCTGGGCAACAACTACCAATTCGCCACCCAGTCGCAACGCGACGCCATGCGCGAGGCCTACGCCACCGACCAGTCCTGGTACAGCGCATGGTGGCAGTGGCTGGGCGGGCTCACCCGCGGTGACCTGGGCTGGTCGTCGACGCAGTCGCAGCCGGTGACCACGGTGCTGGCCGAACGTCTGCCGTTCACCCTCGGGCTCTCCGGCGCGGCGCTGCTCTCGGCGACGCTGCTGGCCATCGTGCTCGGATGTCTGGCCGGGATGCGGCGCGGCGGCGTGTTCGACCGGATGGTCACCGGACTGTCGGTGGCCTTCGCCGCGGTCCCGCCGTTCGTGGTGTCGCTGGCGCTGGTGGTCGTCGTCGCGGTGGGTCTGCGGTGGCTGCCCGCCTCCGGAGCCGCAGCTCCCGGAGCCGCCTACACCGCCGAAGGCGTACTGCGCCACGGCATTCTGCCGTGGATCGCACTGACGGTGTCGATGATCCCGTGGCTGCTGCTGACCACCCGCGCGGCCGTGGTGGCCGGTGTCGAATCTGACGCGGTCCGCGGCGCCCGCTCCCGCGGCGTGCACGGTTGGGCCCTGCTGCGCGGGCACATCGCCCCGGTCTCGGTATTGCCCACCTTGGCGCTGCTGGGTACTCGGCTGCCCGAACTGATCGCGGGCGCGGCGATCGTGGAGACCGTGTTCGGTTGGCCGGGCATGGCCGCGGTACTGGTGGATTCCGCCGCCGCACTGGACTTTCCGCTGTTGGCCGCGCTGACCGTCGCGGCCGCTGCCGCCGTCCTGGCCGGGTCGGCGCTGTCCGACGCCGCCGCGGTGGCCATCGACCCACGCATCCGGATGGCCGCATGAGCATCCCCACGCTGCACCGCATCCGGCCGCACCTCAGCTGGCCGTGGATCGTCCTGGCCGTTATCGCTGCGACCGCGATCGGGATCCCGCTGATCGCCGGCGCCCAGGTCGCCGACTTCTCCGCGGCGTTGCGGCCGCCCAGCGCCGAACACATTGCCGGAACCGATCATTCGGGCTACGACCTGCTGGTGCGCACCGCCGAAGGGTTGCAGATGTCGCTGCTGATCGCCGCGGTGTGCGCGGTCGCCGCGACGCTGCTCGGTGTGCTGATCGGCGTGCTGGCGGCACTGGTGGGGGGCTGGCTGGACGTGGTCGTGATGCGCCTGGTCGACGGGGTCAACGCGCTGCCGCATCTGGTGGTCGGCATCGTGATCGCCGCGATGTGGCGGGGCGCGCCGCTGGCGATCATCGCCTCCATCGCGCTGACGCACTGGCCGGCGGTGGCTCGCGTGGTGCGTGCCGAACTGCTCGCCGTCGCCGAGGCAGGGTGGGTGGAGACCTCACGGCTGGCCGGCGCGTCCCGCTGGTTCGTGGCCCGTCGCCACCTGCTGCCCGCGGTCACCGCGCAGGCGCTGGTCGCGATGGTCGTGCTGCTGCCGCACGCGGTGTGGCACGAGTCGACGCTGTCGTTCCTCGGGGTCGGGTTGTCCCCGGACCGGGCCAGTCTCGGCACCCTGCTCAGCGAGGCCCGCGGTGACGTGCTCACCGGCGCCTGGTGGACCCTCGCCGTGCCCGCGACCGCTCTGATCGTCACCGCGTTGACCTTCGCGATGGCGGGCGCCTCGATGCGCAACCGGCACCGACCACCGATGGGAGCTGTGTGGTGACGACGGTCTGTACGCGTGAAGACCAGACGACGGCGGCCCGGTTGACCGGCCTGTGCGTGGACATCGAACTCCGGCGCGGGCGCCGAGCAGCCGCGGTGACCGTCCTCGACGACGTGAACCTCGCCGTCCCGGCTGGCCGGGTCACGGCTCTGATCGGCGAATCCGGTTGCGGCAAATCGCTTGTCGCCGCAGCACTGTCGGGTCTGATGCCCCCGGGGTCACGCGTCCGCGGAAACGTGCACATCGGCAACCGCGAGGTGCGACACGGCGACGAACGCAGCTGGCGGACGCTGCGCGGCCGCCACGTCGGGCTGGTCCCGCAATCGGCGGCGACATCGCTGACCCCGGTGCGCAACGTGGGCTCGCAACTCGCCGAGGTCTGCACACGCCTGGGCACCGACCGCACCCCGGAAAAGTTGTGCGCCTCGGTCGCCCTGCCGGCTTCGACGCTGCAGAAGTACCCGCACGAGTTGTCCGGCGGGATGGCGCAGCGGGTCGCGATCGCGGCCGCGGTCGCCGGGCGGCCCGGGCTGCTGATCGCCGACGAGCCGACCTCGGCGCTCGACCCCGACAACGCCGCGCTGGTGTGGCGGCTGCTCGGCGACGCGGCCGCCCACGGCTCCGCCGTGCTGGTCATCACCCACGACATGCCGTCGCTGCTGCGCGCCGAAGCCTGCGACGACGTCGCCGTGATGACACGCGGCACCGTGGTGTCCCAGGACCCGCTCCCCGTCGCGCTGGCCAGTGACGATCCGTACGTGCGGGCGCTGCTGGCCACGGTGCCGGTATGACCGGTATCCGCGCCGCCGGCGTCGTCGTCACCCTCGGCGGGCGCACCGTGCTCGACGGCGTCGACCTGACCGCTCCGGCCGGCGAGGTCACCGGCGTCACCGGCGTCTCGGGCAGCGGCAAGACCACCCTGCTGCGCGTGCTGGCCGGTCTGCAGACGCCCGACGCCGGGACGCTCTCCTACGACGGGGCGCCGGTCCCGCCGCCCGGATCGGTCGCGCTGCTCGCGCAGCACCCCCGGCTGGTGTGCAACCCGCGGTGGACCCTCGCGCAGATCATCGCCGAGCCCGCCGTCGTCCGCGGCGCGAGCACCTCGGTCGTCGACACCGCCGTGCGGGTCGGTCTGGAACCCGAACTGCTCGACCGCTACCCCGGACAGGTGAGCGACGGTCAGCTGCAGCGAGCCTGCCTGGCGCGGGTCCTCACCCAGCAGGCGCGGTTCGTGCTCTGCGACGAACCCACGGCGATGCTCGATCCCATCGCCACCGCGTCGGTGGTGTCCCTGCTCAGGAACTTTGCCGCCGACGGAGCGGTGGTCGTGCTGGTCAGCCACGATCCTGCGCTGATCGACGCGCTGGCGGGGACTGCGTTGGCCTTGCCGGGACCATTAGGGTTGAGGACGTGACTCACTATGACGTCGTCGTCCTCGGAGCCGGCCCCGGCGGATACGTCGCAGCCATCCGCGCCGCGCAACTCGGGCTGAACACCGCCATCGTCGAACCCAAGTACTGGGGCGGCGTGTGTCTGAACGTCGGGTGTATCCCGTCCAAGGCGTTGCTGCGCAACGCCGAACTGGCCCACATCTTCACCAAACAGGCCAAGACGTTCGGCATCACCGGTGAGGCCAGCTTCGATTACGGCGCCGCGTTCGACCGCAGCCGCAAGGTCGCCGACGGCCGCGTGGCCGGCGTGCACTTCCTGATGAAGAAGAACAAGATCACCGAGATCCACGGCTACGGCAAGTTCACCGGTCCCAACAGCATCGAGGTGGACCTCAACGAGGGCGACACCGAAAAGGTGGAGTTCGACCACGCGATCATCGCGACCGGGGCCAGCACGCGACTGGTGCCGGGCACCTCGCTGTCGGAGAACGTCGTCACCTACGAGAACCAGATCATGTCGCGGGAGCTGCCCGGGTCGATCATCATCGCCGGCGCCGGAGCCATCGGCATGGAGTTCGCCTACATCATGAAGAACTACGGCGTCGAGGTCACCATCGTCGAGTTCCTGCCGCGGGCCCTGCCCAACGAGGACGCCGAGGTCTCCAAGGAGATCGAGAAGCAGTACAAGAAACTCGGCGTGAAGATCCTGACCGGCACCAAGGTCGAGAAGATCCAGGACGACGGCAACTCGGTCACCGTCACCGTGTCCAAGGACGGCAAGAACGACGAACTCAAGGCCGACAAGGTGTTGCAGGCCATCGGCTTCGCACCCAACGTCGAGGGCTTCGGCCTGGAGGCGGCCGGCGTGGAGCTGACCGACCGCAAGGCCATCGGCGTCGACGACTACATGCGCACCAACGTGCCGCACATCTACGCCATCGGCGACGTCACCGGCAAGCTGCAGCTCGCCCACGTCGCCGAGGCCATGGGTGTGGTGGCCGCCGAGACCATCGCCGGCGCCGAGACCCTGGCTCTCGGTGACTACCGGATGATGCCGCGCGCCACGTTCTGCCAGCCGCAGGTCGCCAGCTTCGGTCTGACCGAGGAACAGGCCAAGGAAGAGGGCTACGACGTCAAGGTCGCCAAGTTCCCGTTCACGGCCAACGGCAAGGCGCACGGATTGGCCGAGCCCACCGGGTTCGTCAAGCTGATCGCCGACGCGAAGTACGGCGAGCTGATCGGCGGACACCTGATCGGCCCCGACGTCTCCGAGTTGCTGCCCGAGCTGACGCTGGCCCAGAAATGGGACCTGACCGCCAACGAGCTGGCCCGCAACGTGCACACCCACCCGACCCTGTCCGAAGCGCTCCAAGAGTGCTTCCACGGCCTGGTCGGCCACATGATCAACTTCTAGTTGAGAGCCGTCTGGGTCGCCGGTCTCGGCGGGTTGCTGGTCGGCCACATCCTTTGGCTGGCCGGTATCTCCGTGGCCATCGAAACCGCCGACGTGTCCCGCTGGGTGCTGGTGGTCGCTGCACTGTCGCTGCTGATCGGGGTCGGTGCGGGCCTGGCCGGCCGCGCCGCGCGGCAACGGCGCGGCCCGAATTGGCAAGTGTGGACCGCGTTCTGGTGGCTGCTGCCGGTGTCTCCGGTGCTGTTGTCGCTGACGGTTCTTGGCGTCACCTACCTGTAGCGCGCGACGTTTGCTTGACGCTGCCTCCCGGGCCTCCCAGAATGAGCCGGTGGGGGACAGGGTCGACGTCGGTGATCTGTTGCGCCAATGGTGGCGCCAGCGCGACGACTACCACTGGCGCGTCGAGTTCCTCCGCAGCCGCGGTCTGCTGTCGATTTTGCGGTATGTGATCGCCGGTATCGGCGCCACCATGGGTGTGCTGTCGGTGGTCAACATCTTCCTGACGCCCGGCGGACAGGGCACGCTGTTCCGAATCGGTTGGGCCGTGGTCGCGTTGGGCTCGCTGGGTTGGGCGGCGCGCTGGGCGCTCTTCCCCTGGCCGAGCGTGCGGGCGTCGGCGGCGATGGTGGTGCTCGTCGACATCCTGATGACCCTGTCGGCGTTGCTGTTCGGTGATCCGGCGTTGGCCATGTCGGGCATCCCGATACTGCTGTGCGCGGGTGGCTACGTGGTGTTCTTCCACGGCCCGAGACTCCATCTGGCCCACATCATCTGGTGCACGGTGTCGGTCGGGGGCATCGCGGTGTGGCTGGCGGTGTCCACCCCGGAGAACGGGCTGCAGGTCGCGTTGACGCGCGCGATCATCGCGCTGCTGGTGACCGTGTGCATCCTGCCCGCGCTGCAGTTCGGTTTCTGGTTGCTGCAGGACAGCTCGATGCAGTCGCTTACCGATCCGTTGACCGAGTTGACCAACCGGCGCGGCCTGGCTCTGGCGGTGAAACGCCTCAACGCGGCCGCGCTGGACCACACCGATCTGTGCGTGCTGGTGATCGACGTCGACGGATTCAAGGCGATCAACGACACGCACGGGCACGCAATCGGTGACGACGTGCTGATGCGCACGGCGCGGCGCATCCGTTCGACCGTGGTCGACGACGCCGTGGTCGTGCGGTGGGGTGGTGAGGAGTTCCTCGTGGTCGAGCGGATGATGGCCGAGCACGCCGAAACACTCGCCGAGCGGATCTGCGGCGCGGTCTCCGCGGTCGCCGACCCGAGCGTCACGGTGAGCATCGGTGTGGCCTGCGCCCCCGCCGACACCGCGCTCGACGACGCCATCGCCGCGGCCGATGCGGCGATGTACGAGGCCAAGGCCCGCGGCGGGAACTGCGTCGTGGTCACCACCGAGGTGCGGTAGTCGCGGCGGTCAGCCCTCCCGGCGGGCCTTTCCGGTCCCGGTCGGGCGCTGCAGATACGGATGCAGGAACGCCAGCACGTCGTCGGCCTTGGCGAAGCCGCCCAGGTGGCTCTCGTCGGGCATCAGCAGCAGGTCCACATCGGGCAGGTGCGCGGCGGCGACCTGAGCATCTTCCAGCGAGATGATCGAATCGGCGTCGCCGTGCCACCACCGCACCGGCACGTCGACGTCGGCCAGACGGAAACCCCAGTCGCGCCCGAACAACCGTGCGTCGTCGAGCAGCGCCTGGAACCGGCCGTTGGTCACCCGGACGATGTCGTCGATGAACATCGCCTCGATCTCCGGGTTGGCGAACACCCGCTTGTCGCCTTCGGGCATCGCGGCGGCCAGACCCGTGTAGGCCAGATGGGCCAGCGGGATCACCGGGGTCAGCATCGCGGCCGTCACCGCGGCGAACGGGCGGCGCAGCGCCGCCGTGACCGCCGACATCCGTTGGGCCAGCGCGATCGCGCCGCGACAGGAAGCCTCCGGTCCCACCGACGGCGTCACGCCGCCGAGGATCGCGACGGCGGCGACCCGGTCCCGCAGCGCAGGCATCGCCGCGCACGCCAGCGCGTACGGGCCGCCACCGGACAGCCCGGCCACTCCGATCCGCTCGGCGCCGAGCGCATCGGCCACGTGGGCCATGTCGGAAGCCCAGTCACCGATCTGGTGATACCGGTGCGCGTCGCTCAGCCCGGCACCGGCGCGTTCCACCAACACCACGCGCAGCCCGAGCGTCTCGGCCGCGCGCCGCCCGACGATCGGCAGCTGGCGGCGCCCGCCCGGGGTGCCGTGGAACCACAACACCACCGGCCCGGACGGATCACCGAACTCGGCGTAGCCGAGGCGGCGGCCGTCGGGCAGGAAGAACGTGCCCTCGGCACGGGGAGGTTCACATCGGGGGACGCCTGGCGGGTGGCGCCACGGATTCGCAGCGAGCATGATCGGATCGTAGCCGTGACGTGGGTCACCCCGGCGGCTACGTCGGGGCCCGGGTCAGTCCGGGAAGTCCAACGGCACGCCCAGCGTGGTGATGGTCGCGGCCAGCCCGTCGTATTGCGCTGCCAGCAGACAGAATTCGATCAACTGCGCGGTGTTGAGGTGCGCCGACAGCGCCCGCCACGTCTCGGTGGACACCCCGCGGGTGACGACGAACTCGTCGGTCGCGGCGATCAGCGCCCGTTCCCGGTCGGACAGGCCTTCGGCGTCGGGACCCGTGAAGATGCGGGCCTGCGTCTCGGCGTCCAGGCCGCGGCTGCGGGCCAGCCGGCGGTGCTGCTGCAACTCGTACTCGCAGTCGCGCAGATGTCCGACCCGCAGGATCACGGTCTCGGCGTCGCGGCGCGACAACTTGCCGGCGTAGAGCAGATAGCCCGACAGCGGCAACCACGCCCAGAACAACAGCCGGTGCCGTCCCAGCACGTTGAACAGGCTGAACCGCGGAGCGCGGATCCCGCGGGCACCGAGTTTGGCGGCCACCCAGTTGATCGGGCCGAGTTCTTTGAACCCGCCGGGCGCGATGCGGGCCGGGCGCGGATCCGGTTGAGTCATGTGGGCCTCACCAGGTAGGGCGACACCGTCGAGCGGTGTTCGTCGATGTCGAGCGCGCGACCGAGCGCAGGGAACGCACGCTGGGGACAGTTGTCGCGTTCGCAGACCCGGCAGCCGGCACCGATCGGGGTGGCTCGCACGGTGGAGTCACTGCGCAGGTCCAGACCTTCCGAGTAGACCAGCCGGTGGGCGTGGCGCAACTCGCAGCCCAGGCCGATCGCGAACGTCTTACTCGGCTGACCATAGCGCGACGCGCGGCGCTCCACCGTGCGCGCCACCCACATGTAGCTGCGCCCGTCGGGCATCTCGGCGATCTGCACCAGGATCTTGCCCGGGTAGGCGAACGTCTCGTAGACGTTCCACAGCGGACACGTCCCGCCGCTGGAGGAGAAGTGAAAACCGGTGGCGGACTGGCGTTTCGACATGTTGCCCGCCCGGTCGACCCGGACGAACGAGAACGGCACACCGCGCATCGACGGACGCTGCAGCGTCGACAACCGGTGGCAGATGGTCTCGTAACTGGTGGCGTAGTAGGCCGACAGACGTTCGACGTCGTAACGGAACTTCTCGGCCACCTCGTGGAACGAGGCGTAGGGCAGGACCGTGGCGGCGGCGAAGTAGTTGGACAGACCCATCCGGGCCAGGGTGCGGGCCTCGTCGCTGGTGAACTTGCCGTCCTCCACGAGTCGGTCGATCAGGTCGCCGTACTCGAGCAGCGCCAGCTCGGCGGCCATGCGGAACACCCGCTGACCCGGTGAGAGCTGTGTGTTCAGGTGCAGCGTCTTGGTCTCGGGGTCGTAGCGGTGCAGCACGGACTCGCCCAGATCGTGGCGGCGGATCGCGACACCGTGGACGAACCGCAACCGGTCGGACAGGTCGCCGGCGAGTTCGCCGCGCTGGATGCGCATGCCCGAGGTCAGTTCCTCGGCCACGGTGTCCAGCTCGTGCAGGTAGTTCTGCCGCTCGTAGAAGTAGTCGCGGACCTCCTCGTGGGGCATCGTGATCGCGCCTGTGCCCGAACCGCTTCCGTCGTTGAACCGCCCCTCGGTGGCGGCGGCCAACTGCGTGGTGGTCAGTTGGTAGCGGCGGTGCAGGTTGACCATCGCGCGGGCCAGGGCCGGGTGCGCGGCGACCATGTCAGCGACCTCGGCGGCGTCGGCGTCGACGTCGAGATCCCGGTCGAGCAGCACCTCGCGAAGTTCGGCGATCAGGCGCGTGTCGTCCTGCGATGCGAAGAAGGTCGCGTCGACGCCGAACACCTCGGTGATGCGCAGCAGGACGGACACGGTCAGCGGCCGGACGTCGTGCTCGATCTGGTTGAGGTAGCTGGGGGAGATCTCGAGCATCTGCGCCAGCGCGGCCTGGCTGAACCCGCGTTCGCTGCGCAGCTGACGGAGCCGCGAACCGACGTACGTCTTGGCCACGCCCGTCAGAATAGCTGCGTTGCGAAGACATAATTCGCAAAGGTGGGAAGGCCTGCGGGTGTGGCAGTATCGAATGCCGTGAGCTTGGCCAAGACCCTGATGCCGGTACCGGACCCGCACCCCGACGTCTTCGACGTGCAGTGGCCGCTGCGGGTGGCCGATGTGGACCGGGAAGGGCGGCTGAAGTTCGACGCGGCCACCCGGCACATCCAGGACATCGGAACCGATCAGCTGCGCGAGATGGGCTACGAGGAGACCCATCCGCTGTGGATCGTGCGGCGCACCATGATCGACATGATCGAGCCGATCATGTTCAAGGACATCCTGCGGCTGCGGCGCTGGTGCTCGGGTACGTCCAACCGCTGGTGTGAGATGCGGGTGCGCATCGACGGCCGCAAGGGCGGACTCGTCGAGTCCGAGGCGTTCTGGATCAACATCAACCGCGAGACCCAGGGGCCCGCGCGCATCTCCGACGACTTCATCGAGGGCCTGCGTCGCACCACCAGCGAGAGCCGACTGCGGTGGAAGCCGTACCTCAAGGGCGGGGCGCGCGAGGACGCGGACGCCGTCTACAACTTCCCGGTCCGGGTCAGCGACATCGACATCTTCGACCACATGAACAACTCCGTGTACTGGAGTGTGGTGGAGGACTACCTGCAGTCGCGGCCGGATCTGATGCAGGCCCCGTTGCGCGTGACCATCGAGCATGATCTGCCGGTGGCGCTCGGCGACAAGTTGGAGATCCTGCGGCACGTCCATCCGGCCGGTTCGACGGACCGATTCGGCGCGGAACTCAGCGATCGCAGTGTTACAACGCTCACATACGTCGTCGGTGATCAGACCAAAGCGGTCGCGGCGATCTTCGCTTTGTGAATCCCGCGCGTTAACAGTACGGGCGTACTGACCTGCGGATATTCGCTACTTGCCGGTAACTTCTGAACCGGTTCAGCAATCGGTATCTTCGCAAACTTTGCAGATGCTGGACTGTCGTTGGCGAAAGTTCACAAGCAAAAGGGGTGGACCTGCGGTTATGGCGTGAGGCATCCTCGGGTTATCCAGCCGGACATCAAGCCGGCGCATTAACAAGATCAGTGGGATCGCCTCCCGCTGCTGTTTGCAAAATGAAGGAGCAGCCCGATGTCGACCGTTGGCATGCCGAAGAGCCCGGAACAGATCCAGCACGACTGGGACCACAATCCCCGTTGGAAGGGCGTCACCCGCACCTACACCCCGGCCGACGTCGTCGCCCTGCAGGGCCACGTCGTCGAGGAGCACACCCTGGCCCGCCGCGGCGCCGAGGTGCTCTGGGACCAGCTCCACAACATGGACTTCGTCAACGCGCTGGGCGCCCTGACCGGCAACATGGCCGTGCAGCAGGTCCGCGCCGGTCTGAAGGCCATTTACCTGTCGGGTTGGCAGGTCGCCGGGGACGCGAACCTCTCGGGCCACACCTACCCGGACCAGAGCCTGTACCCGGCCAACTCGGTGCCCCAGGTCGTGCGGCGCATCAACAACGCGCTGCTGCGTGCCGACGAGATCGCCAAGGTCGAGGGCGACACCTCGGTGGAGAACTGGCTGGCCCCGATCGTCGCCGACGGTGAGGCCGGCTTCGGCGGCGCGCTGAACGTCTACGAACTGCAGAAGGCGATGATCGCCGCCGGTGTCGCCGGGTCGCACTGGGAGGACCAGCTGGCCTCGGAGAAGAAGTGCGGTCACCTCGGTGGCAAGGTGCTCATCCCCACCCAGCAGCACATCCGCACGCTGACCTCCGCCCGCCTGGCCGCCGACGTGGCCGGTGTGCCGACGGTCGTCATCGCCCGCACCGACGCCGAGGCCGCGACGCTGATCACCTCCGACGTCGACGAGCGCGACCGTCCGTTCATCACCGGTGAGCGCACCGCCGAGGGCTTCTACCGCGTGAAGAACGGCCTGGAGCCGTGCATCGCGCGCGCCAAGGCCTACGCGCCGTACTCCGACCTGA
This sequence comes from Mycobacterium sp. pV006, assembly GCF_041287115.1. Taxonomy (NCBI): domain Bacteria; kingdom Bacillati; phylum Actinomycetota; class Actinomycetes; order Mycobacteriales; family Mycobacteriaceae; genus Mycobacterium; species Mycobacterium sp. pV006. The sequence continues at coordinate 37,442 of NZ_JBGGKT010000005.1, read as the reverse complement.
TCTGGATGGAGACCGGCACCCCGGATCTGGAGCTGGCCCGCAAGTTCGCCGAGGGCGTCAAGAGCGAGTTCCCGGACCAGATGCTGGCCTACAACTGCTCGCCGTCGTTCAACTGGCGCAAGCATCTCGACGACGCGACGATCGCGAAGTTCCAGAAGGAGCTCGGCGCGATGGGCTTCAAGTTCCAGTTCATCACGCTGGCCGGTTTCCACGCGCTGAACTACTCGATGTTCGATCTGGCCTACGGCTACGCCCGCAACCAGATGACCGCGTACGTCGACCTGCAGGAGCGCGAGTTCGCCGCCGAGGAGCGCGGCTACACCGCCACGCGCCACCAGCGCGAGGTAGGCGCCGGCTACTTCGACCGGATCGCCACCACGGTGGACCCCACGAGCTCGACCACCGCGCTGGCCGGTTCCACCGAGGAGGGTCAGTTCCACTGAGCTTGCGAAGTGGAACCGAAGGCCTGAGCCACTGAGCCACTGAGCTCTCGCGAGCAGTCCGCGAAAGCCCCCATCACCCTGGCGTGATGGGGGCCTTTGCGTCTGCTCGCGCCTCTAGTAGAAAGTGTCAGCGTGAACATTGAACGGGTAGGGGTCGTCGGCGCGGGGCAGATGGGTTCGGGCATCGCGGAGGTCTGCGCGAAGTCCGGCGCCAACGTCGTGGTCTACGAGCCCAGCGACGCACTGGTCAACGCGGGCCGCGACCGCATCACCTCGTCGCTGGAGCGTGCCACCAGCAAGGGCAAGCTCTCCGAGGAGGACCGCGACGCCGCGCTGGGGCGTCTGACGTTCACCACCGACATGTCCGACCTGGCCGATCGGCAGCTCGTCATCGAGGCGATCATCGAAGACGAAACAGTCAAGGGCAAGGTCTTCGCCGAGCTCGACGCCATCGTCACCGACCCCGACGCGGTGCTGGCGTCGAACACCTCGAGCATCCCGATCATGAAAATCGCTGCGGCAACCAAGAATCCGAGCCGGGTACTGGGGTTGCACTTCTTCAACCCGGTGCCGGTGCTGCCGTTGGTCGAACTGGTCAACACACTGGTCACCTCCGACGAAGCCGTCGCGCGGGTCGAGCGGTTCGCCGCAGAAGTGTTGGGCAAGAAAGTCGTTCGCTGCGGCGACCGCTCCGGCTTCATCGTCAACGCGCTGCTCGTGCCGTACCTGCTCTCGGCGATCCGGATGGCCGAGGCCGGGGTGGCCAGCGTCGAGGACATCGACACCGCGATCGTCGCGGGGCTGTCGCACCCCATGGGTCCGCTGCGGCTGTCGGATCTGATCGGTCTGGACACCATGAAGCTGATCGCCGACTCGATGTACGACGAGTACCGCGACCCGCACTATGCGCCCCCGCCGCTGCTGCAGCGCATGGTCGAGGCCGGCCAGCTGGGCAAGAAGACCGGCAAGGGCTTCTACACCTACTGACCCTCGGGCGCCGAGTGCACGCTTTCTGACGAATCCTGTCGCGATTCACGTAATAATCCGTGCACTCGGGAACCGGAGAGCGCTGCCGTGCGCCTAACAGGGTGTGCGCGAACTCATCGTGGCGTCGGAGGCGCTCGCCGGCGGGACGGTGACGCGTCAGGATCTGCGCCGGCGCTTCGTCAAACTCCACCGGAATGTGTATGCGCCGCAAGGTATGCCGCTGACGGCCCGCGATCGCGCCGTCGCGGCGTGGCTGTGGTCGGGACGCCGGGCCACCCTCGCCGGGATGTCGGCGGCGGCGATGCACGGGTCGCGGTGGCTACCCGCCGACGGGACCGCTGAACTCACCCGGGTGCGCTGCGGCAGTCCACCGGGTATCGCGATCCATCGTGAAACCCTTCTCGACGACGAAGTCTGTCTCGTGCAGAGCATCGACTGCACGTCGGTCGCCCGGACGGCCTTCGATCTCGGGCGTCGGATTCCCGGCGACGAAGCAATCATTCGTATCGACGCCCTGCTCAACGCGACCCGGTGCCCGTCGACAGAAATCGACGACGTCGCTGTTCGTCATCCGGGCATGCGGGGCATCCGTCGTCTGCGCGCAGTCCTGAGCTTGGTGGACGGCGGCGCTGAGTCACCACAGGAAACTCGGGTGCGCCTGCTGTTGGTCCGCAACGGTCTACCCAGGCCCGTCACCCAGATCCCGGTCAGGAACGCGCACGGCAGAGTCGTCCGCCGCATCGACATGGGCTGGCCCGGATACCTCGTCGGTGTCGAGTACGACGGCGAGCAACACTGGACCGACCCGGCGGCGCACGCCGACGACATCGCCCGGCTGGAGTTTCTGGCCGCCCGTGGATGGATCATCGTCCGGGTCAGCGCGCGGCACCTGCGCTACGCGCCCGACGGCATCGTGCGGCGGGCAGAGGAGGCGCTCCGTGCGCGCGGGTGGGACGGCAGCCTCTGATCGAGGTCCCGAATGCACGCATTGTGACCCGAAACCCGACAGATTTCGTCAGAAAGCGTGCACTCGGCGCAGGCTACGCGCAAACTAGACCGACGCCAACCGCGCCTTCTCCGCCTCGACGTCGAAAGACGGTGGCGGCCAGGACAAGTCGAGTTGCTTGAGCGCCTCGATCAGCAACTCGGTGATCGCCAGCCGGCTGTACCACTTGCGATTGCACGGCACGATGTGCCACGGCGCATAGTCGGTCGACGTCCGGTCCAGCATCGCCTGGTAGGCCTCCTGGTAGTCGGGCCACCTGAGCCGCTCGTCGATGTCGCCGGGGTTGTACTTCCAGTACTTGTCCGGCCGTTCCAGCCGCTCGGCCAGGCGCCGCTTCTGCTCGTCGAGCGAGACGAACATCGCCACCTTCACCAAAGTCATTCCGCTGTCGGTCAACTCGCGCTCGAAGGCGTTGATCTCGTCGTACCGTGGCTCCCACACCGCGGGCGGAACCAGGTTGTGCACCCGCACGATCAACACGTCCTCGTAGTGCGAGCGGTCGAACACCCCGATGTGGCCCGCGGTCGGCAGCGCCTTGCGGATGCGCCACAGATAGTGATGCGAAAGCTCCTCGGGCGTGGGTTTTCCGAAGCTTCGGTACTGGATGCCCTGCGGATTGGCCGCGCCCATCACGTGTTTGACGATCCCGCCCTTGCCGGCGGTGTCCATGCCCTGCAGGACCAGCAGCACCGACCGATGGTCGCCGGCACGGCTGTTGGCGTAGAGCATCTCCTGCAGTTCGGCGAGCCGGGTGTTGCGCTCGGCCTGCAGGGTGGGCGCGTCGGCCTTCTTGCCGACGAATCCCGGTGTGGCGTCCGAATCGATGTCGGCGACCTTGTCGCCGGGGCGGAACATCAGCTCGGTGTGCGGTTCGTGGGTCCACAGGGACGGCAGCCCGGCAGCGTCGCTCATTCCTCCAGTGAATCAGGAAGGATCGGTGACGGGTGCGGGCTCGCCCGGAACCGTTCCAGCGATCCGTTGACCTCCACGATCCCGCACAGGGCGCTCCAGGACAGCATCGTGAGGTAGTCGATCAGTTCGTCGGAGCTCATCCGCGGATTCGACATCCACGAGTGCGTGGCCAACTGCACGCCGCCGACGATGTGATATGCCCAGGGCTCCACCCCACCGGTGTCCATGCCGACCGACACCATGCGCCGCCGCAGCATCACCGCCAGCATGCGCGCGATTATCGTTTCGGACTCCGCGACGGCCTTGCTCTTGCCGGCCGAGTTGCTGGTCATGACGAAGCGGTAGGGCTCCGGTTCGGCGGCGACGGTCTCGACGTAGACGCGGATGATCTCGCGGGTGAGGTCGTAGCCGTCGAGATTCGACGACAGCGCCGCGGCCATGTTGGGGATCAGGGTGGTTTGCGCGAACCGCATCATCACCGCGGTGGTCAGGTCGTTCTTGTCGACGAAATACCGGTAGAGCACCGTCTTGGAGACACCGATCTCGGCGGCGATCTCATCCATGCTGACGTTGCTGCCGAGGCGGCGGATGGCCTCGAGCGTGCCGTCCACCAACTCGTTGCGACGCTCGACCTTGTGCCGGTGCCAGCGGCGTTTCCGTCCGTCGGTCTTGGCCGCCATCGGCGGTGATGATGTTTGTGCCACGTTCGCGCTGATCCGTTCCGTTGTCCTTGTCGATAATACGGTGACCGACGCCTGCGGACTTGCTGGGACAGCACAGTCGGTGACGTAGCGGATGATGGTGAGGTGGCACACCGACTACCCGCCGCGGGTACCGTCCGACCGAGCTTCGCCGAAGCACTGGCCGGAGCCGACTCGGCGGGCGACGCCGAGCGGCGCCGATCGCTGCGCCGGATGAAGCTCGTCGCGCTGAGCTTCCTGCTCGGCGCAACCGTCATCTTCCTGCTGTGCAGCTGGGCGCAGTCGCACGGCGCGGCCCCGTGGGTCGGATACGTGCGGGCCGCGGCCGAGGCCGGCATGGTGGGCGCGCTGGCCGATTGGTTCGCCGTGACGGCGCTGTTCAAGCACCCGCTCGGCATCCCGATACCGCACACGGCGATCATCAAACGCAAGAAAGACCAGCTCGGCGAGGGTCTGGGTACCTTCGTGCGGGAGAATTTCCTGTCCCCGGAGAACGTGGAGACCAAGCTGCGCAGCGCCGAGGTCGCCGGCCGCGTGGGCAAGTGGCTCGCGGACCCCGAGCACGCCGAGCGGGTCGCGGCCGAGGCATCGACGGTGTTGCGTGTGCTGGTGGAGATGCTGCGCGACGACGACGTCCAGCAGGTGTTCGACCGCATGATCGTCAAGCGCATCGCCGAGCCGCAGTGGGGCCCACCGATCGGACGGGTGCTGTCGACGTTGCTTGCCGAGGGCCGTCAGGAGGCCCTGCTGCAGCTGCTCGCCGACCGCGCGTTCCAGTGGTCGCTCAACGCCGACGAGATCATCGAGCGGGTCGTCGAGCGCGATTCGCCGACGTGGTCGCCGCGGTGGGTCGACCACCTCGTGGGTGACCGCATCCACCGGGAGCTCATGGACTTCACGGACAAGGTGCGCCGCAATCCCGACCACGAACTGCGCCGTTCGGCGACGCGGTTCCTGTTCGACTTCGCCGACGACCTGCAGAACGACGCGGCGACCATCCAGAAGGCCGAGAACGTCAAGGAACAGATCCTGGGTCGTGACGAGGTCACCCGGGCCGCGGAGACGGCCTGGACGGCGGCCAAACGCATGATCCTGGAGTCCGTCGACGACCCGTCGTCGGCGCTGCGGGAGCGCATCGCCGACACCGTGATGCGCATCGGTGAGTCGCTGTGCGACGACGCCGACCTGCGGGACAAGGTCGACAACTGGATCGTGCGCGCGGCCCAGCACCTGGTGGGTCAGTACGGCGTGGAGATCACCGCGATCATCACCGAGACGATCGAGCGCTGGGACGCCGAGGAGGCCAGTCGCCGGATCGAGTTGCACGTGGGACGCGACCTGCAGTTCATCCGGATCAACGGCACCGTCGTGGGTTCGCTGGCCGGTCTGGTGATCTACACCGTCGCGCAGTTGGCCTTCTGACCTGCGCTAGCAGGTGCTTGCAAAAGTTAGCACTCCGGCGTACCGTGGTGCCTGTCGGTAGACGGGTACCCATCGCGGGAGGAGGCGATCGTGGCGCAGGACGAGAAGCTCGCTGCTGTCGTGTCCAACGCGGCGCAGGACATCGGATCGTTCATCCGGAGTCAGCGCGAGGCCGCGCAGGTCTCCGTGCGGCAGCTGGCCGAGAAGGCCGGCGTCAGCAACCCGTACCTCAGCCAGATCGAGCGGGGACTGCGGAAGCCGTCCGCAGACGTGCTCAACCAGATCGCCAAAGCCCTGCGCGTGTCTGCTGAGGTGCTCTACATCCAGGCCGGGATTCTCGAACCGAGCGAGACCAACGAGGTTCGGGACGCCATCGTCACCGATACGGCGATCAATGAGCGGCAGAAGCAGGTGTTGCTCGACATCTACGCCTCGTTCTGCGAGCAGAACGAGGCCGCCCTTGAGGCAGCAGGGGCGCCCGACAGTGTCAGCGAACCAGACGAGGAGCCGACCACTGAGGACAAGAGCCCACTAGCACTCGTGCAGCCGAACCCCACAAACGTGAATTGAAAGGAACCACCCATGGCTGACAACCAGTTCGACATCGACGACCTGAAGGCCCCGCTGCTCGCCGCGGTCGGTGCCGCGGACCTCGCGCTGGAGCGGGTCAACGAGATCGTGGCGACCCTGCGCGAGCGCGCCGGTGATGCACGCTCCGACGCCGAGACCCGCGTCGAGGAGAGCCGCGCGCGGATCAACCGGCTGCAGGAGGACCTCCCGAGCCAGTACGCGGACCTGCGCGGCCGGCTCAGCTCCGAGGAGCTGCGCAAGTTCGCCGAGACCTACGCCGATGCCGCGCAGTCGACCTACACCAAGCTGATCGAGCGTGGCGAGGCCGCCCTGGAGCGGCTGCGCAACCAGCCGGCCCTGGAAGAGGCTGCCAGCCGGGTCGAGGGATACACCGACCAGGCCGTGGAACTCACCCAGGAGGCGCTGGGCAACGTCGCCTCGCAGACCCGCGCCGTCGGTGAGCGCGCCGCCAAACTGGTCGGCGTCGAGCTGCCCAAGCGTTCCGAGGAAGCCGCCGAGCCGGTGAAGACTGCCGCGCAGAAGGCCCCGGCCGAGAAGTCCGCGGCCAAGAAGACCCCCGCGAAGAAGGCTCCGGCCAAGGCCGCCAAGGTGCCGGCCAAGAAGGCCCCTGCCAAGAAGGCGGCGGCCAAGAAGGTCACCCAGAAGTAATCCGGCCACCCGGTAGGGGTGGTCGACCGGAGGACGTAACCCGCATAGGCTGTCGTGCGTGCAGCTCCAAGGCCTGGTGGGTTACGTCCTCTTCGCGTTACAGATCGCCGTCCTGGCGACGACGGTGTACGCGTTCGTCCATGCCGCGATGCAGCGTCCCGACGCGTACCCCGCGGCCGACAAGCTGACCAAGCCGGTGTGGCTGGTGATCCTCGGTGTGGGTGTCCTGCTGGCCCTGGTGCTGGGCGTCATGGGCGTGGCCATCGCGGCCGTCGCCGCCGGCGTCTATCTCGTCGACGTACGCCCCAGACTTCTCGAGGTGCAAGGGAAGTCGCGATAGTGCGGCGCCGGATCCTGGCCGCCGCCGCGGCCGCCTGCGTGGTGCCGGCGGTGCTGGCTCCGACCGCCGCCGCCACTCCGGCCGGTTCGCCCCCGCCCTACGTCGAGCACGTCGAGTGGGCCAAGTGGGGCGATCTGTCGAGCCTGCGTGTCTACCCGACCCCGGCCGGTCGTGACACCTCCGGGCGTCCGGGCACCACTGCCGCGAGCGAACACGCGTGGGCGGAGATCCTGGCGTTGTCGCCGGACGCCGCCATTCCGGGCATGAAGGAACAGTTCCTGTGCCACTGGAAGTTCGCCGAGATCTTCGAGCCGGGCAAGACCAGCTGGAATCTGGAACCGTGGCGTCCCGAGGTCACCCCGGACCAGATGGTGGCCACCGGATGCAATCCGGGCGGCACCGAAGAACCCTTCTGATGGGCTCCTACACCCGCGCCGGCGTGGCCGCGCTGGTCGATCACACGCTGCTCAAACCCGAAGCGACAGAAGCCGATATCGCCGCCCTCGCCGCGGAGGCCGCCGAACTCGGCGTGTACGCCATCTGCGTGTCACCGACGCTCGTGGCCGCCGCCGCTTCGGCCCGCCGGGGTGAGCAGCACCTCGCCGCCGTGGTGGGTTTCCCGTCCGGAAAACACTTCTCGGCGGTCAAGGCGCAGGAAGCCCAACTGGCGGCGGCAGCCGGTGCGGTCGAGATCGACATGGTCATCGACGTCGGCGCCGCACTCGCCGGCGATTTCGGACGGGTCGGCGCCGACATCGCCGCAGTCCGGACCGCGGTGCCTCAGACGCTGCTGAAGGTGATCGTCGAATCCGCCGCGTTACTGAGCATGGGCGACGAGCGGACCCTGCGCGACGCCTGCCGTGCGGCCGAGGACGCCGGAGCGGATTTCGTGAAGACCTCCACCGGTTTTCACCCCAGCGGAGGTGCCTCGGTGACGGCGGTGGAAATCATGGCCCGCGCGGTCGGGGGTCGTCTGGGCGTCAAAGCCAGCGGGGGCATCCGCACCGCGGCCGACGCCACCGCACTGCTCGACGCCGGCGCCACCCGACTCGGATTGTCCGGTACCCGAACGGTTCTGGACGGGTTCGACCGCTAGCGCGTCACAGCCCGCTGAAGCACGGGTCGTCGGTCTGCTTCGGGATCGACGCGTTGCTCGTCGAGAAACGGCTCACCACACCGGAATCGGTGACCTCCACCGAGTCGGCCTTGATGTCCATCGGATAGTTCTGCGTCAGCTCGGCGGTGAACGCGTCCAGCGCCGGCTGGACCAGCTCACGCGGCAACGTGAAGCCCAGCCCGGTGACCTGCTGCACCTGCAGCACGATCCCGCCGTCGACGACCTGCGGACGCGTGGTGATGCTGCCCAGCGCGCCCTCGAGCTCGACGGTGCCGTCACCGGGGTTGGTGGTGACGCCGTTGACGAAGCTGCCGACCAGCGGGACCGCCCCCTGGATCGTCTGCTTGATGCCCTCGGCGCTCCACGTGATGTTGGCGACCAGCGAACCGACCGATCCGCTCGAGTCGGCGGTGTCCTCCAGGCGGACGTCGTTGATGTCCAGCTCGACCTTCATGCCCTTGGCGTCGCGGACCTGGTTGCCTGCGGTCTGGATGCGGATGTTGGTGTAGTGACCCGACAGGTGCTGCACCACGAACGGGGGGAACACGCCGAAGGACGCCTCGGCGTCGTCCTGCACCACGCACTCGACGACCCCGGCGACCACCGAGTCGCCGCGGTTGCGTGCATAGAGCTCGGTGGCCAGCACCCCGGCGAACACCAGCGCCACCACGATCACCACGACGAGTACGACGGACAGCGGGTCGGACAGCATCTTCTTCAGTTTCGCGGGCAGCGAGGCCTCCGCAGGGTCGGTCGGTGGGCCGGGCGGCACACCCGGGCCCGTTCCCTGCGGCGTGTTCTGCGGGAACACCGGCTGAGACGGGTCGGGTTGCTGGGGCGGACGGGCCCAGGGATCGGTCACGCCCGCGATTCTGCCCTACCCGGATGAGCGAACGCTGAGCGGTTCTGCATGACCGCGACGGTGGTGCGCGCCTTGCGGGTGGCCTCCAGGTCGACGTCGGTGACCAGAAGTTGCGGGTCGGGACCTGCGGCGACCACCACCTCCCCCAGAGCTGAGGCGACCAGGCTGCCGCCGACACCGGTCGGTCCCAGCTTGGCGATCTCGTCCCCGGGATAGGCCTGGCCCACCGCGGCGACCACGGTGCTGGTGTCGATGGCGCGGGCGCGGGCCAGCAAGGTCCACTGGTCGAGTTTGCCGGGACCGGTGCCCCACGACGCATGCGCGGTGATCACCTCGGCACCCCGCTCGGCGAGCTCGACGTAGAGCTCGGGGAAGCGGATGTCGTAGCAGAGAGTCAACCCGACGGTCACGCCGTCCACGGTGATCGTGACGGGCTCGGTGCCGGCGGCGACGGTCTTGGACTCGGTGAACCCGAACGCGTCATAGAGGTGGATCTTGTCGTAGCGGGCGTCCACGCCCGCCCCGGTCGCGATGAGGGTGTTGGTGACCCGCGCGCCGTCGTCGGCCGGGGTGAACATGCCGGCGACCACCACGATGCCGGCACGTTCGGCGATGGCCCGGACCTGCGTGGCCCACGGCCCGTCGAACGGCTCGGCGACGTCGCCCAGCGGCACCCCGAAGCGGCACATCGTCGCTTCCGGGAACAGCACCATCGCCGCACCGGCATCGACCGCCTGCCGGGTGTGCTCCTCGACCAGCCGGAGGTTGGCTGCGGGGTCGGTGGTGCTGCGAATCTGGGCCAGGGCGATACGCATGCCCCCAGGGTAGTGACGCGTGCTGGTCAACCGAGCGGTGCGACGTAGGGCCACGGCACGGTCAGGACCCCGTCGCGGGTGCTGCGACGCGACCGGACCACTGGAACCCCTTGACCGGCAAGGGTTTCGGTCATCGCCCGCCACCGCGCACGCGGCCCGAACACCCCGTGGCCGGCCGCAGCGGCCCAGGCCTGGTCAGCAGCGCGTAGCAGGGCATGGATCGGCTGACCGTCGACGTTGTGGTGGATCAGCACCTTGGGTAGACGTTCGGCCAGGTCGGAGGGCCGCTCGATGGCCGACGGGTCGCAGCACAGGGTGAGACTGCGGGCGTGGGCGGCGTCGAGTAGCACCCAACAGCAGCGGCGACCGAGTTCGTCGCACGTGCCGTCGACGATCAGCCCGCCGGGGGCCAGTCCGCGCTGCAACGTGGCCCACGCCTCGGGCACGGCCTCGACCGGGTACTGACGCAGCACATTGAACGCGCGCACCAGCACCGGGTGCCGTCCGGCCAGTTCGAAGCCGCCGAGCGCGAACTCGACACCCGGTGTCGCTGCTTCCTGCGCAGCCCGCACACGGTCGGGGTCGATCTCCAGCCCCAACAACCGGATGTCGGCGCGGACCCCGCGCAGACGGGCCGCCAACTCCAGCGTGGTGACGGGTATGGCGCCGTAGCCCAGGTCGACCACCAGTGGGTCGGGCGTGGACTGCAATGCGGTGCAGACGTCGGCGGAATGGATCAGCCAGCGATCACAGCGGCGCAACCGGTTGTGACCGGTGGTGCCCCGGGTGATCGCGCCGAGTGGGCGCGCGGGTGGCATCAGGTGTAGGTCAGCTGTTCTCGGCGATCCAGCCTGTGGTGAACCGCTGCTCGGCGATCAGCAGCTCGACCAGCTGACCGCCGATGAAGTTCTCGATCTTGCCGCCTACCAACGGCACCCGCACTTCGACGGTGGCCTTCAGGTCCATGCGGGCGCGGCTCCCGGAGTTCGCCGGCAGCAGCAACGCGGTGCCGGACAAGCTGGCCGGCGCACCCGGGATGGCGCCGCTGACCGTGGCCTCGGCCCGCCCGTCGACCACGGGCGTCCACGTCTCCTCGCGCACGAAACTCAGATCACCGCGGTGGAATTGGGTCACCACCGCCGGCAACCGGTCGGCCCGCAGGATCTGGGTGGTCCGGACGCGGATCGCGCCCGAGGACTCGACGGTCATCTCGTCGAGGCGGACGTGGTCGGCGCCGGAATCCTCGAGCCGCACCAGCCAGTACTGCTCGTCGCTGAACGCGCGGTGGACCTGTTCGACGGTGCCGCCGTACTCGGCGGCCAAGTCGAATGAACGCGGCATAGCAAACCACGCTACCGTTAGCGGCCGTGGTCAGTCGGATGCCTGGGGGTGTGGCGGTCGCCGAGGGAGTGCCCCTGGCGCCGTTGACCACGTTGCGCGTCGGGCCCGTGGCGGCGCGTGTGGCGACGTGCACCACCACCGAGCAGGTGATCGACGCCGTGCGCGCCGCCGGACCCGACGCGCTGGTGCTGGCCGGGGGATCCAACGTCGTGCTCGGCGACGATCTGACGGACCTGACCGTGATCCGGTTGGCCAACCGTGCGATCACCGTCGACGGTGACCGGGTGCGCGCCGAAGCCGGTGCCGTGTGGGACGACGTCGTCGTCGCGTCCCTGGCCCACGGACTCGGCGGGCTGGAATGTCTGTCGGGTATCCCCGGCTCGGCCGGCGCCACCCCGGTGCAGAACGTCGGGGCCTACGGCGCCGAGGTGGCCGACACCTTGCGCCGGGTGCGTCTGCTGGACCGCCGCACCGGCGAGGACCGCTGGGTGAGCCCTGCTGCGCTCCAGTTCGGTTACCGCACAAGCATTCTGAAGAACACCTCGAGCAGGGTGGTGCTCGAGGTCGAGTTCGCTCTCGACGCCGCGGGACGCAGCGCGCCGCTGCGCTACGGCGAACTGGCCGCGGCGCTGGGCGTCGAACCCGGCCGGCGGGCCGACCCGGCTGCGGTGCGCTCGACGGTGCTTGCGCTGCGCGCCGGCAAAGGCATGGTGCTCGACGACGCCGACCACGACACCTGGAGCGTCGGATCCTTCTTCACCAACCCGGTCGTCACCCCCGCCGACTTCGAACGGATCGCCGCGACGGTCGACCGTCCCGTCCCGAACTACCCGTCCCCGGACGGCGTGAAATTGGCGGCCGGGTGGCTCGTCGAGAACGCCGGGTTCGGCAAGGGCTACCCCGGGCCCGACGCGCCCGCGCGGCTGTCCACCAAGCACGCGCTGGCGCTGACCAACCGGGGGCACGCGACCAGCGCCGACATCCTCGCCCTGGCCCGCACCGTGCGGGATGGAGTGAAGGCCGCGTTCGGGATCGAACTCACACCGGAACCGACGCTGATCGGGTGCCGACTCTAGGTACTGTCGATCTACGTGAGCTTCGCCGACACCGCGCTGAGCAGACGCCGCGCGCTGGCCGCCCTGGCCGTCGGCGCGATCGCCCCGGGCGTGCTGGCCGCCTGCGGATCCCGGGGCGGCCCGCTGTCCACAGACGACGCACCCACACCGCCGACGATCACCTTCGAACCCGCCGACGCGGCCCGTGAGGTCAACCCGACCGCGCCCGTCGCGGTCCGCGTGGCCGACGGGACGTTCCAGACCGTCGCGCTGACCAACCCCGCCGGCAAGGTCGTCGCAGGGCAGCTCAATCCGGAACGGACGGTGTTCACCGTCACCGAGCCGCTCGGCTACGGCGTCACCTACACCTGGTCGGGCACCGTCGCGGGCGGCGACGGCACCGCACCCGTGCCCGTCGCCGGCGCGTTCACCACGCTCGCCCCGACCCGTCAGGTCAACGGGCGCTTCCAGCTCGCCGACGGCCAGACCGTGGGCGTCGCGGCACCGATCATCCTGCAGTTCAACGCCGCGATCCCGGAAGCGGCGCGTGCCGCGGTGGAAAAGGCACTCACCGTCACCACCACGCCGCAGGTCGAGGGCGGCTGGGCGTGGCTGCCCGACGAGGTCGGCGGGTCCCGCGTGCACTGGCGCAGCCGGGAGTACCTCCCAGCCGGCGCCACGGTGCACGTCGACGCGAATCTCTACGGCGTGCCGTTCGGCGAGGGGGCCTACGGCGCCGGAGACTCGACGCTGGACTTCAGCATCGGTCGGCGCCAGGTGGTCAAGGCCGACGCGCCCAGCCATCGCATCCAGGTGCTCGACGGCGCCGGCGCGGTGATCATGGACTTCCCGTGCAGCTACGGCGAAGGCGACCTGGACCGCAACGTCACCCGCAGCGGTATCCACGTCGTCACCGAGAAGCACGAGGACTTCTACATGACCAACCCGGCCGCGGGCTACGCCAACGTGCACATGCGTCACGCCGTGCGGATCTCGAACAACGGCGAGTTCATCCACGCCAACCCGGGCAGCGCCGGGGCGCAGGGCAACAGCAACGTCACCAACGGCTGCATCAACCTGTCGGCGCCCGACGCCGAGGCCTTCTTCGACAGCGTGATCTACGGCGACCCGGTCGAGGTCACCGGAACCCGGATCCCGCTGTCCTACGCCGACGGCGACATCTGGGACTGGGCGGTGCCGTGGGACGAGTGGGTCGCGATGTCTGCGCTGTCTCAGGAGGCGTCACAGAAACCCCCCGGCCGCTGACCCCCTTCCGCCGAACTTGCATTCCACGCGCGTCAAAACGCAGTTTGACGCGCGTGGAATGCAAGTTCGGCGGGGATCGAGCGGGGTCAGGTGACGCGGTGGAAGCGGGAGCCCGACGCGCCGGTGACCTGATCGCGTGGCCGGACGACGATCAGGTCCAGGTCGACGTGCGAGGGCCGGCTGGCCACGAACCCGATGACGTCGGCGATGTCCTCGGCGACCAGCGGGGTGACGCCCTGGTACACGGCTTCGGCGCGCTCCCGGTCGCCTTCGAAGCGGTTCAGCGAGAAATCGGTCTTGACCATGCCGGGCGCCACCTCGGTCAGCCGCACCGGCTGGCCGAGCAGCTCGCTGCGCAGCGTGCGGTGCAGCACCCCCTGCGCGTGCTTGGCCGAGGTGTAACCACCGCCGTTGTCGTAGATCTCCACGGCTGCAATCGAGGTCACGGTCACGATCAGTCCATCGCCGGAGGCGATCAGCTTCGGCAACAGCGCGCGGGTGACGTGCAACGTGCCCAGCACGTTGGCCTCCCACATCCAGCGCCAGTGGTCGACATCGGCGTCGGCCACGGGCTCCAGTCCGCGCGCGCCGCCGGCGTTGTTGACCAACACGTCGACGCGGTCCAGGCGCCCGGCCATCGCCGCCACCGCGGTCGCGTCAGTGACGTCCGCCACAATCGCGGTGCCGTCGATCTCGGCGGCCAGGGCCTGGATCGGGGCCTCCCGGCGCGCCACGCAGACCACGTGAAAGCCTTGGGCGGCAAGGGTTCTCGCGGTGGCTTCACCGATTCCCGCGCTGGCTCCGGTGACCACGACCACGCGGCGCTCATCTGTAGGCGTCGTCATGGTCTCAACACTAGGCCGCGCGAACACACGCTCGCACGGTCGACTTCGGCCGTGCTAACTTGACCGCGTGTTCCGGAACAGTCAGGCAGTGCTCGCTGCCGCGCGGCGTGCGTGTTGTTGTCGTCACGCATCTCGCCGCGCCTGACTGAACCCGGACTTCCTCCCGTCCTCGCGAGTCGCCAGGTGTGGCCCGGCCCCACCTGAACCGACTTCCGCAAAGGACCTTTCCGTGAGCGCTCCCGCCACCCTCGCCCCCCGCCGCCCGACCTCGGTTGCGCGTGTCACCTCCGCCGCCGTGGCCGCGCCGGGCCGCTACCCGCAGGCACTGCTGCACAACGTCGTGGCGCCGTCGCTGCGCATTCCGGACGCGGCGCCGGCCTCGGTGTTCGCCGCCGCCCGTCAACGCGGACCGATCGCCCGAGACGTCATCGCCCAGATCAGCGGCCTCAGCATCGCCACGGTGAACCGGCAGGTCACAGCCCTGCTGGACGTCGGGATGCTCCGGGAACGACCGGATCTCGCGGTCTCGGGCGCCATCGGCCGCCCCCGCGTGCCCGTCGAGGTCAACCACGAACCGTTCCTGACGCTCGGCGTGCACATCGGCGCCCGCACCACCAGCATCGTGGCCACCGACCTGCTGGGACGCACGCTCGACGTGGTCGAGACGCCGACACCGCGCGGACCGCAGACCGCGGCACTGGCCGCCATCGCCGCCAGCGCCCGCCGCTACCTCGGGCGGTGGCACCGCCGCCGCCCGCTGTGGGTCGGTGTGGCCGCCGGTGGCGTCGTCGACAGCACCACCGGCTACCTCGACCACCCGCGGCTGGGCTGGACCGACGCCCCGGTGGGTCCGGTGCTCGCCGAAGCGGTGGGACTGCCGGTGTCGGTGGCCTCCCACGTCGACGCGATGGCCGGTGCCGAACTGCTGCTCGGCGGGCGCCGTCAGCCGACACCGACAGCCACCAGCCTCTACGTCTACGCCCGCGAAACCGTCGGTTACGCACTGTCCATCGGGGGGCGGGTGCACTCGCCGTCGAGTGGTCCCGGCACCATCGCCGCGCTGCCCGTGCAATCCGAACTGCTCGGCGGCACAGGCCAATTGGAGTCCACCGTCAGCGACGAGGCGGTGCTGGTCGCCGCGCGCAAGGCGCGTGTGATTCCGGTCGACGGTCCGAAATCGAGCGTCACGTCGGTCGTGCGGGCCGCCCGGTCCGGCAACGAGGCGGCCGCCGCGCTGCTCGCGGAGCGCGCCCGGGTGCTCGGCGAGGCGGTCGCGCTGCTGCGCGACATGCTCAACCCCGACGATCTGGTGGTCGGCGGCCAGGCGTTCACCGAGTACCCCGAGGGTATGACGGCCGTGCAGGAAGCGTTCGCCGCCCGTTCGGTGCTGCCGCACCGCGACGTCCGCGTCACCGCATTCGGCAACCGGGTTCAGGAGGCCGGTGCGGGGGTGGTCTCGCTGGGCGGGTTGTACGCCGACCCGATTGGTGCGATGCGACGCGCGCAGACCCGCCGCCCCGACGTGAGTGCGTAGCCGGGCCGCGGCGACGGCGGTGTAGACATGACGATGTGCCTCTAGCGACCGATCAGGCCGGCCGACCGTCCGGACTGCCCGCGCCACGCAGGGTGGCCGTGCTTTCCGTGCACACGTCGCCGCTGGCGCAACCGGGTACCGGTGACGCCGGCGGCATGAACGTCTACGTGCTGCAAACCGCGCTGGAACTCGCTCGGCGCGGCGTCGACGTCGAGATCTTCACCCGCGCGACGGCGTCGTCGGACCAGCCCGTCGTCAAGGTCGCCCCCGGGGTCCTGGTACGCAACGTGGTCGCCGGCCCCTTCGAGGGACTCGACAAGAACGACCTGCCCACCCAGCTGTGCGCGTTCACCGCCGGAGTGTTGCGCGCCGAAGCCACCCACGAGCCCGGCTACTACGACATCGTGCACTCCCACTACTGGCTGTCCGGTCAGGTCGGCTGGCTGGCCGCCGACCGCTGGGCCGTGCCGCTGGTGCACACCGCCCACACCCTCGCCGCCGTCAAGAACGCGTCGCTGGCCACCGGCGACTCGCCCGAACCGCCCATGCGGTCCATCGGCGAGCAGCAGGTCGCCGACGAGGCCGACCGGCTGATCGTCAACACCGAACACGAGGCACAGCAACTGGTGTCCTTGCATCAGGCCGATCCGCAGCGCATCGACGTCGTGCACCCCGGTGTGGACCTGGACACCTTCACCCCGGGGGACCGGGACGCCGCCCGCGCGGCGCTGGGACTGACCCCCGGCGAGCCGATCGTGGCGTTCGTCGGACGTATCCAGCCGCTCAAAGCCCCCGACGTGCTGCTGCGCGCGGCCGCGCGGCTGCCCGGGGTGCGGGTGGTCATCGCCGGCGGCCCGTCGGGCTCGGGATTGGCGACCCCGGACAGTCTTGTTCACCTGGCCGCCGAGCTGGGTATCTCCGACCGGGTGACTTTCCTGCCGCCGCAATCCCGGGCCGAACTGGTCCGTGTCTACCGCGCCGCCGACGTCGTCGCCGTCCCGAGTTACTCGGAGTCCTTCGGTCTGGTCGCCGTCGAGGCCCAGGCCTGCGGCACGCCGGTCGTCGCCGCCGCTGTGGGCGGGTTGCCCGTGGCGGTGCGCGACGGAGTCACCGGCGCCCTGGTCGACGGCCACGACACCGACGACTGGGCCCGCGCCCTGGGTCGTGTTTTCGCGGACAACCCGGCCACCCGGTCCGCGGCGGCCCGGTCGCACGCCGAGCAGTTCTCGTGGGCGCACACCGTCGACGCACTCCTGGACAGTTACCGACGCGCCATCGCCGACCACCAGGCCGGCGAACTGCTGCGGTCCGGTCCGCGGTTGTCGCTGCACCGCGGGGTGTCGGCATGAGCGCGCCCACCCCGGAGTCCGTCGTCACGGTCATCGAGAAGACGCTCGACGAGTCGGGCCTGAGCTACTTCCACCACGAGGGCGCCCACGGCGGACTGCCCGGTGTGGTCGTGGAGCTACCCGGCGAGCGCCGCCTGAAGACCAACGCCATCCTCACGGTCGGCGAGCATTCGGTACGCGTGGAGGCGTTCGTGTGCCGCCGCCCCGACGAGAACCACGAGGGCGTCTACCGTTTCCTGCTCAAACGCAACCGGCGGCTCTACGGGGTGGCCTACACGCTCGACAACGTCGGCGACATCTATCTGGTCGGCCGGATGGCACTGGCGTCGGTGACCCCCGACGAGGTCGACCGGATCCTCGGGCAGGTCCTCGAGGCTGTCGACTCGGACTTCAACACCCTGCTCGAACTTGGCTTCCGTTCCTCGATCGAGAAGGAGTGGGAGTGGCGGGTGTCCCGCGGTGAGTCGCTGAAGAACCTGCAGGCCTTCGAGCACCTGATCGGCGACCGGGACGACTGAATTCGGTCGTGAGAAGATGCCCACATGGCAGATACCGCGACGCTGATCCTGCTCCGCCACGGCGAAAGTGAATGGAACGCCAAGAACCTCTTCACCGGGTGGGTCGACGTCGACCTGACCGAGAAGGGCCGTGCCGAAGCCGTCCGCGCCGGCGAACTGCTCAAGCAGCAGGACCGGTTGCCCGACGTCGTCTACACCTCACTGCTGCGTCGCGCCATCACCACCGCCAACGTCGCCCTCGACAAGGCCGACCGGCACTGGATCCCGGTGCACCGCGACTGGCGTCTCAACGAACGGCACTACGGCGCGCTGCAGGGCCTGGACAAGGCCGAGACCAAGGCCAAGTACGGCGACAAGCAGTTCATGGCGTGGCGGCGCAGCTACGACACCCCGCCGCCGGTCATCGAGGCGGGCTCGACGTACAGCCAGGACGGCGAGGCGCGCTACGCCGACATCCCCGGTGGCCCCCCGATGACCGAGTGCCTCAAGGACGTGGTGGAGCGCTTCGTGCCGTACTTCACCGAGACCATCGTCCCCGACCTGAAGGCGGGCAAGACGGTGCTGATCGCCGCGCACGGCAACTCACTGCGCGCCCTGGTGAAGTACCTCGACGGCATGTCCGACGAGGACGTGGTGGGGCTGAACATCCCGACCGGCATCCCGCTGCGCTACGACCTCGACGCCGACCTGAAGCCCACCGTGGCCGGTGGTCGCTACCTCGATCCTGACGCCGCGGCGGCCGGTGCGGCCGCGGTGGCCGCCCAGGGCGCCAAGTAGCGCCGGGCCCCGACCCGGCTCGCGAAGTAGCGCCGGGCCCGCCCGGCGGCGCGGCGAACGGCCGGTGAACGGACGGGGACGCACCGCCGAACATTTGCCTCTCGGGGTGTGAGTTGTCCCGATTTCGCCGCACGCTGCTGGGATGACGTTCACCGGATACGTACGATCGTCGCGTGAGTGTCGTGTCGGCGCTGTTGCTCGCCGCCATCGTGGCACTGCTGGCGATGCCGGTCGGTGTGGCGGTCGGAGCCCGGGTGGCTCCGAGACTCGGCGACGCCCGACGGCGCACCACCGCCACCGCGGGGCTGACCGTCTCGCAGATGCACGAACTCATCGCTGCGAACTCACCCAACGGCGTCGTGGTCGTCGACGCGTTCCGTGATGTCGTGTACTGCAACGCGCGCGCCGAGGAACTCGGCGTCGTCCGCGACCGTCTCCTCGACGACCGGGCCTGGGAGGGCGCGCAACGGACCCTGGCCACCGGCGACGAGGGCGAGATCGACCTGTCGGAGACCAACCCGAACCGGTCGGGACGCTCCCGCCTGTCGGTGCGCGGGCATGTCCGGCTGCTCAGTCCGACCGACCGGCGGTTCGCGGTCCTCTACGTCGACGACCAGTCCGAGCAGGCCCGCATGGAGGCGACCCGCCGGGACTTCGTGGCCAACGTCAGCCACGAACTCAAGACCCCGGTGGGCGCCATGAGCGTGCTGGCCGAAGCGGTGCTGGCCTCGGCCGACGAACCCGACACGGTGCGGCACTTCGCCGAGAAGATCGTCGCCGAGTCCAATCGATTGGCCGACATGGTCGGCGAATTGATCGAGCTGTCCCGGCTGCAGGGCGCCGAACCCCTGCCCGATCTCGGGGTCGTCGACGTCGACACCGTGGTCACCGAGGCCCTGTCGCGGCACAAGGTGGCCGCCGACAACGCCGATATCGCCATCACCACCGACGCCCCGACCGGGTTCCGTGTGCTGGGAGACCAGACCCTGCTGGTCACCGCGCTGGCGAACCTGGTGTCCAACGCGATCGCCTACTCGCCCAACGGTTCCCCGGTGTCGATCAGCCGTCGCCGCCGCGGCGACAACATCGAGATCGCGGTCACCGACCGGGGGATCGGCATCGCCCCGCCGGACCAGCAGCGCGTGTTCGAACGGTTCTTCCGGGTCGACAAGGCGCGCTCCCGCGCCACCGGCGGTACGGGTCTGGGCCTGGCGATCGTCAAGCACGTGGCCGCCAACCACAACGGGACCATCCGGCTGTGGAGCCGGCCGGGTACCGGGTCGACGTTCACGCTGTCGATTCCGGCGTATCAGTCAGACGACGACCCCCCACACAGTGACGAGCGAGAGGACTAGTGCATCGATGACCAGCGTGTTGATCGTGGAGGACGAGGAGTCCTTGGCTGATCCCCTGGCGTTTCTGCTGCGCAAGGAGGGCTTCGAGGCCACGGTGGTGAGCGATGGGCCCTCGGCCCTGGCCGAGTTCGAGCGTTCCGGCGCCGACATCGTGCTGCTTGATCTGATGCTGCCGGGGATGAGTGGCACCGACGTGTGCCGCCAGTTGCGGTCCCGGTCGAGCGTGCCGGTGATCATGGTGACCGCCCGTGACAGCGAGATCGACAAGGTGGTCGGCCTGGAGCTCGGCGCCG
Source organism: Mycobacterium sp. pV006 (assembly GCF_041287115.1). Lineage (NCBI taxonomy): Bacteria > Bacillati > Actinomycetota > Actinomycetes > Mycobacteriales > Mycobacteriaceae > Mycobacterium > Mycobacterium sp. pV006. The sequence continues at coordinate 17,265 of NZ_JBGGKT010000005.1, read as the reverse complement.
ACGACTACGTCACCAAGCCCTACTCCGCGCGCGAGTTGATCGCGCGCATCCGCGCCGTCCTTCGCCGCGGCGCGGAGAACGACGACGCGGCACTCGACGACGGAGTGCTGGAGGCCGGACCGGTGCGCATGGACGTCGAACGCCACGTCGTCAGTGTCAACGGAAACCCGATCACGTTGCCGCTCAAGGAGTTCGACCTTCTCGAGTATCTGATGCGCAACAGCGGTCGGGTGCTCACCCGCGGGCAGCTGATCGACCGGGTGTGGGGCGCGGACTACGTCGGCGACACCAAGACCCTCGACGTCCACGTCAAGCGGCTGCGCAGCAAGATCGAAGAGGATCCGGCCAATCCGGTGCACCTGGTGACGGTGCGCGGGCTCGGTTACAAGCTCGAGGGCTGAGCGGTATCGCCGGTGACCCCACCGGGAATCTCGAACACCTCGAAGCTGTTGACGCCGACCACAACCGACGGATCGGCCGCGCCGATGGCCAACGCCTCGGCGCGGTCGCGCACGCGCAGCACACCCAGACCCCACACCCCCTCGGGGTCGGCCACCGGACCGTAGACCACCACCTGGCCGTCGACGAGCAGTTGCCGCCAGTAGGTCATGTGCTGGGCCATCGCCTGCTGTTCGGCGTCGGTCATGGTCTGTGCGAAGTCCGCGCGCGGCGGGATCAACCGGAACAGGAACAGCGCGTCGCTCACTGCGCGGCCCGCGTCGCCGGATGCACCGCGACCAGGCCCAAACCGCTGCGGCGCTTGCAGATTGCGGCCAACTCCGCGTAAGCCTTCTCGCCGAGGAGCTCGGTCAGCTCGGGGCCGTAGGACTCGAAGACGGGCCGCGCGCCGACATGGGCGTTGGGATCTCCGGTGCAGTACCAGGTCAGGTCGAGACCGCCCTCGCCCCAACCGCGCCGGTCGTACTCGGTGATCGTCGAGCGCAGGATCTCCGAGCCGTCCGGACGGGTCACCCACTCCTGGGTGCGCCGGATCGGCAACTGCCAGCACACCTCCGGCTTGAGGGTCAGCGGCTCCACCCCGATCTTCAGGGCCTTGGTGTGCAGAGCGCAGCCGATACCGCCCGGCCAACCGGGGCGGTTGAGGAAGATGCAGGCGCCCTTGTACTTTCGCGTCCGCCAAGTGGGCTCGTCGTCGTACTCGTCCAGCTCGAGGTAGCCCTTCTTGCCCAACCCCTTAGCGCGGAACTGCCAGTCCTCGTCGGTGAGCAGCTTCACCGCGTCGTCGAGCTTGGCCCGGTCGTCGTCGTCGGACAAAAACGCGCCGTGGGAACAACATCCGTCGTCGGGCCGGTCCTCCACGGTGCCCTTGCACGCCGGGGTGCCGAACACACACGTCCATTTCGACAGCAGCCACGTCATGTCCGCGGCGATCAGATGCGTGGGGTCCTCGGGGTCGTAGAACTCCACCCATTCGCGGGCGAAATCCAGTTCGACCTCACCGGGATACTGCGGTCCGCTCACAGTTTCCCACGGTAGACCCATTAGGTTGGGCGGGTGCGATCAGGCGCGGCCGACGTGGGCGGCAAAACCGTCCATCGGTGGGCGCGGGTCCGGACCGAGTTCCGGCCGACCGGGGCGGCTCTTCGTGAACTCATATTTTTCATCTCTAGGATGACCGCGTCTGACCGAGCGGAACTGAAAGGGGTGAACGCTGACGGGCGCCGCACAGCGTTGCGGCCGCGCCGGTGGCGGATGCGAGCATGAGAGCCCTCGGTATCGAAACGGTGGACATCTGTCGACGGGCGTTGCGGGGCGGGTCGATCCTGCGGAGACTCGACAGTGACGCCGACGCGAGCGCACTCGTCGGCGGAACCGATGGTTTGGGCACGCAGTCGATGGCGGTGCGCGATGCTTGACGGACACGCAGCGAGGCGCAAAGGCAGCAAACGATGACCCGATCTGATGACTCCGGCACGACGCGACCGATCTCGGTCGCCGAGCTGCTGGCCAGAAACGGGACGATCGGCTCACCCCCGGTGGGCGGCAGGCGACGTCGTCGGCGCGGCAACGCCGACGCGGTGACGGTCGCGGAGCTGACCGGCGAGATCCCGGTGATCCGGGACACCGACACCAAGCCTGCACCTGCCCCGCCGGCCGAGGAACGCGTCGAGGAGCCCCCCGAGGAGACCTCCACCGATGCCCCGGTGGCCGACGAGAGCGTCATCGAAGAAGTCGAAGAAGTCGAAGAAGTCGAAGAAGACGAGCAGGCCCCGGCCGAACCGGCACCCGCCGACGAGGAAGCTCCCGCCGAACAGACCGAGGAACCGGCCGACGACGACGCGCCCGCGGCAGTCGAGACAGTCGCAGAAGCCGACGAGGACGAGGACGACTACGCCGACGCGGTCGCCGCCTACGCCGCCCAGATCGAACAACGCCTGAGCACCACCGAGCCGCCCGCCGTCGAGCAGACCGACGCCGATGCCGAGCACATGAGCCCCGACCCGCTGCCCGAGGTCGAGGACGAGATCGATTCCGAGGCTCTCGCGCCGGACGACGCAGCGACGGACGATGACGGCGCGGACGACGTGTCCGACCCGGACGCCCTGGACGCCGAGGCCGCGCTCGAACTCGACACCGACCTCGATGACGTCACCGACCTCGACGACACCCGCGCGGACACGGACGACGAGTTGCCGTCCTATCTGCGCTCGACCTCCGAACCCCTGTTCGGCGGCCCGCTGGCCGATGTCGCCGCCACGACCGACGACACCGATCCCGACGAGGCCGACCTCGTCGACGAGGACTACCGCGAACCCGGTCGCATGTCCTCGTTCGTGCACGCGCTGTGGATCGTCGGGCAGAGCATCTTCGCGGTCGCCTTCGGCGCCGGTCTGTTCATCGCGTTCGACCAGCTGTGGAAGTGGAACAACATCGTCGCGCTGGTGCTCTCGGTGCTGGTCATCCTCGGTCTGGTGGTGGCGGTCCGCGTGGTGCGCAAGACCGAGGACATCGGCAGCACACTGATCGCGGTGGCGGTCGGTGCGCTGGTCACGCTGGGTCCGCTGGCGTTGCTGCAGTCGGGCTGACGGCGGCCGACGGACATCGTGCGCCCCGCCATCAAGGTCGGTCTGTCGACCGCATCGGTCTACCCGCTCAGAACCGAAGCCGCCTTCGAGTACGCCGCCGAGCTCGGCTATGACGGCATCGAGTTGATGGTCTGGGCCGAGTCGGTCAGCCAGGACATCGACGCCGTCGAGGAACTGTCGCGCCGCTACGGCGTGCCGGTGTTGTCGGTGCACGCACCGTGCCTGCTGATCTCCCAACGGGTCTGGGGCGCCAACCCGATCGCCAAGCTCGAACGCAGTGTTCGCGCCGCCGAACAACTGGGCGCACAGACCGTGGTGGTGCACCCGCCGTTCCGGTGGCAGCGGCGCTACGCCGAAGGATTCAGCGACCAGGTCGCCGAGCTGGAATCCCGCAGCGACGTGATGGTCGCAGTGGAGAACATGTTCCCGTTCCGCGCGGACCGGTTCTTCGGTGCCGGTCAGACCTCGATCGAGCGGATGCGCAAACGCGGCGGGCGCCCCGGCCCCGGTATCTCGGCGTTCGCGCCGTCGTTCGACCCGCTCGACGGCGGGCACGCGCACTACACCCTGGACCTGTCCCACACCGCCACGGCGGGCACCGACGCCGTGGACATGGCCCGGCGCATGGGCGAGGGGTTGGTGCACCTGCATCTGTGCGACGGCAGCGGCGCGTCGACCGACGAGCATCTGGTGCCCGGCCGCGGCACCCAGCCGACCGCAGAGATCTGCGAGATGCTGGCTGCAAGTGACTTCGCCGGTCATGTCATCCTCGAGGTGACCACCTCGGGCGCGCGCACCGCCGCCGAACGCGAGGCCCTTCTGACCGAGTCGCTGCAGTACGCCCGCGCGCATCTGCTGCGCTGACCTGGCACAGCCGAGGAACCCAGCCATGACGAGCTCCACCCTGTTCACCGATGCGATGACCCTGAGCGCCGCCGGCGACGGCGTCTATCACGGTGTGCTGAACGAGAACTGGACCATCGGTCCGAAGGTGCACGGCGGTGCGATGCTCGGGCTGTGCGCCAACGCCGCACGCCACGAGATGCCCGACGTCGAGCCCATCGCCGTATCCGGAAACTTTCTGTGGGCGCCCGACCCCGGTGCCATGGAGGTGGTCACCACGGTGCGCAAGCGGGGGCGCCGGGTCAGCCTGATCGACGTCGAACTGCGCCAGGGTGATCGGGTGGCCGTGCGGGCCGCCATCACCATGGGGACACCCGAACACGACGTGCCGCCGCTGCTGTCGGTGAACCCGGTGTTGCCGCTGATGATGCCCGAACCTCCGCCGGGCCTCGAACCGATCGGCCCCGGACACCCGATGGCCGACATCGTGCATCTGAGCCGAGGCTGCGACATCCGGCCGTCGCTGACGACGTTCGCACCGCGTTCCGATGACGGCCCGCCGATGATCGAGTACTGGGTCCGTCCCAAAGGCGTGGAACCCGACCTGCTGTTCGCGTTGCTGTGCGGCGACGTGTCCGCCCCGGTGACCTACGGCGTCAACCGGTTCGGGTGGGCGCCCACGGTGCAACTCACCGCCTACGTGCGCGCGATGCCCGCCCCCGGTTGGCTGCGGGTGATGTGTACGACGACGCAGATCGGTCAGGACTGGTTCGACGAGGACCACATCGTGGTCGACTCCCAGGGCCACATCGTGGTGCAGACCCGGCAGCTGGCGATGGTGCCCGCCGCCGACGGCGACGGCTGACGCGGCAGCCGCCGCGGTCGGTGTGCGTGCGATGCTGTCCGGCATGGCCAGAATCGCGATCATCGGTGGCGGCAACATCGGCGAAGCTCTGCTCGCCGGACTGCTGCGCGCCGGCAGACAGGTCAAGGACCTCGTGGTGGCGGAGAAGAGCGCGGATCGCGCCGGCTACCTCGCCGAGAAGTATTCGGTGCTGGTCACCACGGTCTCCGAGGCGGTCGACTCCGCCACCTATGTCATCGTCGCGGTCAAACCCTCCGACGTGACCCACGTGATCGGCGACATCGCCGACACCGCCGCGCGCGCGGAGAGCGACGCGGCCGAGCAGGTGTTCGTCAGCGTGGCCGCCGGGGTCAGCACCGACTACTACGAGAACAAGCTGCCGGCGGGGTCGCCGGTGGTCCGGGTCATGCCGAACGCGCCGATGCTGGTCGGGGGAGGGGTCAGCGCCCTGGCAGCGGGCCGGTTCGCCACCGCCGAGCACCTCAAGGAGGTCTCGGCGCTGTTCGACGCCGTCGGCGGTGTCCTGACCGTCTCCGAGGCGCAGATGGACGCCGTCACCGCGGTGTCAGGGTCGGGGCCGGCCTATTTCTTCCTGATGGTGGAGGCGCTCGTCGACGCCGCCGTCGACGCCGGGCTGGCGCGTGCGGTGGCCACCGATCTGGTGGTGCAGACGATGGCCGGTTCGGCGGCGATGCTGCTCGAGCGGCTCGATCAGAGGTCCCCCGGCGGCAGCGCGGTGATGGCCGCGGCGATGGACACCTCGGCCGCCGAGTTGCGCGCCACCGTGACCTCTCCCGGCGGCACCACCGCTGCTGGTCTGCGTGAACTCGAGCGGGGTGGGCTGCGGGCGGCGGTCGCCAACGCGGTGGCCGCGGCGAAAACCCGCTCTGAGCAGCTCGGAATTACATCCGAGTAGTTCAGCGATTTCGGACTGAAAACCCCACACCCGTCGCAGTAACCCCACCTGCCACGCTATTCTCCCAGTGGTAAGCACGGGTCGGTGCCAGCGGTGGGGAAGCCGCTGGAACTGCCCGTGCCTGAAGGATTGGGTTGCGATGACGTCTACGAACGGGCCGTCGGCGCGGGATTCCGCGAGCGGAGGGAAGGCGGCACGTGATGCCGGCCAGAGCGACGGTCAGGCGCCGCGAGCGCAATTTCTGACCGTCGCCGAGGTGGCCGGCCTCATGCGGGTCAGCAAGATGACGGTGTACCGCCTGGTGCACAACGGCGAGCTGCCCGCGGTCCGGGTCGGTCGTTCGTTCCGTGTGCACGCCAAGGCCGTTCACGACATGCTGGAGAGCTCCTACTTCGACGCGGGGTAGGCGCGGGGCGGCTGGTTTCCCGACAGAGCCGTTTTTCGTTTGACCCGAGGGCCCAGGTAAAGTGACCGCTCGGGACTGGCGCCGTCGATCGACGGTGCCCGAAATGTCAAACAACTTTAGGTAGCGGAGTTCATGGGTTCTGTCATCAAGAAGCGGCGCAAGCGCATGTCGAAGAAGAAGCACCGCAAGCTGCTGCGTCGCACCCGGGTCCAGCGCAGAAAACTCGGCAAGTAGGTCGAGCGCCCGGTCGCTAGGCTGTCCGGATGGATGCTGATTCCAGGTCCGACGGCGGCGCCGGGCCATCAGGCACCCGCGACGAACTCAAGTATCCGAAGGTCGTGCTCGTCACGGGTGCCTGTCGTTTTCTCGGTGGCTACCTGGTCGCACGGCTGGCCCAAAATCCGCGCATCGAGCACGTGATCGCGGTCGACGCGATCGCTCCGAGCAAGGATCTGCTGCGTCGGATGGGCCGGGCGGAGTTCGTCCGCGCCGACATTCGCAACCCGTTCATCGCCAAGGTCATCAGGACCGGCGACGTCGACACGGTCGTGCACGCTGCGGCCGCGTCCTACGCGCCGCGCTCCGGCGGGCGGGCGATGCTCAAGGAACACAACGTCATGGGCGCGATCCAGTTGTTCGCGGCCTGCCAGAAGGCGCCGTCGGTGCGTCGGGTGATCCTGAAGTCGACCTCGGAGGTCTACGGCTCGAGCGCGCGCGACCCGGTGCTGTTCACCGAGAGCAGCAGCCGCCGCCGCCCGCCCGGGGAGGGGTTCGCCCGCGACAGCATCGACATCGAGGGTTACGCGCGTGGTCTCGGACGGCGACGCCCCGACATCGCGGTGACCATCCTGCGGCTGGCCAACATGATCGGCCCGGCGATGGACACCGCGCTGTCGCGCTATCTCGCCGGGCCCGTGGTGCCGACGGTCGTCGGCCACGATCCACGGATGCAGCTGTTGCACGAACAGGATGCGCTGGGTGCCCTCGAGCACGCCACGATCGCGGGCAAGGCCGGTACGTTCAACATCGGGGCGTCGGGGATCATCATGATGAGCCAGGCGATCCGCCGCGCCGGGCGAATTCCGCTACCACTGCCACGTTCGGCTCTGGTGGTCGTCGATTCGCTGTGGCGAGCCACCCGCAACACCGAGCTCGATCGTGAACAGCTCGACTACCTGAGCTACGGACGCGTGATGGACACCAGCCGGATGCGTGCGGAACTCGGCTACACGCCCAAGTGGACGACAGCCGAAGCGTTCGACGACTATGTCCGGGGGCGTGCGTTGAAACCCATCGTCGATCCGGATTGGGTACGTTCGATCGAGGACCGCGCGGTCACTGCGGCGCAGCGCTGGGGACGCTAGACTCGATTTTCAGATTGTCAGCCGGGGGAGGCTGGTGGAGAGGGTTACCACGTTGGCCAGCGAGCCGAAAGCGAAAGTGATTCCGCTGCACTCGAATTCGAGTCGCGGCGCGGCTCAGCGACGCAGCGCGGCGCAGCGTGCGGAAAGTTCGCGGCGCCATCCCTCGTTTCTCGCCGATCCCGATGGCGACGTCGCGCACGAGGAATTCGACGCCGTCATCCGCGACATCGACGCACACCGGGCCGACGGTGTCGAGGCGACGCCGACCGAGTTGGCCAAGAACATCTCCGCGGTCGCCGACTTCGTTCGCAAGCGGATGACCGGTGACTACAGCGTCGACGAGTTCGGGTTCGACCCGCACCTCAACGAAGCAATCATCCTTCCTTTGCTGCGAGTGTTCTTCCGGTCGTGGTTCCGGGTGGAGGTCAGCGGGATCGAGAACCTCCCCGAGACCGGCGCGGGACTGGTGGTGGCCAACCATGCGGGCGTGCTGCCCTTCGACGGGCTGATGACCCAGGTCGCCGTGCACGACCACCACCCCGCGCAGCGCAATCTGCGTCTGCTGGCCGCCGACATGGTGTTCGACATGCCGATGGTCGGGCAGGCCGCGCGTAAGGCCGGCCACACCATGGCCTGCACCGACGACGCCCATCGCCTCCTGGCCTCCGGCGAGCTCACCGCGGTGTTCCCGGAGGGCTACAAGGGGCTCGGCAAGCGCTTCAAAGACCGCTACAAGCTGCAGCGATTCGGCCGCGGCGGATTCGTGTCGGCGGCGCTGCGCTCCAAGACCCCGATCATCCCGTGCTCGATCGTCGGGTCCGAGGAGATCTATCCGATGGTCGCCGACGTCAAGCTGCTGGCGCGGTTGCTCGGTCTGCCGTACTTCCCGGTCACCCCGCTGTTCCCGCTCGCCGGTCCGCTGGGCGTGGTTCCGCTGCCGTCGAAGTGGTACATCGAGTTCGGCGAGCCGATCTCCACCGCCGACTACGACGAGTCCGCCGCCGACGATCCGATGGTCACGTTCGACCTGACCGACCAGGTGCGCGAGACCATCCAGCAGACGCTGTATCAGCTGTTGACCAACCGCCGCAACACCTTCTTCGGCTGAGCGGTCATTCCGCCTGGGATTTTTGCCCAGCAACGAACTTCGACAGGGCTGCGTCCCGGTTCGCGGCGACCTTGGCGGTCAACTCGTCGGCCTCGCCGTCGTGCGCGGCCTCACCCATGACGGTCACGATGCTGGTCACCACCGGCTGCCCGTCGTCGTCGGTGACCTCGCCGCGGATCTCGGTCAGCACGGCGCCGTGCGACTCGGTCACCGAGTCGAGGTAGGAGTCGAACCACAGCTTGTCGCCGGCGACGATCGGCCGGTGGAAGATCAGCTTCTGGTCGCGGTGCAGCACCCGCTCCATGTTGATCGGCAGGTCGAACTGGTTGAAGATCTCCTGCTGTACGCGCCGGCCGGCGACGGCCATGAACGTCAACGACGCGATCAACGCGTCGTGACCGCATTCCCTGGCGGCGTCCTCATCGTGGTGCGCGGGGTGCTCGTCTTTGACCGCGCGGGCGAACTCACGGATCTTCTCGCGGCCGACCTCGAAGTAATCGGGGTACCGGTAGTGGGTTCCGATGATCTCTTCTGCGATGGCCATGCCGGAGTCTCTCTGTGTCTGGGCGCTGGAGGCGTGAGCCTATCAGCGGTTATGTGGCGTGAAGGTCACGTGCGGTCGCGGCGGGACACCGCCGCGGCCAGCGCGCCGCCGGCGGCGCCGAGCGCCAGTGCCGACGGCACCCCGATGCGGGCGGCCTTGCGGGCGGTCCGGAAGTCACGGATCTCCCAGCCGCGCTGCCGGGCCAGATCGCGCAGGTGGGCATCAGGGTTGATCGCCACCGCGGTGCCGACCAGCGACAGCATCGGCACGTCGTTGATGCTGTCGGAGTAGGCGGTGCAGCGCCGCAGGTTCAGGCCCTCCCGGATCGCCAGCGACCGCACCGCGTGCGCCTTGCCGACCCCGTGGAGGATGTCGCCGACCAGCCGGCCGGTGAACACCCCGTCGACGGATTCGGCGACAGTGCCCAGGGCGCCCGTCAGGCCCAGCCGTCGCGCGATGGTGTCGGCCAGCTCGTAGGGTGTCGCGGTCACCAACCACACCTGTTGCCCGGCGTCGAGATGCATCTGGGCCAGCGCCCGGGTGCCCGGCCAGATCTTGTCGGCGATGATCTCGTCGTAGATCTCCTCACCCAGCGCGACCAGCTCGGCGGTGGACCGGCCCTCGATGAACGCCAGCGCCTTGCGTCGGCCCGCGGCCACGTCCTCGCTGTTCTCCCGGCCGGTGAGCTGGAATTTGGCCTGGGCGACCGCGAACCGCGCGAGGTCCTTGTAGGTGAAGAACTCGCGTGCGGCCAACCCGCGCGCGAAGTGCACCAGCGACGAGCCGTGCACCAGGGTGTTGTCCACGTCGAAGAACGCCGCGGCGGTCAGATCCGGCGGTGGGGCCGGCGGGGCCGCGGCTTCGTCGGGCAGCTCGGTCAGACCGAGGGCGGCCGCCTCGGCGCTGGCCTGACCGGCGAGTTCCTGCGCCCGGTGGGCGGAGACGCCCGATCCCAGACCGGCGGAGACGCCCGATCCCAGACCGGCGGACCCGCCCGGCAATTCCCCGCTGTCCGACACGGCTACAAGATTAAGGCACCCAGGCGCGATACTGGCGGGGTGGATCGGCAGGTGCAGTTGCTCACCCGGCAGGGGTGCCCGATGTGTGCCCGCGCGGCCGACCAGCTCGCCGCGATGGCTTCCGAGCTGGGCTTCGTCCTGGTGGTGACCGACGTCGACGACGCCGCTGCCGACGGGCGGACCGAGCTGCGCGCCGAGTTCGGCGACCGGTTGCCCGTCGTGCTGCTCGACGGAGCAGAACACAGCTACTGGGAGGTCGACGAACCCCGATTGCGTGCTGATCTGGGGCGTTGACATCTCAGCTGTTAGCTGAACGAATTTGGTGGCCCAGCAGTCAGCGACTACCTTGGAAGGCGTGGTCAGCGCGGTGATGAAGCCATGAGCGTTCTGCTTTTCGGGGTGTCGCACCGCAGCGCGCCGGTGTCAGTGCTCGAGCAACTGACCACCGACGAAGACGACCAGGCCAAGATCATCGAAGAGGTGCTGCGTTCGTCGCTGGTCACCGAGGCGATGGTGCTGTCCACCTGTAACCGCATCGAGGTCTACGCCGTCGTGGAAGCGTTCCACGGCGGCCTTTCCGTGATCGGGCAGGTGCTGGCGGAGCACTCCGGCATGTCGTTGCAGGATCTGACCAAGTACGCCTACGTGCGCTACGCCGAGGCGGCCGTCGAGCATCTGTTCTCCGTGGCCTCCGGTCTGGACTCCGCGGTCATCGGCGAGCAGCAGGTCTTGGGTCAGGTCCGGCGCGCCTACGCGACCGCCGAGGCCAACCGCACTGTCGGCCGCACCTTGCACGAGCTCTCGCAGCGGGCGCTGTCGGTGGGGAAGCGGGTGCACACCGAGACCGGGATCGATGCGGCCGGGGCGTCGGTGGTGTCGGTCTCGCTCGACATCGCAGAACGCAAGCTCGGTTCGCTGGCCGGCCGTAGCGCGGTCGTCGTGGGCGCCGGATCCATGGGAGCGCTGGCGGCCAGGCAACTGGTCCGCGCGGGGGTGGAGCGCATCCACGTCGTCAACCGCACCCTGCCGCGCGCCAAGCGCCTCGCCGAGAACCTCAACGCCGCGGGCACCGCCGCCGAGGCGTTCCCGTTCGACCACCTGCCGCCGCTGTTGACCGACGCCGACGTCGTGGTCAGCTGCACCGGGGCCGTGCGCCCGGTCGTGTCGCTGGCCGACGTGCACCGCGGGCTGGCCCACAGTGCCGACCGCAAGCAGCTGGTGATCTGTGACCTCGGCATGCCCCGCGACGTCGACCCGGCGGTGGCCGGTCTGCCCGACGTGCACGTCATCGACATGGAGCGCATCCAGCGCGAACCCACGGCGCGCGCCGCGGCCTCGGATGCCGAGGCCGCCCGCACGATCGTCGCCGCGGAGGTGGCCCACTACCTGGCGGGGCAGCGGATGGCCGAGGTGACCCCGACGGTCACCGCGCTGCGTCAGCGCGCCGCCGATGTCGTCGAGGCTGAGCTGCTGCGGCTGGACAACCGGTTGCCGGGACTGGACGCCGACCACCGCGACGAGGTCGCCAAGACGGTGCGCCGCGTCGTCGACAAGCTTCTGCACGCGCCGACGGTGCGCGTCAAACAACTCGCCAGCGCGCCCGGCGGCGACAGCTACGCCGAGGCGCTGCGGGAACTGTTCGAACTCGACCAGCAGGCGGTCGATGCTGTGGCGGCCGGTGAGCTGCCGCTTGACGGCCTGGACATCAATGCCGTCAATGGCAGCGAAATATCGGTGGTGACAAGAGATTTCGACACATCCGAGTGAATCCACACCCTCTTCCGACCGTCCGGTGATTCGTCTCGGTACCCGCGGTAGCCTGCTGGCCACCACCCAGGCGGGTACCGTGCGCGACGCGCTGATCGCCGCCGGTCACCCGACCGAGTTGGTCATCGTGGCCACCGCGGGCGACCAACGTCCCGACGAGCCGATCGCCGACATCGGTGTCGGGGTGTTCACGGCCGCTCTGCGCGAGGCCATCGCCGACGGCACCGTCGACGCCGCCGTGCACTCCTTCAAGGACCTGCCGACCGCCCAGGACCCGCGCTTCGTCGTCGCCGCCACACCGCGGCGCGAAGACCCGCGAGACGCGCTGGTCGCACGTGACGGCATGGTGCTGGGCGAGTTGCCTGCCGGCTCCGTGATCGGTACGTCGTCCCCGCGAAGGGTGGCACAGCTTAAAGCACTGGGTCTCGGTTTGGAAATCCGCCCCCTAAGAGGCAACCTAGATACCAGGTTGAGCAGGGTAAGCCGCGGTGAACTCGACGCAATCGTGGTGGCTCGAGCGGGTCTGTCCCGTATCGGTCGCCTCGAAGTGGTGACCGAGGCGCTGGAGCCGGTGCAGATGTTGCCGGCGCCGGCCCAGGGAGCGTTGGCCGTCGAGTGCCGTGCCGGTGACACCGACCTGGTGAAGGTGTTGGCGCAGTTGAACGACGCCGACACCTGGGCCGCGGTCACCGCCGAGCGGACCCTGCTGGCCGAACTGGAGGCGGGATGTTCCGCACCGGTCGGTGCGATCGCTGAGGTGGTCGAGTCGATCGATGAGGAGGGTCGCGTCTTCGAAGAGCTGTCGCTGCGCGGCTGCGTGGCGACGCTGGACGGATCCGACGTGATCCGTGCGTCCGGTGTCGGGACACCCGATCGGGCACGGGAGCTGGGGCTCTCGATGGCCGAGGAGTTGTTCGACTTGGGCGCGCGCGATCTGTTGGACGAAGGCGGGAGAGACGCATGAGCTTGCGAGGACGCAAGGGCAAGCCCGGTCGCATCACGTTCGTCGGCTCCGGGCCCGGTGATCCGGGTCTGCTGACCACGCGGGCCCGCGCGGTGCTGGCCAACGCCGCGCTGGTGTTCACCGACCCCGATGTGCCGGAGTCGGTTCTGGCACTGGTCGGCACGGAGTTGCCGCCGCCGTCGGGGCCGTTGCCGGAGAACGCCACGGCGGCCGCCAAGAAGGACGCCGACGACGACAAGGGTGCCGAGACGCCCGCCGTCGAGGCGGTGATCCCCGGCGGTCCGGACGTGCGCCCCGCGCTCGGGGAACCCGCCGAGGTCGCCAAGACGCTTGCCACCGAAGCCCGCACCGGTGTCGACGTGGTGCGCCTGGTCGCCGGCGATCCGCTGTCGGTGGACTCGGTGATCACCGAGGTCAACGCGCTGGCGCGGACCCAGCTGACGTTCGAGATCGTGCCCGGCCTGCCGGGCACCACCGCCGTGCCCACCTATGCCGGTCTGCCGCTGGGCTCGTCGCACACCGTCGCCGACGTCCGCGACCCGGAGGTCGACTGGGCGGCGCTGGCCGCGGCTCCCGGCCCGCTGATCCTGCACGCGACGGCATCGCATCTTCCCGACGCGGCGCGCACGCTCATCGAGTACGGCCTGGCCGAGTCGACGCCCGCGGTGGTCACCGGCAACGGCACCACCTGCCAGCAGCGTTCGGTGGAGACCACTCTGGCCGGCCTGCTCGACAAGGCGGTGTTGGACAAGCCGGCGATCGCCGAGCCCGCCGGCCCGCTGACCGGAACCCTCGTGGTGACGATCGGACGGACCGTCGCGCACCGCGCGAAGCTGAACTGGTGGGAGAGCCGCGCGCTGTACGGCTGGACCGTGCTGGTGCCGCGCACCAAGGATCAGGCCGGGGAGATGAGCGACCGTCTGGTCACCCACGGTGCCCTGCCGATCGAGGTCCCGACCATCGCGGTCGAACCGCCCCGCAGCCCCGCGCAGATGGAGCGGGCCGTCAAGGGCCTGGTGGACGGCCGGTTCCAGTGGGTGGTGTTCACCTCCACCAACGCCGTGCGCGCGGTCTGGGAGAAGTTCAACGAGTTCGGCCTGGATGCGCGGGCATTCTCGGGTGTGAAGATCGCCTGCGTCGGTCAGGCCACCGCCGACCGGGTGCGCGCGTTCGGCATCAACCCCGAACTGGTGCCCAGCGGTGAGCAGAGCTCCCTGGGCCTGCTCGACGACTTCCCGCCCTACGACGACGTTTTCGATCCGGTGAACCGGGTGCTGCTGCCCCGCGCCGACATCGCCACCGAGACGCTGGCCGAGGGCCTGCGTGAACGCGGTTGGGAGATCGAGGATGTCACGGCCTACCGGACGGTGCGTGCCGCTCCGCCGCCGGCGCACACCCGCGAGATGATCAAGACCGGTGGATTCGACGCGGTCTGTTTCACCTCGAGTTCGACGGTGCGCAATCTGGTCGGTATCGCCGGAAAGCCCCACGCGCGCACCATCGTTGCGTGCATCGGACCCAAGACCGCCGAGACCGCAGCGGAATTCGGCCTGCGGGTCGACGTGCAGCCCGAGGTGGCCGCCGTCGGACCGTTGGTGGAGGCGCTCGCCGAGCATGCGGCCCGACTGCGGGCCGAGGGTGCGCTGCCGCCCCCGCGGAAAAAGAGCCGTCGCCGCTAGCGGGGGCCGTCCATGAGCTTCCCGAGCCACCGCCCCAGGCGGCTGCGTTCCACTGCTGCCATGCGTCGTCTGGTCGGCGAAACCAGCTTGGAACCAAGGCATCTCGTGCTGCCCATGTTCGTCGCCGACGGCCTGGACGAGCCGCGCGCGATCACGTCCATGCCCGGTGTCGTGCAGCACACCCGCGAGACCGTGCGCCGCGCGGCCGACGAGGCGGTGCGCCTCGGTGTCGGGGGACTGATGCTGTTCGGCGTGCCGAAGGACGCCGACAAGGACTCGGACGGATCGGTCGGGGTGGACCCCGACGGGATCCTCAACGTCGCTCTGCGCGATCTCACCGCGGACCTCGGTGATGCCACGGTCCTGATGGCCGACACGTGCCTCGACGAGTTCACCGACCACGGACACTGCGGGGTGCTCGACGATCGGGGCCGGGTCGACAATGACGCCACCAACCGTCGCTACGTGGAACTGGCTGTGGCGCAAGCGCAATCCGGTGCGCAGGTGGTGGGACCGAGCGGGATGATGGACGGCCAGGTGGCCGCGATCCGCGACGGACTCGACGCCGCGGGCTACGTCGACACCGCGATCCTGGCTTACGCCGCGAAGTTCGCGTCCGGCTTCTACGGCCCGTTCCGCGAGGCGGTCGGTTCGAGCCTGCAGGGCGATCGTCGCACCTACCAACAGGATCCGGGGAACGCGCGGGAAGCCCTGCGCGAGATCGAACTCGACCTCACCGAGGGCGCCGACATGGTCATGGTGAAGCCGGCGATGGCGTACCTCGACATCGTGCGCGCGGCGGCCGAGATCTCCTCGGTGCCCGTGGCCGCCTACCAGGTCTCCGGTGAGTACGCGATGATCACCGCCGCAGCCGAACGGGGCTGGATCGACCGGCAGACGATGGTTCTGGAGTCACTGACGTCGATCCGCCGCGCCGGCGCCGACATCGTGCTGACCTACTGGGCCGCAGAAGCGGCCCGCTGGCTGTCGTGACCGATCCCCGGGAGCCCGCCGACAGTCCGGAATCGGCGGTCCGCCCGCCCGATGTGGACACCGGATTCTGGCTGTGGCTGGTGGCGCTGCCGCTGATGGTGATCGGCTACCTGGTGGACCTCTTCACCGCCCACCGGGGTCAGGACGGACTGTTCCTCGCCATCAACTGCGTGTTCGTCGGCGCACTGGCGGCCGTCGTCGCGACCTTCCTCTATCTGCTGCGCCAGGGCTACCGGTGGGCCCGCACCTTCCTGACCGGCGGATCCATCGCGGCCGTCGTCTACTCGGTGAGCAACCTCTTCGGTGTGGACCGACCCTCCGCGGCGACCGCGCTGGCCTATGCCGTGCCGGTCATCATCGGTTCGGTGCTCATCGTCGGCGGCACCTACCTGCTGCACCGCAAGGAAGCACACGAGTTCTTCACCCGGTGATTGGATACTCTGACCCGACCATGACCGACCCCACCCCGGCCGATCGCCCACGCATCGTCGACCTGTCGTTCTGGTGCTTCGTCGCGGGAGCGGTGGTGCTGATCGTCGGCGGGCTGATGGCCTCGTCGGCCGGCTACGACGCCGCGCGGGCCGCCTTCCCCGACACCGTGGACGACGACACGGTCCGCAGTTACCTCGCGATCTACCGGGCCACCGGCATCGGCGCGGTGATCGTCGGCGGGCTGGTGGCGTTCCTGGCGGGGCGGGCCCGCGGCGGCGACGCCCGCTTCCGGCTGGCGGTCCTGGGACTGGTGGCCGCGGCGACCGTGGTGATGCTGTTGTTGGCGCTCGGCGTCAAGGTGGCACATCCGGTCATCCTGCTGGCGCTGTTGCCGCTGCTCGTCGGCGCCGCGTTGTTCACCCGCCCGGCGGCGGCCGCCTGGTACGACCCGGAAAGGCAGCGATGACCCAGACCACCGACAAGCCCGAGGTGTTGTTCCACGAGCAGGGTGCGAGCTGGCTGTGGGTGCTGGCGGGACCGGGCGCGGGCCTGGCGATGCTGTTGATCCAGATGTCGGCCGGTTACGGCATCCAGTGGGTGGTCCCGGGCATGTTCTTCGTCCTGGTGACTTTGTTCCTGAGCATTCAGGTCAAGGCGGCCCGGATCCACACGTCCGTGGAGCTGACCCCGGACACCCTGCGGCAGGGCACCGAGGTGACCCGCACCGAGGAGATCGTTCGGGTCTATCCCGAGGCCAAGGGCCCCGAGACTCCGAAATGGCAGTACGCGCGGGCCCTGGGCGAGCTCACCGGTGTGCCGCGCGGACGCACCGGTATCGGCGTTCGGCTGACCAACGACCGCACCGCGCAGGCGTGGGCGCGTAAGCACGAGCAGCTGCGCGCCGCGCTGACGAACCTGGTCGAAGAACGGATCCCGCCGGAGACCTCGTCGTGAGGATGCGCGCCGTCGTCGAAGCGGTGCTGGCCCTGCTCGCGGCTGTTGCTGCGGTCGCCAGCCGGGTGGCCGCGTCGTCGCCCGTCGTGATCCCGCCCGTCCTCGACGGCGAGCCCGCCACGGTGTCGCAGGTGTACTCGGCGCCGCTGCTGACGTTGTCGTTGATGTCGGCCACCGCCGCCGGGGTCCTGACGGTGCTGGCCATCGCCCACTTCCGGACCCGCTGACCCCACCCCGCCCCCCCGCGCCACCCGCGCCGAAATTGCGTTCCACGCGCGTCAAAACGCCTTGATGTCAAGTGGCTATGACAACGATTAGGCGGCTTGGCTAAGAAGTTGGGTCATGCGTTGGGCGGGTGTGTCCA